>JAZKTK010000011.1:0-49497 GCA_036625595.1 Haloarculaceae archaeon | reverse complement strand
TATAGTAACAACTGAAACGATTTACACACCGACCGCACCGCCCTCGTGCGGTCGTATGTGCAATGGCTTTCAGTGGCTACTATAGCTGGCGCGGTCAACAGGCAGTAAGTTCCCAACAGGTCTTGCGAACGTGAGTGACCACGACAACTGTGGTTAGCGCTCATCGTACCAGTCACAGACCGCTGGCCACAGTTCCTCGTGGGCTCGGTCGCTAATCGACAGTCCGACGTGACCCGTCGGAAACTCGATAACGGTCGTGTCCGCACTCGGGACGGCGTCGATGAAGGGACGACTCGCTGCTGGCGGCACAAACTGGTCGTCTGCCCCGATGATATCCAAGATTGGCATCCGGAGCTCGTCGAGGTCGACTGACTGCCCACCGACCTCGAAGTCACCAGTCATCAGTTTGTTCTCCTGATATAACTCTTCGAGAAACTGCTCGTACAATCGGCCCGGAACGTCGACGGTCTCTCGACCCCAGCGGAGTCGGCGTGCGGCGCGTTTGAGGTGCGCCACATCGTCGAGATGGTCGGCGAGTCTGAGATAGCGTGCAACCAAATACTCCACGGGGTCCTGCATGGCAAATTCCACCGCCAGCAGCTCACCCGGTACGTTGCCGAAGGTTCTCGATACTGTTTCCGGGTGGACGTGTTCGTCGCTTCGCCACAGTCCGAAAATGCCCTCATCGGTGTCGAAGGCGAGAACAGGGGCAAGGAGGCCGAGGGTCTGCACGGCGTCAGGATGCAGGGCCGCATATAGAGTGGCCAGTGTCCCACCGGTGCAGTAACCCAACAGGTGAACGCCGGACGCTCCGGTCCGCTCTCTGACAACCCTGACGACATTCGCCAAGTAGCGCTCGACGTAATCCGCGAACTCGAGTGTCGTGTCAAGCCGGGACGGCTCTCCCCAGTCCACCAGAAACATGTCGAAGCCACGGCTGAGGAACTGGCGGACGACACTCCGATCAGGCTGCAAATCCAGAATGTAGGGTCGGTTGATGACCGCAGGCACCAGAACGATTGGGACATCTCGCTGTGTGTCTGTCAGCGAGTCGTACCGCCGCAGTCGAATCTTGTTCTCTGCGTAGACCTCTGTAGACGGCGTCTGTCCCACATCGACGCTCGCCATCTCGACAGCGCGCTGAACCAGCAGTGATGGCATCACCGCCGGGAGAGGTTGGCGAACGATGCCAGACTGGTCGCTGCCCCAGGGGAACTGTGGGTACATCGTATTGACAATTGCAGCGCCACCGCTATGTCCCTACGGGTGAGGCTCTGTCGCAAGCCCCCCGTAAACCTCGCTGCGTAAGATACGCGCTCTGTAGTCAGCACACCCGTTGAAACTCATCAAGAGTTGAGGGTTTCACAGGGCCAGAGCTGCGGGTGTTCGCTCACCAGGGAGTTGTCCCGGCCACCGACACTACCGCGGGGCCTGATTGTAGATGAGGTTTCGCTGGACCGCGTTTGCACCCTCGTAGATGACCGGAATCCGTACGTCGCGGTAGACGCGCGAGATGCGATTTTCCGTCAGGACCGACCGGCCGCCGTGGAGTTGCATCCCGCGTTCGGCACAGGTCACTGCCGTCTCCGTAGCGTCGGCTTTGGCCAGCGCCGCCCAGTACCCCGGGTAGTCTTGGTTGCTGACTTTCTCTGCGGCACGCCAGACGAGCGCGCGCGACCCCTCGAACTCCATGCGCATCTCCGCGAGGTCGTGCTGGACGGCCTGGAACTCGTCAACCGAGCGGCCGAAGGCTTCGCGGTCGTGGACGAACTCGGAGGCCTCTTCGATTGCCGCCGCCGCGAGGCCGAGTCCGTGACCGCCGACAATGACCCGTCCGTGATTGAAGAACTCCGCGAGCATGTAGAAGCCTGCACCCTCCGCGCCGACGAGATTCTCCGCCGGAACTCGGCAGTCGTCGAAGACGATGTGGGCCTGTTTCGATGCCCGAAAGCCCATCTTCTCGGGAATGTGTTCGGCTTCGTAACCGTCGGTATCCGTGGGGACGATGAACATCGAGAAGTTGCCGTACCGGTTGTTCTCGTCGTCGCCCGTCTTCGCGTAGACGGTTACCCAGTCGGCCTCGACGCCGTTGCCAATCCAGTACTTCTCACCGTTGAGGACGTACTCGTCGCCGTCCTTTTCGGCCGTGGTCGACATCCCAGCGAGGTCGCTGCCCGTTTCAGGCTCCGAGACTGCCAGTCCGGTAAGCTGCTCGTTCTCGGCGACCGGGCGGACGTACTCTTCGATTTGCTCCTCGTTCCCGTGGTCGACGACGATTTCTGCGCCGAAACTCGCCAGCTGGAGCGTCAACGCGATACCGGCATCGGCTCGGTAGAACTCCTCGGCGATAGCCAGAACTTGCTCCAGAGAGAGCCCCCGCCCGCCGTACTCCTCGGGAATATCCTGCGCAACGAGATTTGCATCCATCCCCGCTTCCAGAATCTCCCAGGGATACTCGCCGGATTCGAAGTACTCCGCCGCGTTCGGCTCGATGTGTTCCTGGGCGAACTCTCGGGCCTGTGTCTTCACCTCGCGTGCCTCCTCGGGCACGATGCTGTCTTCGAGTAACTCCATACCCCGTCCAAGGGAGCCACTCACATATAGAATCGGAAATTGTCGTAAACTCTCAACTAGTTTCTTATTTCAGACTTCGATTTGCTGCATCAGGCCGACCAATTCTTCGAGTTCGGGGAAGGTGTAGACTTTGACGTTGATATCGGATTCGAGCGCGTGGACGCGAGAGTCGAACATCAGCGCCATCTCGTCGGCGCGAGTGCCGACGAGGTCGTCGACCATGCCACTACCGGGACCGTACGTGAAGGTGGGCGTGGACATGTCGATTGTCGTGTTGAGGACGTTCGCCCACCCATCGATGAAACCGCTCGTCATGATGTTGCCGATTTCCTGAATTGCCGAGCGCTCCATGTTCGAAAAGCCGCTTTCGGAGGGTTCGGCTCCCGCCATGTCGCCCATCATCCCGTGTGCGAGTTCCTTCGCGCTCTGGGCGTTGAACAGAAAGAGAATGTGGCCGTGTGGGGGTTCGAGCATCTCGATGCTGATACCGATCTGCTTCTGGTCGCCGACGTGGGTCTTGATGTCGGGAATGTCGATGAAGTTGATTTTCGTAATCTCCATCTCCGTCTCCATCCCCGTCATCTGACTGAGGTGACTCGCAACCGTGTTGCCACCTTCCTTCGCCATCTTGTTGAACAACCCGAGCTTCCGGATATCTATCATCAGACTCATGGATACAAAGTCAGCGTTGCCCGTGGCTTTCGGTCGGATCCATATAATTCATCGCCCTCCATTTTCGGTAGCGAGAATGCTGGCTCTGTCACTGGAGACCGCTCCTGAGCGACTGACCGAAGTCGGATACTGACCGCTGGCGATTCCCGGGGTCGGTCGACAGCGCGTTCATGATCGCGATATCTAGCTGTGCTGGTATCTGGACGTACCTGTTTGCGTGAGCAATGTCGCCGTCCCGAATCGCGTCGGCATCTGCCGGGAGCGGTGTACCGCCCGTCGTGGCGTGGTACGCGACGGCACCGAGTCCGTACACGTCGGTCAGTTCTCCCACGGGGTCGTCGCCAAGTTGTTCGGGGGCTGTGTACGGTGTGACGTACTCGCCGTCGACGTGTTCTCCGACGACGCGTTCGAGCCCCCAGTCGTCGACGACTGCCGTGTACCCATTCTGTTCGTCGAGGAGGCGGATACAGTCGAGTGAGAGATTGTGATGGGCTCCGACGTTCTGGACTGCTTCGGCAACGTCACCGACGACGTCGACAGTCTGTTCGAGCGACAGTGACGTGTGTACGTCGTCGAGTGTCTCCACCGTCGAGAGGTCCTCGGTGGCGACCCACGGTCGCGGCTCGGTTCCCCAGTCGTGCACCGTCCGAACGTTGGGATGCCTGCTCGCGTTGTACCACGCCCCGGCAGTCCGCTCGAACCGGTCGACGAGCGTTTCGTCGATGTCGATGTCAGGTGCAGTGGACATCACTTCCACCAGTATCTGGCCGTCCCTCGTCTCCATCGTGGCACCGTAGGTGGCGAGCAGTGCTCCGGTTTCGCGTAGTGACACGTCCGACAGCGCGGGTATCTCGCGTTCGAGTGCCGGCGTCGACTCGGCGGCTTCAGCCGAGGTCTCCGGCTCTGAGGAGTCGTCGTTTGCTACCTCATCGGACCCCGAATTCGCCGCTGTTGCCGCCGTTGCTGTCTCTGCGTCGGATGGGTCGTCGTCACTGTCAGGGTTCCACTGTTCGCTGTCGGCTGCCGCGGTTGCTTCGCCGGCTGCTGCCGTCTCCTCGGCCACCGAGTCGCCATCCGACGGTGTCGAGTCTGCAACTCCGTCCGGCTCAGTGTCGGTGCCCGCGGCTGACTGGTCCTGTGCAGGCGAATGCTGTGACTGCCCTGTCTGCTCGCCTGGCTGTTCCGTCGGAACCGCCCCGTCGTCGCTCCGATATCGATACAGTCCGAAGCCGACAACAGCCAGCCCAAGCACGCCAACGCCAGCCAGCGGCAACAGGCCGAAGTCCTCGATGAGCCCGCCGTCCGACGCGGAAATTCCGGAATCGGAGGAGTCGCTGTCTCCGGAACCCGCGCTCGAAACTTCCTGTTGCGCGATTTGCTCACTATCCGTCGCGTACGGCTGGTCTTCGCTGCCGCCACTCGTTGCGTAGTCGAACGCCTGGTTCTCGTTCGTATCGTGGTGTGCGACCGCGACGACATCCGTCTCTTCCGAGACGGACTCGTCGTAGGAAATCGCCACGTCGCTGTGGCTTTGACCACCCGCGAGATACTCGCTGACTCCGATTACTGGCCCTGACGCTGACCCTTCGTGGAGCGCGACGAACCCACCGTCGGAGAGTTCGACCGATTCGAGGGTCGCTTCGTCCGTTCCAACAGCTTCCTCGCCGAATTGCATCGTCTCGACGCTCCCGGACGACCCTGCTTCGACTGTCAGGGAACTGGTCTGGCTCTCGTCGTCCGTCGCCACCGTGTACGTGTATTCGCCCGCGTCCAGGTCGGTCGTGAATATCGGACTCAACTCGACGGTTCGCTCGGTGCTCCCCTCGACAGTTACCCTCGTCCGGGTCAGTATATCGCCGTCAAGACGCAGCTCGACTGGCTGTGTCACTGCTTCACGCCCGTCGTTCCTGACCGTGGCACGAACGTCGAACGATTCGCCTGATTCGACAGTTACGTCGCCCGGGTCGACGCGCGAAACGCTGAGGCTTGCGGATTCGCTGACCGCCTCGATGGTCACCGTTCCCGTCTGACTGTCGTCGTCGGTGTAGACGCCGTGCGTGTACGACTGCGTGCCGAGTCCGCTGGTGTCGATACCCGAAAACTCGACGACCGACGTTTCACCAGACCCGAGTGAGACTTCTCGGCTCGATACTGTCCGACCTTCGAGGCGGTACTCCACCGACTGCTGTCCGGCCGCGTCTCCGTCGTTGACAACCGTCGCAGCGACGGTCAACGTATCGCCTTCAGTGACTGTTACGTCCGTTGGATTGAGTTCTGCAACGGCGAAATTCGGTCGAGACCCTGCCAGTGTGACGCGGGCGGAATCGAATACCGGCGACCCGTTGCTGGTGTACGGACTGTCAGTTTCGGCGTCGAACTGCTGGTTGTTGTTCGAGTCGACGTGTGGCATCGCGACCAGCGTCGCGCTGGAATCGAGTGGCTCGTCGAGCGCCATTCGGAGGTTCTGGACCGGGTCGTTCTCGTCGATGTAGGAACTGTGTCCGATTATCGGCCCGTCGGCAGTGCTCTCGTGGATGGCGACGAACCCACCGGCATTGAGTTCGACTGCAGAGACGGCCACGATTTCTCCCCGCCGCTCCTGGTCGTTGAACTCTAGCGCAAGCACTTCGGGCTTGCCACGGATTTCGCCGTCCGCGGTCACCGGATCCTCGTTGCCTCTTTTCACTCGAACGGTGAACGTCGAGCCGACGTTGTAGGAACTGAAGTCTGCTGTCAACGTCCACGTGCCATCTTGCTTGACGGTGACATCACGGGGGCCGATGATGAACTGGCTACTGGACCCGCTCTGTGATTGGAGTCGGACCTGAAGCTCCGTGCCAGGCGCGTACGTCGAGGTGCCTGTGATTGATTGTCCCGACTGGGAACGCACCTCGACACGTCCAGACGGTGGGGTCGAGATGCTGAGGCTCCCCCGTACCATGTCGAACTCGCTCGTGGCGAGTTCGTCGTGGAAGTTGCCGCTCGAATCCGGGGGCACCAGCCCGAAGTTTGCTTCGCTCTGGTGGAGGCTCTCGACTGCAAACTGTGTCCGGAACGACCGACCGACCCTGAATCGCTCTTCGTCGCCAGTGTTGTGGACGACGTAGTAGATGTCGTTCTCGTAGTCGGGGACGACCGTCACGTCGCCGAGCGTCTCCCGTGCGTTGACGGTAATCGTATCCGACTGTCTGTTCGTTGCGCTATCGACGAGATGCGTGTGGTTGAGCGTGATGATACCGTTGCTGACTGCACGGTAGAATTTCGCCGTCGCGTCGTCCCCGTCCTGGGCTTTGAAGGCACCTTCCAGCCCGCTTGCCTCGATGCTGGTCACCAGCACGTCTCCGTTCGCGATGTCGTCGGCCAGCGTCACCTCCGACCCGAACCGCGATTCGATGCTGTTGGGGTCGTTCAACTCGTCGGACGCCGCCTCGGGCGCGGTCCACGTTTCGGTGCCGCCGGTTGACCGCTCTTCGAGTCTGAACGTATCGAGTGCCTCCGCAGGCTGGTCTGTCGCACCATCCTGAATCCGCCCCTCTCGCGCTTCGAGTGCGTAGGTGCCAGCGGTGATGATGTGGGTGGGACCGTCGACAATCTCCGACTGGACGTTCTGTGCGACGACCGAATCGCTCCCGCTGGCGCTCCACGGGTTCTCGCCGCTGGCTTGTTGTTCGCGGTCTGCCAGATAGGAGTTCCACGACAGCGTCACGACCCCGTCACCGTTCTCGTCGTGGGCCGTCACGTTCGAGACGTAGCCTGAACTCTGCCGGCCGAGCGTCACGGTCACGTACCCACCGGGCGAGACGCCTCGAACTGGGATTTCCACGACGTCACCACGTTCTTCTGTTTCGATATTCCCAAACCCGCTAATCTCCGGCTGCCCGCCTCTGTCCAGTGCTGGATAGACTGTCGAACCTGTCTCACCGTCAGCCCCGCCAGCTTGTATCGTATCGATCCTGTCGTCGCCGGCCCACTGTACAGCGTCGGTCTGCGAACCGGCTCCGTCTGCAGCGACGACACCTGTGACGATGGTACCCACGAGCAGCGCAAGGCAGAGAACTGAGAGCACTATCCATGGCCGAAATTGGATTTTCTTCACGTGCACGGAATTACGTGCCAGTTAGTTGCCAATCACTCCTCTTGAAGATGTGGGATAGCAATCAGATTTGAACACTCACTGCGACGCCCTCACCGAGTGGAAGTAGTGTCGTCTCGAAGTCCTCGTCAGTGCCTACGCGGCCGAGATAGTCGGCCATGCCCGCACTCGCTCCTGTGGCTGCCGGCCGAGGCTCTCCGTTCAGCAATCCCCGAACGTCTTCTGTCTCGATAGTGCTCGCAGTCAGGGCGTTGTCAGCTACCACGAGACTTCCTTCTCGGAGCTTTCCACGAACGGCCTCGAAGGCCTCGACGTACCGGTCTTTCTCGTTATCAAGCAGGACAACATCGAAGGGACCGTCGTACGTCTGGACGATGTCGATGGCGTCGCCGTGTTCGAACTGCGCCCGGTCCGCGATGCCGCCGCGGTCGAAGTACTCGCGAGCGGTGTCGAGTTTGTCGGCCTCGGTTTCTGTGAGAACGACTTCACCGTCGGAATCGAGTGCGCGTGCGAACCAGTACGCCGAGTAGCCAAAGCCAGACCCGAACTCGAAGATGCGCTCGGCGTCGACGGCACGGGCCAGCAGCGTGAGCCACCCACCGACCTGTGGACCCACTGTCGGGAACCCCTTGTGGTCGGCGCGGTCGTCCATCTCACGGAGTATCTCGTCTCGCTCGGGACCGACAGCCGCTGCAATCGCACTGACCGTCTCGGTGACCAGGTCGTCAGTCATACTCGGGTGTTTGTCTGGCTGCCAGATAACTGCTGGTCCGCCGTCTTACCGGTCCCGTACCGCATCGACGAACGCCTCCGCGCGGTCTGGGTCGACTGGTGCCGTCGTTTCGCCGCCCCGTTTGAGCGCGGTCCCGACGATGACGCCATCGGCGATATCGAGCAGGGCAGCGACGTTCTCGGGGGTGACGCCGCTCCCGACGAACACTGGAACAGACGGGTCGACGCTGTCACGGCGATCCAGCACCGTCTTCAGTTCGTCGGCGTCGGCTGATTCGCCAGTCGCCGGCCCGGAGACGACGAGCCCGTCGGCCAGACCACGTGTGATGGTTTCCTCGGCGACAGCTGCGATGTCGCGCTCGCCCACCGGTGCGGAGTGTTTGACGGCCACGTCTGCGAGAATCGAAACGTCCGCGTCCAGTTGCTCGCGCCGCCGGAGTGTCTCGTGGGCACTCCCTTCGAGAACGCCCTGGTCGGTCACGCGCGCGCCGGTGTGAACGTTGACGCGGACGAACGACCCACCGCCGGCGGCCGCCACCGAGAGTGCGGCGTCGGCGTCGTTCCGGAGGACGTTGACGCCGTAGGGACACTCGACGCCGATGCCGAGTTCACGGACGATGGCGGTCATTTCGGCGACAGTCGATTTCGGTACGCCATCCGGGTAGTAGGGGGCGTCGCCGAAGTTCTCGACCAGTAGGCCGTCGAAGCCGGCCTCGACGAGCGCGAATGCGTCGGCGAGTGCCCGCCCGCGGAGTTCCTTCCGGTCGCCGGCAAAGCGCGGCGACCCCGGGAGCGGCGGCAGGTGAACCATCCCGATAAGCGGTGATTCGCGCTCGAAGCGCTCGACGACGTTCATACGGGCTATTCTGGCGGGGATGCCAAAACAGGTGTGTTCCTGTCGGTGCTCGCAGTCGTCGGTAATTCTCCCGCGACCAGTTCAGTTCCAGTAGTCCGGCTCGTTGCCCTCTTTCCACTTGATGGAACAGCCGCGGGAGGGCTGGAACTCCGTGTCGACATCGTCACCGGCCAGCAGGCTGTCGATGTGTGCTTTCATCTCCCGCTCGGTCGGTTCGTCGTCGGGGTTCAGCGCGTCGTCCAGTCGGCCGTGGTAGACCAGTTCGAAACTGTCGCCGCTCCGTTCGAACAGGAACGGGTCCGGCGTACACGTCGCGCCGTACGCGGCTGCCGCCTCCTGTGTCTCGTCGAAAAGATAGGCGTCGTACTGAATTGTCCCGTCTGCGACGAGTTCCTGCATTCGCTCGAAGGAGTCGTCGGGATACTCCTCGGGGTCGTTCGAGTTGATGCCGACGACAGCAACGTCGTCGTACTCGGTGGCGAGCGCGTTTAGTTCGTCGAATTTCGCCTGTGCGTACGGGCAGTGGTTGCACGTGAACACGACCAGCAGTGCTTCGTTGTCGGCGAAATCCGAACGGGTGTACGTCTCTTCGTCTGTGCCTGTCAGTTCGAAATCCGGTGCTTCGTCTCCCGGTTCGAGGACCTCGACGGAATCTGCTGCGACCATACCCACGCTTTGGCCTCGACAGTCTAATCGGTTCGGCCAGCGGCAACTCGCTGGCCGGTCCCAACGGTCCGCGAGCGAGTTTATCGGGTCGTCCCTCCTACGTTCGGTATGCCGACTGTTCAGACCAACGACATCGAGACGTACTACGAGCGCCACGGGAGCGGACCGCCGGTGGTGTTCGTCCACGGCGCAATCGTCGATTACACGCAGTGGGGGCCCCAACTGGACGCGCTCAGCGACGACTACACCACGATTGCCTACGACGTGCGCGGCCACGGCCGGACCGGCGGTTCTGACAGGGAATCGTACTCCATGGACCTCTTTGCCGACGACCTGGCCGCTCTCGTCGACGCCCTGGAACTGGACCGCCCGGTCATCTGTGGCCTCTCACTGGGTGGGTGCATCGCACAGGTGTACGCCGACCGCTTCCCCGACGGGCTCTCCGGACTCGTTCTCGTCGATACGTTCGGTCCGGCGCCACTCTCGTCTGGCGAGCGAGTCCAGCGCCGACTCTTGCGCGCGACTATCCCACTGGTTCGGCTGTTCGGCCACGAGCGCGTCGAACGGGTGATGGTGTGGCTCCAGGAGCGGTTTTCGAAGGGCGTCAGCGGCGAGTACGAGAGTATCGAGACGATTCGTGAATCCGGGCCGACGATGGCAACCGAGGAGTTCGTCAAGGTAATCCGCGCGCTCGCTCGCTTCCACGAGACGCCAGTCGGCTATCGCTCGATTTCGGTCCCGACGCTCGTTCTCTATGGCGAACACGACGCGGGATTCATCCGAGAGCACGCGCCGGCACTGACAGACGCAATCCGGGGTGCCAAGATTCGGGAAGTACCCGGCGCTGGCCACGCGTCGAACCTCGACAACCCCGAGTTCGTTACGGACGCGCTTCGGCTGTTTCTCTGGGATATCTTGGCTGGTGACAGAACTCTCCGCGACGCCACAGCCGCCGAGCCAGCCTGATTTGCGTCAGTCGTCACCCGGCTGTGGCGTTCTCGCTGGACGGGCGCTCTCGACGCGCAGGACCACGGCGGTCAAGGCGAGCGAGACGATACCGAGCGCGGCCATCGTCGCGAAGGACGCTTCGACGCCATACCTCCCCGACACCCACCCTAACACCGGCGGCGCGATGGCACCGCCGCCTGAGATGCCGATAGTGACCAGCCCGAAGCTCTTTCCGATGTCGTCGGTCGACGCGAATCGGTCTGCGAGCGTCGCGCGAGCCGGACGGCTGTAGTCGATAGTCGAGGCGAGGACGAGCGTGAGCCCGACGACCAGGATTGCGGGGAGGATACCGGTAGCCAGCGTTGCGGTGACGGCCACGAGCGAGACGTAGCCGGCGACCAGCACGAATCCGGGCGAGGTGCGGTCGGTGAGCCAGCCGCCGCCGAACATCAACACCGCGCCGACGACGAACATCGCCGAGACGAGCGTGTTTCCGGTGGCTTCCGGCAGGCCGTAGGTCTCGGTCAACAGTGGCAGTGTCTGGGTCTTGATGCCCCATCCCGCGATAGACGTGACCAGCCAGAGCACGGTCACGAGAAGGATTCCGCGGTCGGAGAGCATCCCGCGGAGGCTGCCGGCGGCTCGCTTCGGGAGCGCCCGCACGCGAGAGACGGTCCACGATTCGTTGGCGTGGCTGGTATCGCTGGGTGCCGTAATCTCGTTGTCGACGTAGCGAACAAACACGAAGATGCAGCCGACCGCGTAGACCGAACCAAGAGCGGCAACGACCCCGAGCGCGCTCCGCCAGTCGTAGCCAAGCGTCACGACGCCCGCGACGACCGCGGGGGTCGCAGCGAATCCAAGCGCGCCGGTAAAGCCGTGGACACTGAAGGCTCGTCCCCTGGTACCGGGGTCGGTCGCCGCAGAGAGCAACGGGTAATGAGCGGGGTGATGACCGGCGATACCGATACCGAGAATCACCTGCGACGCGAGGAGCCACGTGTAACTCTGTGCCGTGGCAGTGAGGATGGCACCGACTGCTCCGAAGCCGAGCGAGAGGGCGAGCATCGGCGTCCGGCCGCGGGTATCGGAGAGATGGCCAAAGGGCAACTGCAGCGCAGTTACGACGGCGCCGAGGAGCCCGATAGCGAGACCGATGCGGGCGACTCCGATCCCGAGGTCGGCGGCCGCGACAGTCGTCACTGGTGGCAACAGGATGTAGTACATGTGGTTGACGACGTGTGAGCCGCCGACCAGTGAGACCACGAGTGCAGCCTGCCTGTCTCTAAACCTCGTCACAGACGGTCGCAGACGGTGCGGGGACAAAGAACTCTCGAAACGACTGTATCGGGCGGTCTATCGCTGACTACTCCGCTTCGACCGCGAGCTGTTCGGCGACTGCGTTGTCGAATGCCCGAGCAGCCTGCACGACGGCGCTGTCCTCGTTGAGGACGAACGTTGCCTCGCTGTCCTCGCTTTCGGTGTGGTCGAGTGCGCCCACGTCAACGAGGTCTTCGAGCGCATCGGCCAGGTAGAGCGTCTTCAGGGGGATATCGGCTGCATCGGCAATGTCAGAGCGGGTGTACTCAGTCTCTGCATCGAGTGTGACGACCGCACCGATGAGTGAGGCCGCTTCGTCTCGCTGTGCGACGAGTTCCCAGCCGGATTCTGGCACTTGTGGGCGCATTGAGCGGCTGTACGGAGTCAGCCACTATAAAATCTCGAATCGACTCGGATAGTGAGGGCTCGACGCTGGGGATGCAACCGGCGACGTGTAGCAAGTCTTTATACGGTCGCACGGCGGTCTATCGGTATGAGCAGTCGCGACGAGGTCCTAGAGCTACTCCGAGAGAACGCCCGCTACACTGTCGAGGATATCGCCCGTCAGACCGACATAGACGTCGAGACAGTCGAGGAAATAATCGTTGACCTCGAATCGGAAGGGGTCCTGAAGGGGTACCGCGCCGTCGTCGACTGGGACAAACTCGAGCAGGAGACCGTGCGCGCGGCAGTCGAACTCAACCTCACACTCGACCGCGAGACCAGTTACAACGATGTTGCCGAGCGCATCGCAAAGTTCCCGATGGTCGAGTCGCTCCACCTCGTCAGTGGCGACTACGACTTCATGATGGAAGTCGAGGGAGACTCGATGCGCGAAGTGTCCCACTTCATCAGCGAAAAAGTCGCGCCCGTTCCTGAAATCACGCAGACTGTGACCCACTACGTCATGGAGTCGTACAAGGAACACGGCATCGAGTTCGGCGACGGCGACGACGACGACCGGCTCTCCGTCTCACCATGACATTCGACATCGCCGAGCGGGTCGACGCGGTGCCACCGTCGGGTATCCGACGATTCTTCGAACTCGCCGAGGAGATGGACGACATCATCTCGCTGGGCGTCGGTGAGCCCGACTTCTCGGCGCCGTGGGCGGCACGCGACGCCGCAATCACATCGCTGGAGCAGGGCAAGACCTCCTACACCGCCAATCGGGGTCGTCGGGAACTCCGAGAGAAGATTTCCGACCACGTCGCCACACGATACGACCAGCAGTACGATCCCGACGAGGAGATTCTCGTCACCGCCGGGGCTAGCGAGGGAATCGACCTCGCCTACCGGGCGCTGGTCGACCCCGGCGACACCGTTGCTGTCGTCCAGCCGTGTTACGTCTCCTACGTTCCCGGCGTCATCTTCACTGGAGGGACTGTCCTCTCGGTGGAGACGCGACGCGAAGACGAGTTCAAGTTAACTCGCGAGGTACTGGAAGAATCCGGCGCAGCCGACGCGGACGTGCTCGTCCTCTGTTACCCGAACAATCCGACCGGGGCGACGATGACCGGCGAGGAACTCCAGCCGGTCGCCGACTTCGCCCGCGAGCACGACCTGACGGTGTTCTCGGACGAAATTTATGCCGATTTGACGTACGAACACGACCACACCTCCATCGCGACGCTGCCAGGGATGCGCGAGCGGACTGTCGTGTTCAACGGCTTCTCGAAAGCCTACGCGATGACGGGGTTGCGACTGGGGTACGCGATGGCTCCACCGGAGGCGACGACAGCGATGAACCGTATCCACCAGTACACGATGCTGTCGGCTCCGACCACCGCACAGTACGCCGCAATCGAGGCGCTCGAATCGTGCGACGACGCCGTCGCCGAGATGAAAGCCCAGTACGACCGTCGCCGGAAGTACGTCCTCTCGCGGTTTGCAGACATGGGAATCGACTGTTTCCGGGCCAGCGGCGCGTTCTACGCGTTCCCGGAGTGTCCCTGGGACGACGCCGGCGAGTTCGCAGAGGCACTCCTCCACGAGGAGGGCGTCGCTGTAGTGCCAGGAACGGCCTTCGGTGAGGGCGGCGAAGGACACCTTCGCGTCTCGTATGCGACCGGTCTCGACGAGTTGAAAGAGGCGATGGCGAGAATCGAGCGGTTCGTCGACTGACTGCTCTGCTCCCGGACCTGCGGCCTTCGATTGCGCCAAGTGGGAGAATCGAGAATTTGGTGGCAGGCAGTGTTCCTGGCATAAAGTTTTTTCACCCATAGGGGCAGATGAATTGTAATGGCAATCGATGACACAGGGGGCGGCGAGGAAGAGGCCTCGGCGGGGGTCGATGTCGGTGGGGGCACAACCGTTGCAGTGGGGGAGTACTCCTGGAGTGACTTTCGGAGAGAAGAACACGATGAGGGTCGGTTCGACCGGTCGGCGTATCTCGGGTTCGACCCGCGGGACCTCCCGCGAAAACTCGAATCCGGTGCGAGTGCTGGCAAGACGCTCAGCGAACACTTCGAGGCGTTCTGTGACCCCGAGCGCACTCCTGTTGTGCAGGGAACGTACTCCTGGGAGCATTTCAAACGGGAGTACTACTACGACGAGAACGGGAACGCGCCGCGCAAGAGCGACGGACAGAAGGAGCCGTTCGAGCCGGAGCAATACCTTGGATTCGACCCCGACGGCACAGAGGAACGGCTGAGCCACGCCCAGTCGATTGCCTCGGACCTCGAGCATCTCGTCGACGAACGGACCGTCAACGTCCCCGACGAACTCGACGAGGACGCCTTCTTTTCGGACCGAAACGGCAACACGACGGTCGTCAACCGCTACGACCTCGAGAAGGCCGTCCCGCTGGAAAAGAAGAGTCACTTCGTCGAGGAGAACCGCTACTGGGTGAACAAACCCTACGCCTGTGTCATCATCTTTCACTCTCGAAAAGAAAACGAGCGCAAGTACTACGTCATCGAGCCACACCTCAACGATATCGAGGACGAACTCAAGGAGTTCCTCTCGCGGAAACTCAAAACCGCAATCAAGTACTCCGAAGACGACGTCATCGTCCAGGGAGACGAGACCGACCGGGCGGAAGTCATCCAGCGCGAAGCAGAACGGCTTCTCCACCGCTACGGTCTCTACGAGGGGAAGATAACCGACGAGACTGGTTCTACCGATGGTGGAGGAATGATGGGGTCACTCAAGGAAATGCTCGGGATGAACGACACCGAGCAGACGGTCGAGGAAAGCGGTCTCGACGGCATCGAGGTGCGGCCCGAACCCATCATCCTCGATGAGGACCCCGACACGCTGACCGAGTACCAGGTCGAGAAACTCCTCTATCTGCTCAAGCGAAATTTCATCGGATACGCCAAAATCGACCCGGTGAAACACGACATCAACGTCGAGGACATCTCCTGTGACGGCTACAACAGCCGCGTGTTCGTCTATCATACTGACTACGAACAGATAATTTCGAACGTCACACACGGTGAGACGGGTCTCGACGACTTCGTGGTCAAACTCGCCCAGCGCTCAGGGAAGGGTATCTCGAAACGGCAACCGCAGGTCGACGCGACGCTCCCGGACGGCTCGCGTGCACAGCTGACGCTTGGCCGGGAAGTCTCGGACCACGGAACCAACTACACCATCCGTCAATTCAAAGACGTACCCTTTACCCCCATCGACCTCATCAACTGGAACACGTTCAACCTGGACGAGATGGCCTTTCTCTGGCTCTGTATCGAGAACCACAAGTCGCTCATCTTCGCCGGCGGGACGGCGTCGGGGAAGACGACCAGCCTGAACGCGATTTCCCTATTCATACCCTCGAACGCAAAAATCGTCTCAATCGAGGACACTCGCGAGGTCGAACTGCCACAGCGAAACTGGGTCGCGAGTGTCACCCGTCCGTCGTTCGGACAGGACGACACCGGTGACGTCGACGAGTTCGACCTGCTGGAGGCCGCACTCCGGCAGCGTCCGGACTACATCGTCATGGGCGAGATTCGGGGAGAGGAGGGTCGGACGCTGTTCCAGGTCATGTCGACCGGTCACACGACCTACACCACGTTCCACGCCGACTCCGTCGGCGAGGTCATCAAGCGGTTTACGACCGAACCGATCAACGTCTCGAAGACGCTGTTTACCGCCCTCGACCTGGTGTCGATTCAGACCCAGACCAGGGTCGGCGGGCACAAGGTTCGCCGGAACAAGTCACTGACCGAAATCAACGAATACTCCCCGGAAAACGACGAGATCAACGTCCGGGACGTCTACGAGTGGCGCGCCGAGACGGACAATTTCATCCAGATGGGGTCGTCCTCGACACTGGAGGAAATCAAGTTCGACCGCGGGTGGACCCAGGAGCGCCTCGACGAGGAACTGTTCAAGCGGAAAGTGGTGCTGGCCTACCTCATCGAGCACGGGTTGAACACCTACACGCAGGTGGCAGCGACAGTACAGGCATTTATCAACGACCCCGAGACGATTCTGACTATCATCGCAAACGAGTCACTGGAACGCTCGTTGGAGGACCTCCGGGAGATGGAGTCGGTCCAGATTGAAATTGAACCCGAAAAAGAAGAACTCGTTCCACGCCCCGAAGCGCCCGAGGACCTGCTGGAGGAGACCGGGGAGATTCTGGAAAATGCCAATCCGCTGCTCCAGCGGTACCGTGAGCGCGATTCGACGGATATCGTTTCTGCTCTCTCCGGGCTCGAAGCCGACGACGGCGGTGGAACTGAAGAGGAAGCTATCGACTTCGGACAGTTCGTGCCGAAGGCCGGCTCCGGGGAGGACGAAGAATGAGCCTCGATACGCGAGGTGGCAAACAGGTCGGTGGAGCCGGCGAATCGGCCCTTGGCGACGCCTTCTATCCCCTGTTCGAGTGGTTGTTCGACGCGGAGGGGGACTTCGTCGGCGGCATCGAGACGAAGTTGGCCGAGGCACGGATGGCCGACAACGTCGAGATGTTTCTCTCTCGCGCGCTCGCAATCGGGTCGATTGCCGGCCTCGCGCTCTGGTTGCTCGGGATGTTCGTCGGCTATCTGTTCGTCCAGTTTTTCGGGGTTCCGGAGGGGATACTCACGTTCAACCTCCCGGAGTACGTCACCGCACTGAAGACGCCGGCTATCGTCGTCTTCTCCGGGCTCGTCTTCGGTTCGATCGGCTTTGCGATGGGGTTTGGCTCGCTCGTCTCGATACCCTACTTCCGGTCGAGTGCCCGTGAACGCGAAATCAACGTCTTGCTCTCGGATTCGATTTCGTTCATGTACGCGCTGTCGGTGGGGGGGATGAACCAACTCGAAATCCTGCAGGCGATGGCCAAAGCCGACGACACTTACGGCGAGGTCGCAAAGGAGTTCCAGTCTATCGTGCTGGAGACGGAGTATTTCGACACCGATTACCGGACGGCAATCCGGAACCAATCCCTCGAAACGCCCAGTGACGAGCTCTCGCAGTTTCTGACGGACATGCTCTCTATCGTCAATTCCGGGGGTGACATGACGGACTTCCTCGAAGACCAGAAGGACAAGCACATGCGGACCGCAAAGCAGGAACAGGAGAAGCTGCTCGACACTCTGGAGCTGTTCGGCGAGATGTACATGACCCTCTCGCTGTTCCCGTTGCTTCTCATCATCATCCTGGTCATCATGGACCTGATGCAGGGCGGAAACCAGGAGCAACTCCTGCTTGGGACCGTTTACGGGCTGATTCCGCTCATTGGCGTCGGCTTCCTGGTGCTCGTCTCGACGGTCACCCAGGACGACATCGGTGACGGCTATCTGCGTCCGGACAGTAAAGAAGAGGAGTTCCGGGTCGACGAAGGCATCGGCGTGTTCAATCCCGGACTCGTCGAGCAGTACACCGGCGAGCGAACCGTTTTCGACCGAATCAAGCGCCGTGAAGGGACCTACGAGCTGATGGAGATTCTGCGAGCGCCGCATCTTTTCTTCCGGGACCATCCGCTGATGGTACTCGTCGTCACGGTGCCGTTGACTGCACTCGTCCTCATCGGTGCCGTCGCGACGGGTAACGCACCACTCTCAGTGGAGGCGATGGAAAACAACGTCATCTATGGGACGTTCGTCTGGGTCTATCTCCCGCTGTATCTGAATCTGCTCCCCCTCGGCGTGTTCTACGAGTGGAACGTTCGCTCGCGCCGGGGCGTCCTCGGGAATATCTCGGAGAATCTCCGGAAACTCGCCAGTGCCAACGACACCGGGATGACGCTGCTCGAATCTATCAAAGTCGTCTCCGAAACGTCCTCCGGGAAGCTGGCAGACGAGTTCGAGACGATGCACGCGAAGGTCAACTACGGCACGAACCTGAAAGACGCCCTCCGGGAGTTCAACAACAAGTACCACATTCCGCGGCTGGCGCGGACGGTCAAACTCATCAGCGAGGCCCAGGAGACCTCGAGCCAGATTCAGGACGTACTCTCGACGGCTGCCCAGTCCTCGGAAAACCAGGACGATATCGACCGCGAACGCAAGTCACGCACCCGAATGCAGACGGTAATCATCATCATGACCTACCTCACGTTGCTGGGCGTGATGGCGCTCTTGCGCGTGCAGTTCATCGACGTCATCGGTGGGCTGGATATGAGCGCCGGCGGTAGTGCTGGGACCGGAACTGGTGCCGGCACTGGCGGTGGCTCGATTTCGCCCGAGCGGATGTCCATGCTGTTTTTCCACGCAGTGACGCTGCAGGCGATTATCTCGTCGTTTATCGCCGGCTACATCCGGAACGTGGAACTCATCTCGGGCGTCAAATACGCCATCATCCTCTCGACTATTGCACTTATCGTGTGGATCACGGTCGAACAGATGACCAGCGGTGGAGGCGACGAGGCGGCGCTGCTGTTACTGTTCGGGTCGGTTGGGAGGCCACTGTGGGACCGGGTGGAACGCAGGCGCAGCAGTGGCACGAAGGGCTCTTCGCCCCGCCGAGTCAGTTGAGCCACGGATCGTCGATTGGTCTGAACCGATGATTGCATGACGGACACTCGACCATCCGTCGACCGGTATCGGTGACAACTGTGAACCGCCGGCTCCAGTTTATGTGATTACACGCTGGACACCGACGGACGACTGGTGGCATCATGCCAAAGTTGGACCTCGGACGTACCACTCTCTATCCGTCCGATCGGGAAAGATGTGACGGGGTGACTGCCCACAGGTTGTCTCACTCTATCGGCAATACGTACTCCTGTATTCACCATGATTCGCCGACTATTATCTGAAGCGAATATGAACTGTGGGGGTCACTTCGCACGCTTACTGACCAGAACCAGTGCCCGCTTTTGCGCCCCATTCCCGGCACCACGCTTCCTGTGAAATACGGATGGCTGGCCTTGTGGCAGTGTTCATCGCGTCGCTCGTATTACTCCACTGGTGATACACTGTTGGTCGACCGGAACGAGACGGGTGTATCGGCCGCGAGTTGTCCGGCGATGCCTTCTCTGACGGACTCAGCTATTTTTCTGTGATGTGCCACTCTGGAAGACGAATTCGTGTTCTTGATCGGTTTCGAAGTCTTTGAGACCGTTGCCGAGGTATTGGGCGTACTGGGTCAGTTTCTCCGCACGCGAAGATACCTCGTTGAGTTCCGCCGCCTGCTCCTCAGCCGCGCCAGCGACGTTCTCGCTTTCGGCCATCATCTGTTCTCCAAATTCTGCGGCCTCGTTAATCATACCATAATTTCCTTGATGTGTTCCACCGACTCCTTGACGCCAACGTCGGGATTATCGGCGGTGGAAGACTCGATCTCGGCGGTCATCGTGTCCATCTCCTCAGATATATTCTGGAGGCGTTCTTGCTGCTCGTAGAGGTCGTCGGAGATTTTCTGAATCGACTCCGCGACCTGTTCGCTGGCGTCCCGGACGGCCTCGGAACCTTCTTGGACGGATCGACCACCGTCCTCAACTTCCTCGGCAAAGGTTTCGAGTTGCCCGGTCGTCATCTCGAGCTCTTGTATCATCTCATTAAAATTATCGCATATCTGCTCCATCGCCTCGTTCTCACCGTCGGGTTCCATCCGCCGGGTCAAGTCACCGGACGCACATTCTCTCATGATCTCTGCGTAGTCGTCGGCCTTTTTTTGGAGATAGTCGTACGTCTCCATCGTTTCGGCCCGAGTTACTTCCGCCTCCTTGCGCGCACTTTCGGCTTCCTGACGCGCCTCACGGGCTGCCTCCATCTTATCTTGCAGGTCGTTGACGGTTACCAGTCCGGTGTTGACGACCAGAAAGACAAACAGTGCCCCAAACAGAAACACCAGCCCAGTCACGACCTGAAACACGCCTTCGTATCCTGTGACGACGACGCCGAGGGCAGCGACGTACCCCACCAGAAAGAACGCCATCAGCCCGAACAGTCCACGCCATCGCCGCTGATAGGTGTTCTCACTGAGCTGTTCGAATAGTTTCCGCGTGTAGAGGATCGCAGCGACCATAGCAACTGTGCCGCCGACGATGAGTATCTGCATTATTGTTGAAAAATCAGCCATTATTCATCACCACAGTATTGCTCGCCAATATCTGATTTTCTGGTGCCACTGAATCGTGACGACCGCGTATTGTGCTTAATATTCACTGGCATTGTTTCGTTCTTTCCATAGCTGATTTCTCGATTATATTTAAACGGTTGGTAGTTAGTCACGTGAGCGTTGAATTTCCTTTTTTGAGATCTTGGCTCTGTTGAAATCTCATCTTTCAGGTACAACACAGCGTGAAACAGTCGATCTCTGACGACTGCTGTGTGAGCGACCGCCAATCTATCAACGAGATGTACTGAAGGATAACGATTACTCAGACGGGCACCCTTGTCCGAATATGAATAGCGACGACACCTTTGACAAGAAAATGTCTGATGTGGACTGGGAGAGCGTTTACGAACGACAGGCTGCCCGCGGCGGCCTGACAACCCGTTTTTGTGATCTGTTGGGGTTGGAAAAGGGTGATTCCGTTCTCGAACTCGGCAGCGGGCCCGGGTATATGACTGCACAATTGGCGGACGAGATCTCACCTGGCAATGTCTATGCACTTGATCGACAAGTAGGCGCTCTTCGGTATCTCCAGGACAACGCTACTCGACATCCGTCGTGTATTCATCCGCTGTGTGGTGATGTCGCGGCATTGCCGCTGCGGTTCTCTGACCCGATCACTACCATCGCTACGTTTCTGCTCCACCATCTTGCGGAGCCGGGCGCAGCACTTGAAGCCATTGCGTCTGTCCTTCCGCCAGGCTCACCGTTTCTCATTGCAGAATACCATCCAGCGGCGGCAGGTGATTTCGGTCCGCCACTCGATCATCGACTCGCTCCTGAGCAGGTACAGAACTGGCTCTCTGAGAGTGGATTCACTCACGAAGACACGGTAGCGCTGCCCGAGGAAAAGTACGCAATTATCTCGCGGCGGTAGCGCGCTCCACTACACTGAGCGATCGACTTGCTCAGGTGTTGGGGAAGAATCTCTGCAACGGGCCGGGCACCCGACCATTTCTGCCCGGGTCGCCCGACCCGCAGAACTCACAGATGGGTGGAGTGTGGACGACAGCGTTCCGGCGAACTCTCACATCAACCACCTCCGTTCCCTCACAGAACCGCAAGACGGTGGCGACCCCGGTCTAAAATTCTGTTGAACTCCCTCCTGCGAGGGTGTGGTTTCTAACCCGAAATGGCGAATCCAGCCGTTACAGGGTCCGTACCTTGCGGTGAGGAACCCTGGTCACGGCGGAAGAATGTGAGAGGACTCGCCGGGATTCTCGTGAGCGAAGCGAACGAGAAGTCGGCGAGAAAACGAGACGAACGAAGTGAGTCGAGTGGACTCGCCGGGATTTGAACCCGGGGCCTTCCCCGTGCCAGGGGGATGATCTACCACTGATCTACGAGCCCGCGTCGGCGTTATTCGGTTGCCAGCGTTCTTTCTTAAACCCATCGAACCCAGTCCCCGAGGTGGTCGATGTTGGACTACTCGCAAACGGCCACAAGTGCTATTAGCATTCAGTACGTCGGACCGGCAAGCGACGTGGTGCCATCCGCGTAACCGACTGCGGTCTGTGGGCGTGGGCTGCTCACAGTCAGGGGACTCGTTCCGAAGTGATCGACGACGCGTGCCGCTCCGTCAGTATTCATCAATGAGGGGACAGACGACACTCGACTTCGCACTCGGCATTAGCATCTTTCTCGCCGTAATGGTGTTCGTATTCACGTTCGTCCCCGGTCTACTTGACCCGTTTGCGCTCAATAACGAGGAAGATACGGTGCTGGTCGGCCAGATTGCCGACCGGCTGTCACAGGATACGCTGGGTGACCCCACCAAGCCGTACGTCCTCGACCGACACTGCACGGTGTCGTTTTTCGACGACTCTGATGATGCACCAGACCGCTGTCGATACGGCGATGGAGACTTACACGACCGGTTGAATATTCCGGCGACGAAAGATGTGAACGTCACCATCGAGCGGAATAGTACCGTCGGCAGCACGAGCGCAGACACCCTCTGCTGGGACGAGAGCGAGGAGGAGCTAACAGCTGTCGACAACTGCAACCCTGGTGGTGCTGATACACGTCTCAGCGTCGGTGATTCGCCGACTGAAACCGGGCGAAACCCCTCCACGATAACGGCCCGACGTGTCGTTTCGCTCAACGACAGGGACGTGACGCTGAAGGTGGTGGTCTGGTGATGACCCGCCGACAATCACTCCCAGAATCGGACCGCGGTCAGGCGCACACGCTCGAAGCCGCTGTCGCTGCTTTGCTCCTATTGACAAGTATCGGTATTGCGCTCCAGATGACAGCCGTGACGCCGCTCTCGGCGAGTACATCGAGCCAGCACCTCGAAAACCAACTCGAAAAGACATCGAAGGGTATCCTCGCCAGCAGCGCCGAAACGGGGAGTCTGAAAGACGCTGTCCTCTACTGGAACGACTCCGCAGGGGCGTTCCACAATACGTCCAGCAACTACTACTACACGGAGTCTGCCCCGCTAAAAATCAAGTTCGGAAAGACACTCAACCGAACGCTCGACGAGCGCAACGTCGCGTACAACGTCTACATAGTGTTCCAGAATCCGAGCGGCGGGCAACAGCGACGCCGGATGATATACCGAGGTGAACCGAGTGAACACGCTGTCACTGCGTCCCACTCCGTGACTATTGTCGAAAGTGACCGCCTCCGAGACGAAGACGGGAACCCGACTGGGACGAACGTCACGAGCACGTCGTCGATATACTTCCCGGACAGTACGACCAGCGCTGGCGTTTACAATCACGTCCGCGTGGAGGTGGTCGCATGGCGCATCTGACTGACGCCGATAGAGGACAGATTATTCTCGTCGCCGCGTTCGCACTCGGAGTCATCTTCATCGCACTCGCCGTCGTGGTCAATACAGCCATCTTCACCGAGAACCTGGCAACCCGTGGTGAGGGAACCAGCGACGACGATGCTCTCCAGTACCGACACGAGGTCGAACAGAGCGTCGGAACTGCCATTACGGAAATCAACGCGCAGTACGAGGGAGCCGATACTACTGACCTGGAAGATAGGGCGGAAGCCAACGTTACGGATATCGATATCCAGGGCGGGCGGCAAAAAGCGGCTACTGGCCGTCTCGTCGACATAACATACCGTTCGATGGTGGATGGCGAGAGATTTGTCAACGAATCTGGCGATTTTAGCGGGGACAGTACGCTCGGTGACTCGACGACGTGGAAGGTGGCATCTGGCGTCTCGAACACCAGAGCGTTGAAGTTCAACGTGACGGACCGGACAGCACTCGCGACCGGTCGGTCGGGTGCATTCAATCTCTCCCTGCAAGGGACCGGCGGTAACGACTGGAATATGACTGTCTTCCAGGACTCCACTGGCGGACCCGTGAACGTCACTGTCTCGAACGGGGACGGTGACGTGGCGTCCTGCACGCGGTCGGGTTCGGGGCCGATTACTATCGACGTTAGCGGTGGTCTCGTTGCCGGGACGCCGTGTCCAGCGCTGACAGTCAGTGACGGCGAGGTCATGTGGCTCGAATCCGGACTCTCGTCGTCGTACGACATCTGGTACGACAACGCAGATATGATCGAGGGTGACTACGAAGGTGTCGTCGACGGCGGGTTGACGACGAACCTCCCTGACCTCCTCGGGTCGTCTTCCCCGTCCAGTGCGGCAATTTACAGTCTGACTGTGAGCTACTCGTACGAAACTGTCTCGATGCAGTACGAAACGACCGTCCGAGTCGCGCCGGAGGAACCAGCATCATGACAGACCGTGCCGTCTCTTCGACGCTTGGGTACGTGTTGACACTCTCGATAGCCGCACTTCTCGTCGGCGGATTGCTTTCCGCGGGTGCCGGGTTCGTGACGACCCAGCGTGACGTGGTCATCCAAGAAGAGATGTCGGTCGTCGGGCAGCAACTCTCCGCGAACGTCGAACAGACCGACCGGTTGGTCAACGCGAGCAACGCGAGTTCCGGTGGGGACCCGGTCGTCCAGGTCAATCAGACGTTTCCGACAACCGTTGCACGCTCCCAGTACGACGTTCGGTTAGACCCGGATACCAGTCAACTGATACTCAACAGCACTCGCCCCAAACAGACTGTCCGAATTAACGTCACCACACAAACAGACCTCGGTGAATCGACGGCAAGCGGTGGCGAAATTACAGTTAGATACGATAGCTCGGCGGACGAGCTGGTGATAGACGATGCGTGACCGGGCCGTCAGCGAAGTCCTCGGTTACTCACTCGTGTTCTCGCTGGTCATTTTTTCGGTCGCTGTCGTCTCCGTTGGCGGACTCGCCGGCTACCAGAACGCCGAGGACTTCGAGCGCCAGAGTAACTCTCAGAAAGCGTTCGACGTACTGCACAACAACCTGGAGGACGTCTACTACCAGAGTGCACCGAGTCGGGGCACGGAAATCGACCTCGGGGAGACGGGGCTGACTCTCGAAGACTCCATCGTCATCAACGTCACTGTCGAGGGTGCCAGCCGCCAGGAGTTCCAGATTGAATCACAACCAATCGTTCAGGACCTGGGCGACGACAACGAACTCGTGTACGAGGCGGGGGCTGTGTTCCAGACGACTCGTGACGGCGGTATCATTCGACAGCGGCCGCCGATGGTTCTCCGCGGAGACACGGCTCACATCATCGCACCGAACGTGAGACCGGCAACTGCGCGGAGTGTCGGCAGCGGCACCGTGCTGATTCGAGCCCAGTCGAAAGGACAGGAAATCCGCTACCGGAACACGACCCGTGACCCATCTGCAGAACTCACGATGAACGTTACGTCACCCCGGAGCGACCTCTGGTACGGATATCTCACCGACCGCGGTGCCTTCGACGAGAGTGACTGTCAGCAGCCCGAAGACGACGTGGTCGTCTGTGGACCCGTGTCTCTGGACCAGGTCACCCTCGTCGAGCCGCGCATCAATATCGTCTTCGACCGATAACGATTGTCAGTCAGTCACTTCGACTTTGTTGATCGAGACGTGGAGATACGTCACCGTCACAACTTGCGCACTCTGTGAGATAATGCGCTTGTTCTCCAGTGCTTCGTCGTAGTGAATCGCACCGCTGTTCGATATCGTCGTCGTACCGGTCAGTATCCCGCCACGGATGTGCCCGCTCGCGATATCGACTTCACCGGACCCGCTTTGCCCCGGTGGCGCGAAGATGACGCCGGTGAACTTGTTATTTTCCCCGCTATCAATGCGGAATTTGAAGTCTTTCTGTCCGTACACCCGGAAGTCCGACGCGACGTCGTCCTCGACTGTGACGTTTGTGTTGCCCTTCATGTCGAACGTCCAGCCCCCGCTCGAAACGTCCGATTCCCCGTTGACGTACATCTTGGTATTGTTGCCACCGGTCACCTCGATGTCGCTGTCCGAGGGCATCTCAACATCGCCTCGAACGGCCAGTGTCACGTTTCCGTCCGACGTATCGAAATTGATTTTGTTTCCGCTACTGAAATTGATTCGCTCAACATAGTACTCACCCGCGGTCAGCGTCACCTCGTCCGACGAAAAATCAAGTCGGTCGCTACTGATAGACGCACCAGTGTTGTCGTTGCTGTCTTTGAGGCGGTAGACTGTGTCGTTGACGACTCTACTGATGTCTGGAACCGATTCGACGTCGTCTATCTGGTTCAACTCCCCATCTGGTGAGATAATTCTGTCCGTGCAGTCGGGATTCCGTCCGCCGCCGCCACTGGTTTTGCAGTCGACCGTGTAATTGATGTTCCCGTACACGTCGACCTGTCCGCTACCTGCGCTACCGGAGACAGTCACTATCTCACCCGAGTCCACGTCGCCGTAGATGTTCGACGTCCCCGTTCCCGACTCAATGTCGACGTCTCCCCCGTAGACGATATCACCGTTGACTCCGACCGGCTGTGAACAGTAGTCTCCGGGGGCACTCGAATTGTAACTATTCGAGTAGCTTTTGTTCCCCCGACAATCCCTGGCTGCACTCCCTTGCAGAATAAAATCGCCGCTGGCAGCGAGGCTCGCCGATGCGGAGGAGACGGAGGTTTTGTCGAGTGGGGTGACCAGCGTCAGATTCACTATCTGTCTTGCGTGGTCATAGTCGACTTCGCCGGTCGTCCGTTCCTCGAAGTAGCTCCCCCATCCTCTGTAGTAGTCGCTCTGAACGGTGACTTTGACTCTATGCTCTGTCAGTGGGTTGGTGAACTCTTTGGCCTTCGTCGTGTTTGGGAACTGTTTTGTGGTCCGCTTGTGGGTTATCGTCGCGCTGTCGCGAAGTCTCTGGTCACCGGTAACGTTGACGACGGGAAGCGTGAGCGTTCCGTTACGGAAGTGAAACTCCGGCGGCGAGATCATCTGGCTGTTGTCACTCTGCTGCCGCCAGACGCCACCGCCCTGATAGGCGAGCGTTGTCCGTTCGTTCTCGTAGACGACAGACCCCATCGACTGATTCAACAGTGTCTTTGGACCGCTATTGTCGGTCTGGTTGTCGATGGTTATCCGCATCCACCCGGTGCCGTTTCTTACGTCGAAGCCATCGTTGGACCCCCGTCCGAACGACACCCGTTGCGTGTCAGTGTTGCCGAGTGCGACCAGCGCAGTTTTCGAGTCCAGTTGTGTCAACGCCTTCTCTGCGCGGTCTTCGCCGAGATTCTGCTGGGCGTCTCCGAGGGCCGTCGCACCGAGAGCGACGATGAGTACTGACCCGACGATGGCGAACCCGAAAACGAGAGCCACACCGACTGGACTCGCCTGTGCTCTACCGTCGCGACTGCACACCGGTCGTTCCGTTCGTCCCCCTCCCGGTGACTGCATCTCCCGCTGATTATTCGAGCCACAGTAATAAGCTAACTGGCCACATATTTGGAACGTGATAAATACTCGTGGCGGTGGAATCGGCCGAAGTCGGTACGGGAAGGCCCGTAGAAATCCATTTTAATCACGGTTACTTATATAGAAAAGGTTGTTTTTATACTATTGGTCAGTGGTTATGACTTCTGAGAACAAACTGTATTTTGAAAGCAAACGCTTTCTGGGTGCTAGTTATCGCACTTTATACCGTTGATTACGTTCGATTTCAACCCAAAGTTAATACCATCGGCCATCAGTGTTATATACTATCAGGAACTGCGATGGTCTCACCCCCGACTACCCTCTCGACGGATTCACGGAGCCAGACCCCACAAGACTACGTTATCGGCATCGTGGTCTTCATCGCAGTAGTGGTCGTCGTCGTCGGATTTTTACCGATGATAACGGCTCCGTACCAGAGTGGCGTCGGGGGTGACGACATCGCGCAGTCGGACCGTGTAGCTCAGCAACTGGTCTCGAATCTCTCCACCCCTGGGGAGCCCAACCAGCTCAATCGAACACAACTCGAACAGGTGCTAGCACTCGATTCGGCCCAGCTCTCGTCCAGATACGGTCTGGCAGAACGAACGAAGGTCAACATCACGGTCATGACTTTGAACGGGTCAGATTTCGTGCAGACAGACGGCGGTAAGACACTCACGTCGACGACATCGTACGACCGTGGTAGTGTCGCGTCGGCAGCGCGTATCGTTCGACTGAGTACGGAGACGCACAACTGTGAGCCGGCCTGCCGGCTCGTCGTGAGGGTCTGGTAATGATGGACAGACGTGGGCAGGCGTACACACTCGAAGGCGTCGTCTCGGCGCTCATTCTTCTGAGTGCCGTCCTCTTTGCGCTGCAGGCGCTCATCGTTACACCGACGACAAGCGGGACAGTCGACCCGGACGTTCAGAGTGACCTGCGCCAGCAGAGCAACGATATCCTCGTCACGACGGCCGCAAACGACGAGTTCGACCTCTCGACGCTCGTCCGGTACTGGGACCAGAGTGACCAGACGTTCTATAACGCGACGAATGCCCGCGTCGGCTACGGCTCGCGGGTTCCCCCCGAGATATTCGGGACACTCCTCTCTGAGACGTTCTCCGAACGGTCACGGCTCTACAACGTCGAGATGCGGTATCTTGCGGCGAATTCGACAGAGCGCCGTGCGTCCACCCCTATCGTTTTCCAGGGAGACCCATCGGAGAATGCCATCGTCGCCACCTACACGGTGACGCTGTACGACCGGCAGACCCTGACCAGTCCCACTGCTGGCGACGTGTCGCTGGCCGAACTGGACACGAACAAGACCGACGGCGACGACGGGTACTATCCAGTCCCCAACGCCGTCGATGGTCCCGTCTACAACGTCGTGGAGGTGCGAATCGTCGTATGGTAAGCGATTGCTACGGTCAGAACGGGGCGGGCGCGGACGAGTACAGCCGTGCGCAACTCATACTACTGGCCAGTATCGCCATTGCTCTCGTCATCATCGGACTGTCGGTCCTGATAAACACCGTGCTATTTACCGAGAGTGTCGGGTCCAGTAGTCTCGACAACCGTATCGACGAAACGAGGGAGTTCGACGGCGAGGTCACCACCGGTGTCCGGTCGCTCGTCTTCCGCATCGGCCACGATTCGCGCAACATGACCGAGACAGAACTGCGGGCAGCCGTCGCGCAGAACGTCACACGGTACAGTCGGGCTATTGGCGATTCGTATGCCACTTCTCGACCGGTCGCGGTCTCGCTTTCGTACTCTAACGCCAGTAGAGTCGGCAACAGAACCGTCCAGGGGGTCGATGCGAACCTCACCAGTGACGACGGTGCCACGGATTGGAAACCGGTCTCTGACAGGACAGTCGGCTGGTTCACGCTCAACATCGATACACTCGAAACGAATCGGGAGCCGACACACATCAACGCGACAAACACCACCTCCAGTCGGTGGGTCAACGTTAGCATCAACCGGACACAGAGTGGGAACATCTCTGTGTCCTCGACGGTCAGTTTCGCAGCGGGGGCGACGGCAACGTGTACGCCGGTCGACGGACGCGTCCTTCTGGACATCTACGGTGGGGCGGCGCTGACAGAGTCATCCGCGGACTGTTCGTTCAACGGAACGAGTACGCTCGACGGCCCGTACGACATCGACATCGGTAACGGAGACAACCTGGTTGGAAAGTACTCTCTCGTCACACGGGAGGCAATCCCAGCGGGAACGACGCTCCCGTGCACCGACCCAGGAGCATCGACGCCGTGTGTCGCGCCCGTGCTCTGGAATGCCTCCATCTCGACGGTGTTCGAAGGCGAGAGCGTCTCCTACGACAATACGTACAACGTCAGCATCTACGGTGAGAACCCATGAACAGCCCCTTCGACACGACGGCAGACGAGCGCGCACTGAACACGGCGCTGGCACACGCGCTGACGCTGTCTATCACCGTGATTCTCATCGTCGGACTCGTCACGGCAACGACGGGCTTTTTCGAAACCGAACGCGAGCAGGTCGCTCAGGAAGAACTGCGGACAATCGGGAACCGAATCGCGAGTGACGTGGTACAGGCGACCAGCCTCGCAGACCGCGGTGGAGTGACCAACGTCACCACAGAACACCCCGAGAGAGTCGCCGGAGATACGTACGCCGCGACCATACTGACCGGGAGCGAGTGTGAGGCTGCTGTCGATACCTGTCTCCGTCTCGAGACGACGGAACTCGAGGTCTCGGTCGTAATCCCGGTCGCCAACGAAACCGGGTTCCAACTCGCCGAGCGCAACGCCGGCACGTTTACCGTTACCACGATGGGCAGTTCCCCGACAACATCGGTTGCGCCGAGCAGGGTCGGAGACGTCGGGGTAAGCTCACAGGTCGGTGTCGGGGCTGGTATCGCCCGAATCTCATCTGTCTCGTTGACACAGCCAGGGAATCAGCCACCAGCGGCGAACTTCCAGTTTGCGCCTGCCTCGCCACACGCGGGGACTGACGTGCGATTCGACGCGAGTGGTTCACGTGACCCCGACGGCGACATCAAGGAGTACCGGTGGGATTTCGACGGTGACGGCAACTTCGACGAAAATACCACCTCTTCGACTCTCAACAGGTCACTCCCTGCGGGTCGCCAGAACGTGACGCTGGAAGTCTGGGACGGGTCAGCGCGGGGGAACACCAGCCAGCAAATCGACGTTTCCGGGCTTGCGTATCTGGGCGACCTCGATACGATTTCGGGTCCCGACTCCGCGACGTTCACCGTTCAGAACAATTTCGCAAAAGAGATTCACTTGATGCAACTGCTGGTCGACCCGGCAGACGATAGCATCTCCGAGTTAGACGAGGAAACGACTCGTCACGAAGTTGAAGTGGCCGTCGACGGATCCGACGAACACTGGGTGGAGTACGACGACGGTCTTTCGTTGCGGGCTGGCGGCGAGTTCATTGATTTCAAATACGACGGGACAACTCGTGCGGACGACGAATACATCGAGGTGGACGCAGGCGAAACCGCGACGATCGACCTTCGGTACTTTTCGAGTTCCGTCCAGGGGTCGGAGACGACGCTCGGACTAAAGTACCGATATGGCTCCTCGTCCGACGTGACCAATACGACGGTGTTCACTGACGTGGTTGGCGGGCCTGGTATCAGTGATTATCGCGTCGAATCGGGCGGGCCGGATGGTCAGGATGTCGACGTGACCTTCGAGTCTAACCAGGAACTGACTGATATTGAGGCACAAATGAGCGGTGACGCCTCGGGAACGCTCGACGAGTTCGATTTCACTGAGACACAGGTCGGACCTGGGGTGTACACCTACACTGCCGACGTTTCGGACGGTTCTAACGGAACGTTCACCGTTGAACTCACGTCGGCCGAGAGCGATGGAACAGCGAGTGCGGACACGCCGATTGCCGATACCGCGTTCGTGGGAACGACGACTGGTGTGCTCTGGCAAACTGCCAGCGACTGGGACGCCAGCACGGTAAGCGAAGGGAGTGTTGTCCACGCAGACTTTGGCGACCACTCGGCCGACCGTGTTCAGCTTGGTTACAACAAGACAGGGTTGGGTCTGGTCGGCTACTGGCCGCTGGATGACCCCTCGACGGGAACCGCTCCCGACGAATCTGTCACGACGAGCAACGACGGGTCTATCCGCGGAAGTCCCGCACAGCCGAACGGACTCGGCGGGTCGACAGCGTACAGGCTTGACGGTGACGACGATTATATCGAAATTCCGGACTCGTCGTCACTCGAGGTCGGTGATGACGACGAAGTCACCGTTTCAGCGTGGGTGAACAAACAAGACACACAGCAAAGTAGCACCTGGGTAGCACTGTTCCAACACTCTGATCAGTCGTACAATCTCCAGTTCAACAACGGCAACGAGCCACGGCTCTCTATCTACGAGGACGGCGAGTGGACCGCTGCCCAGGCCGACAACGGTATCGGGAACAATCAGTGGGTCCACCTTGTGGGGACCTTTGAGGACGGCCGAGTCGAACTCTTCGTCGACGGCCAGCAGGAAGAATACGAATGTCAGGACGAGGCTGGAAACAGTGGGAACTGCAAGGATGGAGAGGGCATCGACACTACGTCTGAGCCGGCAGGTATCGGGGAGAACATCGACAAGCGGACCAACGACGGCGAGGAGCGACTCCTGGATGGCAAGGTCGACGAAGTTCGTGTCTACAACCGTGCGCTTGACGACGACGAAGTCGAGAGACTCTTCGAAACGTTCGAGCAGAGCACGTTCACTACCGACATCAAGACCGCCGACTCCACACTCGACGTAGCTAATTTACAATTTCAGTACGACATCGAAGATAACTCGCAGGTGGCCGTCGAGTCCCGGGTACTCACCGACGAGGGTGAGGTGAGTGACTGGGAGTCGCTCCCGAGCTCGTCGTCGAAAGTCGACGTGTCCGGTCTCTCGACAGACACCGATACGTTCCAGATACAGGTTCGGCTGAGCACCTCGTCGGTAACTGAGTCACCGGTCGTCGACGAGATTGGGGTGGTCGAAGGATGACCGACCGTCCGCGCCGCTACCGATCACTCCAGTCAGACGACCGCAGTGTCAGCGACGCCGTCGGCTACGTCCTGACGTTTTCTGTCGTCGTTGTCGCCGTTGCAACAGCCAGCGGCGTCGGATTCGAGCAACTGGAAGCGATTCAGGAAAACGAGGAAATTACCAACGCTGAACGTGCGTTCCAGCTCATCGAACAGAATTTCGACCAGATACAGCAATCCCAGGCACAATCTCGGCGGAGTGAAATTGCGCTTGAGAGCGGTGATTTGCGGCTGCTCGAACCGTCGAGTACGTCCACGATGAGCATCACAATCAATGTGTCCGACGGGTCCCAGGTGACTAGAACAGTCCGGATGAACACCCTCCAGTACGAGGTAGACGAGACCACTATCGCGTTCGAAGGCGGCGCGGTCTTCTACCAGGACGAAAACCAGAACACGATACTCGAAGACGGACCGGAACTGTTCTGTCGTAACCGTGGGTCTGACCCGGGGCGTGCTATCGTCTCGGTCGTACGACTCGATGGCCAATCGGATGTGGCGTTCTCGGGTGGGACCATCGGCATCACCGGCGAGTACAATGGTACGAGACTGCTCTTTCCATTGAACAGAACTGGACAGGACAGCGCCGGCGATGCGACGAACGTCACGGTGGAAATCGATTCGGAGTACAGTGGTGCGTGGGCCGACCACTTCACTGACGATGAGACGGGATGGCAGCAACTCGGGGCCGATACCTATCGGTGTGATGACGACCACGGCATCCAGGTATTCGTGAGACAGACCCGACTCGACGTGAGATTCTCTCGGTAGTCGTCCCGCTCGTGTTCAGGAACTGAGATGGACCTTGTTCACGTTGACGTTGATAACGCCCTCTGCTGTGCTCTCTGATTCGGATAGACCGACCTGATACAGCATCGCGAACTTGTTCTCCGACTGTCTGCTGTCGGGGAGGTCGAAGACGACCACGGCCTGATTCGACTCCATCTCAATCTTGCCGGTGGTGCCGTTCAGCCGAACCGAGGGGTACTGCGTTAGCGTCTCGTTGAAATCGTTCTCCCAGAACCCGGGCTCTGAGTCGATGAGCGGGCTGGCGTCGTCACCGTTGCGCAAGATAATAGTGGGCGTCTTGGTATCGGTTGCCCCAGCGCTCTCGTTGATATCCGCACATCGAACGACCGAGTAGGTGTTCGAGTTGTTCGTGTACGTCTTTTGAATCTGCTCGTACGTGTCACACTCGTACGTCGAGACGTTGATGTGGACCGTCTCGCCGTCCGAGATGGCAAAGGAGTGGCTAAATTTCGAGGGGGCCGTCGGGTCGTTGACGTTCTGGAACACTTCGTCCCCGTCGGAGACGTTCGCAATATCGCCGTTATCGCCGGCAATCTGGGGCGTGACGATGTCACCGTTCCCGGTTGTGAAGTTCGTCGACAGCGGCGTCCGGGCGACGAATCGCTGTTCGTTTACGTCCTTGCGAATCTCTTGGAACACGTCGGTGAGTTCGTCGGCGTTCTCCGCCTGGTAGTAGTTCCCGCCAGTCCGGTTCGCTGCTTCTTCGAGGAATGCCTCGTCGATGTCGCCGTCGTCACCGAAACCAATGGTGTAGACGGTTGTACCGTCGCGTGCGGATTGAGTTGCGTGCTCGAGCGCCCGACGGTTGTTCAAACAGTCTGCGGGGTCATCGTCGTTCGTATCGGTACAACCGTTGTTCACGCCATCAGTCAGGGCGATAATGACCTTCTTGCGTACGTCGTCACTTTTGAACCCGAGAACGTTGTTCGCGTTGAACAGACCGTGGTCGAGACGAGTCCCACCGGAAGGTGTGTCGGAAATATCTTCGATACTCCCGTTCACACCACTCGACGAGAAGTCACTAGAGAGATACTGGCCGCCATCGGTCATCCGGTAGGTGGCTCCGCTTTTGGGCGCTGAAAACCCCCAACTGTCGTAGGAAACGACCCCGGCGCGGTCCCTGCTCTCGTTGAGATTGCCGATAAACTCTCGTGCAGCTGACTTGGCCTCTTCGGAGCGAGTGGTACTATCCCCGTCGTCGTTTGCCATCGACCCCGATTCGTCCAGGACTAGCATCACGTCCAGTGGCCGTCTGGTCGTGTTCGTCGACTCTTCGAGGAATCTGATATCGGCGATGTCGAGTCTGTCCTGAGTTAGCGGTTCTGCGAAGACGCTGTAGGTGTTTCCGGCATCTTTGTCGACCGTTATCGTTCCATTCGAGGCGAAGATGCCGACGTTACGCATGTAACTTGGTGCAGAGAGGTTCACGACCGAGTTCCGGCTGTCGTTGACTTTTCGTGGGAGCTGTGATTGATTCAGGAAAAAGCGGACGGTTCGGTCGTCGCTGTCTGTGGTGACGCTCGTGCCGGTCTCCTCCTCGAGGTAGCTCGCCCAGCCCCGATAGACAGGGCTGCTGAGTTCGACGGTCACGTTATCCGGTCTTCGACAGTCGTCCTGTGTCAGCGCAGCCGTCGCAGCGTTCGTCTGTGCTCTGGACTGCGCAACGTCTTCTGTTATCGTCAGTTCGGAGCCCGAAATCTCGCCTGAGAGGTTGTTGAGTGTCACGTCCAGCGCGCCCTCACGGTACTCGACGTTGGGGAGCGTAATCGCCGTACTGGCGTCGCCGTTGAGTGTCCAGACGCCACCAGCTTGGTAGAGGTACGCCTGTTCGTCCGGTCCCTCGTATCTGATACCGCTCATCGTCTGATTGACCGAGCAGGCGGGGTTCTGATTGACGGTGACGGTGAAGTAGCCGCTATCTGCGACCCGGTAGTTGTTGAGTTCGGCAGCCCCGAGGTCCATCTCGGTTCGGGGTGTGTCACTGGAGGACGTCAACGAGTCGAACCGGGAGTCGACCTCCTGGAGAACCGATTCCGCGTTTTCGCGGTCGACCTGGTCGTTGACAGAGTCGAGCGCAAGCGTCCCCGTTCCGACGACGACGAGACCGCCGACGAGTGCAATCGAGATGAGAATGACTGCACCGAATACTTCCGATGCACCACGGTCATCTGAACGAAAGTGTGTCGTGCGGTCTTTCATGGGCGAGGGACTGTGTTGTTTAAATTTATTGGCCGTTACTTGTCAAAAGTGTACCGTTAGGTTACAGCATGTTGTCACGATGTGCCGGTGTGGCGTGGTGTCCGTGAGTGGAAAGTCTCATATCGTTCGACGGTGCAGCATCAAACGGGAACGCACGGCCGCAAATCTGACTCGCCGGTCATTTGACCGGCTCGGGATTGCGGCAGTGTTCGCGTCACACGACGCAAACACACGGCGACAACTATCGCCAGTCACGAAGCGGTCTGTGCAGTTCCAACCCAAACTATGGCACGAATGCACTCACGCCGCCGTGGCTCGTCCGACTCGGACAAGCCGGTGGCAGACGAACCCCCCGAGTGGAGTGAGGTAGACGAAGACGCAATCGAAGAGCGCGTCGTCGAACTGGCCGACCAGGGCCACAGCCCCAGCCAAATCGGGCTGAAGCTCCGTGACGAAGGTGTCGAGGGAACCTCGATTCCCGATGTGAAGCTTGCGACGGGCAAGAAAGTCACCGAGATTCTCGACGAAAACGAGGCGACTCCGGATTTCCCGGAGGACCTCCGGAACCTCATGGAGCAGGCAATCGGCCTGCGCGAGCATATGGGGGAGAATCCCACGGACTACCAGAACAAGCGCGCACTCCAGAACACGGAGGCGAAAATCCGCCGCCTCGTCGACTACTACCGCGGTGACAAACTCGACGAGGACTTCACCTACAGCTACGACAAAGCCACGGAACTGCTCGAATAGATGTCCACGACCGGTCGTCCCGACGCGAACGCGCCCGCTGCAAGCGATATCGCCGCGCGCCTCGACGACGCGGAGTTCGTCCGCCTCGTCGCTGCCGCCGACGGCGATGCCGTCGCCGCAACGGGACTGTTCGCACGCACGCTCGACGCACGCGACACGCCGTACCAGGCGACAGTCGCACCGCTCCCCGAGCGTGCCGACCGGGCGACCGACGCCGACCTGACAGTGGCTATCGGCCGCACCGCCTCGACTGCCGACCTCACACTGGGTGTCGAGACAGTCGCCAGCGCGACAGCCTTCGAGGCCGCGAGCGAAAGTGGGTCACCGGACCCGCTGCTCGCACTCGCCGGTATCGTCGCCGCGGGCGAAGTCCCCAGCGGGACACCGCTCGAAGCGGCCCAGGCGATAGGTCTCGAACGCAGACCCGGTCTCGCGGTTCCGACGACGGACCCCGTCGACGGGCTCGCACACTCGACGCTCGTGACTGCACCGTTTTCCGGAACCGAGGACGCCGCAGCCGACCTCCTCGCGGACGTCGACACCGACCAGCGCGACGAGGCAACACAGCGGCGAATCGCGTCGCTGGTTGCACTCGCCGTCGCCGGTGACGAGGATGGCACGGAGCGTGGCACGCACGCAGTCGAGCGCCTCCTCCGACCGTACGTCGGCGGCCCCTTCGAGACCATTGGCGGATACGCCGATGTCCTCGACACCGTTGCGCGTGAACACCCGGGTCTCGCCGTCGCACTCGCGGTGGGCAGCCTCGACGCCGAGACAGCTCTCGATAGCTGGCGCACACACGGCGCGCGCGTTCACACCGCGCTCTCGACGGCCAGGACCGGGCGCTACGACGGACTGTTCGTCGTCCGCTGTGACGGACCCGCTCCCGTGGGCACCGTCGCCCGCCTCGCGCGGGATTTCCGTTCGCCGGAACCGGTCGTCCTCGTCGTCGCAGATGGCGCGGCAGCGGCCGTCGGCCCAGCGGACGCGGCTATCGGCGACGCGATTCAGCGGGCCGCGCAAGCGGTCGACGGCGAGGGTGCGGGCACCTCGACGCGGGGTCGCGCACGCTTCGACGCCGACGAGACCAAGTTCGTCCTCGCGTTCAGGGAGGCACAATGAGACGAGCGACCATCCGGACGACCCACGGTAACGGGGAGACAGCGCGTGCACTCGCGCGCGCTGTCGAACCGGACAACACCGACGAGATGGACACGCAGGTTACCGACGAGACAGTCGAGACGACAATCGTCCGGGAGACGACCGGCGGACTTCATTCGACAGTCGACGACTATGTCGTCAACCTCACAGTCGCAGCACAGCTCACCGACCAACAGACACCAAATAACGACACATGAGTGAACGTTCAGTATCCCGACAGAAGCAAGAGAAGCGGTGGTACGACGTGCTCGCCCCGGAGCAGTTCGGCCGGGAAGAGCTCGGCGAGACACCGGCAGACGAATCGGAGAAGGTCCTCGGACGGACCATCGAAACCACGCTCGGCGACATCCGCGACGACGCCAGCGAGAACAACACGAAGCTGACCTTCAAAATCAACGAGGTTGCCTCGGACACGGCCTACACCGAGTTCATCAAGCACGAACTCACCCGTGACTACCTGCGCAGCCTCGTCCGCCGTGGCTCCTCGAAAGTCGGCGCCTACATTACGGTGCTGACGACCGACGACTACCGCGTCCAGATTCAGCCCGTCGCGCTGACCACGAAGGACGCCGACGAGAGCCAGGAGAAGGCTATCCGCCGCACGATGATTGACATCGTCGAGGAAGCCGCAGCGGAGCGGACCTTCGAGGAGCTCGTCGACAGCATCGTCGAGGGTCGTCTCTCCTCGGCAATTTACAACGAGGCAAAGACCATCTACCCGCTTCGCCGCGTCGAAATCCAGAAGACGACGCTCGAAGCCCACCCCGAAGAAGTCGCCGCCGAAGAAGAGACCAGCGTCGACGTGGACGAAGAGGACGTCGAAGTCGACGACTAGCGGACCGTTTTCCGACCGTGTCTCACATTTCGGTCGTCGCGGTCACCGTTCCGGGCGAATCAGCATCTCCAGTGACAGTGACGACACCGGCCATGCCGCTCTGTTCGTGCGGAATGCAGACGTACGCGTGCGTTCCGGGGACAGTAAACTCCCGTTCGTAGGTTTCGCCCTGACCGAGTCGGCCACCGGCCGAGCCTCGCCACGCCTCGCGCGCCTCTGATTCGGAGTCGTAGCCGCCGGTCGCCCAGTAGTCGGCCTCGGACGGTATCTCGTCCTCGTAGGCCGTCACTGTGTGGCCCTGCTTGCTTGTGTTCTTCCAGACGACGGTCGTTCCGGGCTGGACTTCGAGGTTCGCGGGAGTGAACGCGACTGTGCTCATCCCGATATCGTAGTTCCCGTCGTCGGCACTGCCACCGATACAGCCAGCGACTGTGACTGTGGCACCGATTCCGGCCGCGCTCTGCAGAAACGTCCGGCGGTCCATACCGGATCTCAGGACTGGCGAGACATAGGATACTCGATTTCAAAGGGAAACGCTCTTGGCCCGAACCGCCACACGTTCAGGCATGAGCAACGGCGAGGACGACACTGACGACGCCGAACCCGCCGGCGCACTCGACCCGGACGACCTCGAAACCCGGCTCGACGACGCCGCCGAGGCACTCGAAAACGCCGAAACCGAGTCCGACCTCGACGCAATCGAGACGACTCTCGACGCTATCGCCGAGGACCTGGAGGCCGCGGACCTCCCCGAATCGGACGACGAAGACGAAGAGGACCCACAGGAAGCGATGGAGAGTCGCCTCTCCGACCTGCGGGACGACCTCGAAGCGCAACGCGGCCCCTATGTCTCGGACGTGACCGACATCGTCGACGACGTGGCGTCGACCGTCCGCGACACCCGGTGGACCGAGGACGGCGAACCCGATGTCGTCGACGCAGCGACGACCTTCGCGGAATCCGTCAGCGAGACACTCGACACCTCGATGTCGGTCGAGACAGACGACATCGAGGTCGTCGCCGACGAACTCGAAAGCATCAGCCAGATTGTCGGTGAGACCGACCTCGACCCCGACGAGGATGCCGAAACTATCGCCGACCTGCTGGAGGCCGCCGAAGCACTCGACGATGCCGTCGAGGCAGCCGAAGAGTGGGACGACCTCACCGTCCGCGAGCAACTCCAGGCCCAGGGCTTCTACGACGTGCTCGACTCGGAGAACCGCAAAGATTACCCTGCCGAGTGGAACGCAGTCAAACTCTACACGCAGGCCAAGGACGTCGAACCGATTCTCACCGCGCTCGACCGCTTTGAATCCGACTTCATGGAGGAGAATATCCTCGATGCGCTCGAACAGATTGCCCCCGAAGCGGCCTTCGACGCGATGCACGAGCGCGCCCAGAAACGCAACGTCCAGCCCATCCGGATTCTCGGTCGCATCGGCGACGACCGCGCCTGCGAGACGCTGCACGACTTCCTCGGCGGCGGCGACGTGAAACTGGAGAAGACGACACTTCGCGCACTCGGCGCTATCGGCAGCGAAGAGTCGACGCAGGCCGTCGCGAACCGTCTCGTTGCCGACAACGCAGAAATCCGGTCGCTGGCTGCGCGCTCGCTCGGACTCATCGGTGACACCCGGGCCGTCGAACCCCTCTCGCGAGTGCTCGAAGAGGACGACGCCGACGAGGTCCGCGCCAGCGCGGCGTGGGCGCTCAACCAGATTGGCACCGAAGCGGCCCTCGACGCCGCCGCAGAGTACGCCGACGACCGTTCCTACATCGTGCAAGTCGAAGCCGAGAAGGCGACCGGCGCCTGACGCACGCCGGCCGAGCTTTTATATACGAATCCGGGACCATCCCTGTCCGTGTCCCGGGGGGCCCTCGTCCGTTTCGTCCTTGCTGTCTCGATAACTGCAGTACTGGTCGCTGTCGGAGCGCTGCCGGTCGGTGCGGCCGACCAACCCGCGACCGATTCGGCGACAGACGCCGGGTCGTCGGGACCGCGTATCGTCTCGGTGTATCCGAACCCCGTCGTGGACGGCGATGTCGGGGAGTTCGTCGTCATCGCGGTCCCGCCCGACACCAGCCTCGGGAACTACTCGCTCGGTGACGACGAAATAACAGTCTCGCTGCCGAACCGTACCGTGAGCGGCCGGGTCGTCCTGTCGACGGCACCGAACGCGACGGCAGACCTCATCGATGACGACCCACTCCGAATCTCCGATGACCTCGCGCTCGCCAACAGCGGCGAGCCAGTCGAACTCGCCCGGAACGGCACAGTCATCGACCGGCTGAACTACACCGACGCCCCCTCGGGCGACCTTCGCGTCGCCAGTGACACGAACCGCTGGCGAGCACTCGGTGCGACTGACCGCCCCGTCGTCACCGGGGCCGCTGGCGAGGTGACAGTCTTTCCGCTCCCTGATGCGCCGGCGGTGGCGACGGACACGCTGGCGAGTGCGGACCGACGCATTCTCTTCGCCGGCTACACGCTGGCCGACGAGGCGGTCGCCGACGAACTCGTCGCGGCCGCCGACCGAAACGTGACAGTTCGCGTCCTCCTCGACGGGGACCCGGTCGGTGGGATGACGCGTCGACAGGCAACCATCCTCGACCGCCTCGCCGACGCTGGTATCGAAGTCAACGTTCTGGGCGGCGAGCGCGCCCGGTACAACTTTCATCACGCCAAGTACGCCGTCGTCGATGACCGGGCGCTCGTCGCTACGGAGAACTGGAAACACGCCGGACTAGGTGGCAACGGCAGCCGTGGCTGGGGCGTCGTCACCGACCAGCCTCGAATCGTTCGAGGACTCGTAGAAACCTTCCGCGCGGATACGGGCTGGCGCGACGCGCGACCGTGGACCGACTACCGAACCGGCGAACCCGTCGAGAACGCACCGGCGGCCAATGAAACCTTCCCGGCCGAGTTTCGACCCCGTTCGGTCCGTGTCGAGGAGACACGACTACTCGTCGCACCCGACAACGCCGAATCGACGATTCTCGACATTATCGGCAATGCCACCGACACAATCGATATCGAGCAGGTGTCGATTGGTGGCCGTCGTCAGCCGTTCGTCCAGGCGACGCTCGCGGCCGCACGGCGTGGCGTTTGCGTGCGAATCCTCCTCAGTAGCGCGTGGTACACCAGAGAGGAGAACCAGCAACTCGTTGACTGGCTCAATGAACGAGCAAGTCGTGAGAGTCTCCCACTTGAGGCTCGACTCGCGAAACCACGGGGAAAATTCGAGAAAATCCACACGAAAGGAGTGGTCGTCGATGGTGACCAGGCTATCGTCGGCAGTCTCAACTGGAACAACAACTCTGCTCGTAATAATCGGGAAGTCCTGCTCGTGCTGGAGGGCGAGGCGGTCGGCTCGTATTACGAACGCGTCTTCGAGGCCGACTGGCCGGTCCCGCCACCAGTACCCGTTGGCGTCGTCGTCACCGTCTTCGGCGCAACGCTGGTCGCATTCCGGGTCGGAACCCGCCTGAATTTCGACCCCGGCGAGTCACCGCGCTGACGAACGTCTGACGGAAACTTTTGTATGGTGGTGAGTGACACTCGACTATGGGAGTAGCAAGCCCGTGGCTGGATGTCCACCGCGGTCGCCAGCCACGAGACGGTTCGAACGATACGTCGGACGCAGGGGTGGACAGTGAGGGAGAATCTGGCGAGTGCACCGACACTACCGGGTCAGAAACAGAAACGAGGACGAACCCGTGGGAGGACGTCGATACGGCACGACGGCCGAGTCAAACTGACGTAGACCTGCCGACACCGGCGACCGACTCGCCAGCGGACGACTAGGCGTCTTCAGGCAGCGCAGCCGAGCTCTGGAGGTCTTCGTCGATTTCTGCTTCGGACATCTTCTCGACGAGTGCGTCCAGCACTTCCTCGCGGCGTCCTTTGACGAATTTGATAGAGCCGACGACGAGGTGACCGCCACCGCTGACGCCCGCGCCCGGCAGTTCGTCGGTCAGTTCGGTGACCATCTGTGGAATGTCCAGGCGGACACCGTCCGAACGGAGCACGGCGAAGTCCGGGCCGTAGCCGATAGTGATAACGGGGTCGCCAGTCTCGGCGACTTTCCGGTCGTGCACTTTCCCTGTCGTCTTCCCAGGTGCCGGGTAGGTGAAGCGCTTGGCGTGATTCTCGACATCGAGGCGGTAGAGGTGGGCACCGTTGTCGAGGTCTTCCGTCTCGACGTGGGCGAGCGCGCCGTCAAGCTGGTCCTCGACGTCCTGTTCTGCACCCTCGACGAGGAGGTCGACCAGTTGTTCGTGCCGGCTGCGGTCGTCGCAGTTGACGTTGAGCACGTCGTTGATGAACTCCCGACCGTCGTTGTAGCGCAGCCAGTGGGTCGCGTAATCAAGCGCTTCGCCGATGTCGCGCAGACGAGCCTCCTCGTAGCCGGCTTCTTCTGCGAGCTCGATGTATTCTGGCATCGCCTCGCCCTCAGAGCGGTCCGAGAGGCCGGCGACGGCGGGCACGTGTTCGAGTTCCGACGTGAGGTCGGGAGCAATCATCCGCGCGATTTCGACACACATCATCCCCGTGGTGATGCGGTAGTCCTCGCCGTGGAGGTAGGGGTTGACGTGAGCGTCGACGAGCGGCTCGACGACCTCCGGGTCGGGGTGGTGGTGGTCGACCACGAGAATTGGCACGTCGTAATGCGCGAGATTCTGGTAGGCGGGTGTGTCCTCCTCGGTCGACCCGTTGTCGAGCATCAACAGGAGCGGGAGCTTCTGCCCGTGGCGCTTGCGGTCCTCCAGCGCGTAGTTCAGGTCACGGGTCACGTCCTCCATCTCGTAGAACGGCGCCTTGCTCGGGAGGCGCTTGAGCAGGTGTCGTGAGGCGTCGGGGTCCTCGTACACCTCCTCGATGAACTGTTCGAGCGCGTACTGGAGCGGGACGCTCGCACACAGCCCGTCGCCGTCGGCGTGATGGCGCATCCGGAGCGGTCGGCCCTCCAGTACGGTCTCCCGGAGTCGACGGGCGATGTTCTGCAGGTCCTCGCGGAGCTTCTCGAACTCGGGCCAGTCGGCCAGTGGCTCAACCTCGGCCGGTGCTGCCAGGTCGTCGGAAGCAGCGTCGAGACGCTCCTGTACGTCAGCTGCCGCTTCCTCTTCGAGTACCCGGAGGTCGTCGACTTCGAGCTGGACGGCTCCCTCGCGGGACTCGACAGTTCCGGTCACGCGCACGATGTCGTCGAGTTCGATGTCGGGGAACGCCCGGACGCCGGCTTCGTTGAATGCGGCACAGGGAACGATTGCTCGTTCGCCGCGAACCTGGAAGATAGTCGGGCCACCGGTCTGCTTTATCTGGACGACCTGTCCGTCGAAGTGGACTGTTTCGCCGGTCGCGTCGGATACGTCCGCAGCAGCAACGTCGCTGCCGTGACCGACGCTCTCGGTCTCGAACTCGGCGAGTTGGACTTCGGCGAAACTCACGTCGCCGTCTGCCAGAATTTCGGTGAGTTCGACGACCAGTTCGTCGCCCACGTCGTACGAGCCGATGAGATTCGAACTGTGGACGAGTCCGGAGACCTGGTCCGAAACGTCGACAAAGACACCGTAGTCCATGACGCCGTTTACTGTGGCGTGGTAGCGTTCGCCCTCTTCGAGGTCGTCGAGCGTGCAATCCGCAGCGAGGTCGTAGACAGTGGCCTGTTCGGAGGCCGTGGCACCGGCGTTCCCGGTACCGTTCGGTGAAGACATGGAAATCCCTTCGGCGTAGGTGCGTTTTTAAGCTTCGATACGCGTCGGCGCGCGAGCGGAACGCTTAGAAAGTCCCGGGACCGAGCGACGTGTATGGGATTGTTCCGCTCGGGCGAGATTCTCGGCATCGCGGAATCCGCACTCGAGTTCGCCCTGGCGGCCTCTGAAGAGGCCCACCCGAACGAGTACATGGGACTGCTCCGGGGCGAGGACGCGAGTACCGTCGGTCTAGACGAGGACGGCACGGTTCTCACCGAGGTGCTCGTCGTTCCCGGAACCGAGAGTAACCCGGTCAGTGCGTCGTTCAATACGAACATGGTGCCGAACGATTTGAGCGCATCCGGGTCGATTCACTCACATCCAAACGGCGTTTTACGTCCGAGCGATGCAGACCTCGCGACGTTCGGCCGGAACAAGGTTCACATCATCGTCGGCGCGCCGTACGGTCGGACTGACTGGCGGGCATTCGACCGCGAGGGCGAGGTAATCGACCTGCCGGTCCTCGACGTTGACCCGCCCGAGGAGGAGTTCTTCGACATCACACAGGAAGATATCGACCGCGAACTCCGCGGCGAGACAGAGGAGGACCGGTGGTCGTAATGGACCGGGTCGTCGCACAGGGAACGTTCGATATCCTCCACCCCGGTCACGTCCACTATCTCAGGGATGCGGCGTCGATGGGTGAAGAACTCCACGTCATCGTCGCCCGCTCGGAGAACGTCACGCACAAACCGTCGCCGATTATCTCCGGGCCACAGCGCGTCGAGATGGTCGAGGCCCTGAAGCCAGTCGACCACGCTCGGCTCGGTCACCCCGACGATATCTTCGTCCCGATCGAAGAAATCGAGCCGTCAGTTATCGCGCTCGGTCACGACCAGCACCACGACGCTGCTGGTATCGAGGCTGCACTCGCCGAACGCGGTATCGACTGTGAGGTCGTTCGGTCGTCCGGGCGCGAACCGGAATCGGACGAACTGCTCTCGACGGGACGGATTATCGACAAAATCCTCGACGAACGCGCCTAGAGCAGGTCTTCGTCGTCGAGTCGCTCGACGGCTTCTTCGAGTCGCTCCGTGCTGTTCGCGTAGGAAATCCGTGCGTAGCCGGGCGTCCCGAAGGCGCTCCCCGGGACGGTGGCGACGTGAGCATCCTCGATAGCCTGCTCGCACCAGGCCTGGTCGTCGTCGTCGACAGGCAGCATCATGTAGAACGCTCCCTGTGGCGTGGCAATCTGTTTGCCCCGCTGTTCGAATTTCTCGACGAGCAGGTCCCGACGCTCTTCGAAGGCGGCGACCATCTCGTCGATGGCGTCGTCGGTATTTTCCAGCGCCTCGATGCCGGCGTGCTGGACGAAATTAACTGCACAGGAGACGGAGTGGCCGTGGACCTTCCCGGCCTGATCGACCAGTTCCTCGGGACCGGCGAAGTAGCCGAGTCGCCAGCCGGTCATCGCGTAGGACTTCGAGAAGCCGTTGACCGTGATGGTCCGGTCGCGCATCCCTTCCAGCGTGCCGAGACTGGTAAAGGAGACGTCGTCGTAGAGAATCTGGTCGTAGATCTCGTCGGAGATGACCGTCACGTCGTGGTTGACTGCCATGTCGCGAACGCCTTCCAGTGCCGTCTCGGAGTAAACTGCACCGTGGGGGTTGCCCGGCGTGTTGAGCACGAGCATGTCGGTGTCGTCGGTGACGGCACCGCGGAGGTCACCGAGGGCGTCTTCTAGCCGGAAGTCGTACTGCGCTGTGTCGATGCGGGTGAGGTCGGCCCCGGCGATTTTGGCCATCGCCTCGTAGGAGACCCACGCGGGGTCGAGCAAGACGACTTCGTCGCCGTCCTGGATGAGCGTCTGGAATACCTCGAAGAGGGCCTGCTTGGCGCCAGGCGTGACCATGATGTTCTCGGGACCGTACTGGTCGAGGCCGCGCTCGTGGAGGTCCTCGGCGATGGCCTCGCGGAGTTCGGGAATGCCCTGCGATGGCGTGTAGCCGGTCTTGCCCGCTTCGAGGGCGTCCTCGGCGGCGTCTTTGATGTTCTGTGGCGTGTCGAAGTCGGGTTCGCCGACGCTGAGGTCGACGACATCGATGCCCTCGGCTTCGAGCTCCGATGCCTTGTTACTGATTGCGAGCGTTGCGCTCGGTTCGACGCGTGTGACGCGGTCTGTGAAATTGAGTGTCATGATTCGAGTTCGTGTACCATTTCGACTGCACTGTTGACGGCTGTCGCACCGTGGTCGATGCGCGCTGCGGCCTCGTCCTGGCTCATACCCGGACCGATGATACCCAGCGTCACCGGCGTGTCCCGGTCGAGACTGACCTCGGTCAACGCCTGTGCGGCGGCGTCTCCGATGACCTGGTCGTGGTCGGTGTCACCGGTTACGATCGCACCGATAACGGCCACGGCATCGATATCGTCGCGCCGTGCCAGCCGGTCCGCCGCCAGTGGCGTGTCGTACGACCCCGGGACTTCCAGGGTCTCGACGATGTCGGCGTCGCGCTCGCTGGCTGCTTCGCGGGCGTGTTCGGCCATCTCGTGGGTGATTGGCCGGTCCTTGTTGAACTGGGCGACGACCAGTCCGAGCTGTACCATATTGCAGCCGGGGTGTCGTGCGCTAAAAGAAGTACCGTTCTCAACACGGCTGACGGCGGCCACCGGCAACCGTAACCATTCTAACGGTCCCGCTCGCCTGTCCGCGTATGTCGGCGCGTCGCCCTGACGGCTCCGGTCAGGAAACCAGTGCTGAACGGTCAGAGGCTCTGTCTACGGCCAAACGGCTGTTCAGCTCTGTCTCGCTGGTCCAGACTCTCCTCGTGATTACCGCCCTCGCACTCGCTGTCCGCCTCGTCGGACTTGGGACGCGCCCCTTCCATTTCGACGAGGCGCGCGTCGCCTACTGGTCGCTGTACTACATCGACAGCGGCCACTTCACCTACCGCCCTATCGTCCACGGCCCGTTCATTCAACTGGTCAACGCCTGGCTCGTCGACGCCGTCGGCGCGAGTGACTTCCTCGCGCGCCTCCCCGTCGCAGTCGTCGGCGGCCTCCTCCCCGCGTCGGCGTACCTCTACCGGGAGCACCTCCGGAAAAGCGAAGTCGTCGCGCTCGCGCTCTTTCTTGCCTGCAACGCTATCTTCGTCTACTACTCACGGTTCCTCCGCAGCGACATTCTGCTCGCCGGCTTCATGTTCGCCGGCTTCGGGTTCATCGTCAGGTACTACGACACCCGCCGGTTCCGCTATCTCTACGCTGCCGGCGCGCTCGTCGCGCTCGGGCTGACCACGAAAGAGAACGGGCTGGTCTACCTGCTGACGTGGGTTGGCGCGACGGGCCTGCTGGTCGACCACGCGCTCTTCCCGCCACGCGGGTTCAAAACTGGGTTCGGCCGAATCAGACAGTCCCGTGTCGGTCGATTCCTCGGTGACGTGTATACGATTGCGCTCGTGCCGTTCAAGGGCGTGGACGTGCTCTTCGAGCGCTGGGAGAACCCCCGCGGGGTCGGCCGGACGGTCGGCCGACTGGCGGTCCACGTCGTTGGTATCTCCGTCGTCGCGTTCCTGCTTCTCGTCTTCTTCTACGCGGACCGCGGGGCCGGAATAGACGGCATCGTCAACCCGCCCGTGGCTGCTGCTGCTGGTGAGTCGGGGCTGTGGCAGGCGCTCGGTCGACCGCTCCAGTTCCCCGGTTTCGCGCTCGATACCGTCGAAGGCGCCTTCTCGGAGGCAATCGGCCAGTGGGGAAGCGTCAGCAGCGGTGGGGAGGACACCTCGTTTCTCGAGCGGTACGTCTCGACGCTCGGCGCAGAACTCGACGCGATTCGGAACGGGGCCCTGACCGTGGGGACGCTCGCAATACTCGGGTTCGTCTGGGAGCGGTACGGGACCGAGAACCCGCGGAATCTGGTGATGTTCATGGCCTATTGTGGGCTGGCGTCGCTCGTCGGCTATTCGCTGAAAAACGACCCGGGCACCGGCAAGTGGCTCACGATTCACCTCATTCTCCCGATGATGGTTCCCGCCGCGGTCGGTGCAGGGCGACTCTACCGGTGGGGAAAGCAGGCCGCGGCCAATCGAGACACCGCCGGCGTGTTCATCGTCGTCGTCGTGATGTTGTTGCTCAGTGTGCAAGTCGCGGCCACTACCGTCACCACATCGTACACTGATACCACCTCTGAGAACAACGAACTCGTCCAGTTCGCACAGCCAGAAGCCGACGCACGCGATGCGTTCACCGCACTCGGTGCCGTCAGCGACGGGGAGGGGACAGACGTGGTCATCTATCTCGACGAGAACCACTCGACGCGGTACGAACTCATCGGCGACGAATCGTACTGGTACAAGAAGCCGACGTGTGTCGGGAGCGCCTGGACCAGTACGCTACCGCTCCCGTGGTACTTCGGGACGGCCGACACGAACGTGACTTGTGTCGAGCAGCCGGAGCGGCTCACCGAGCACGTCCAGACTGATGCGCCGCCGATGATTATCACCCAGCCCGACGACCCGTCGGTGCCGACAGACCTGCTCGAAGCGAACTACACAGCGCGCACCTTCAACTTCTATCGGGGCGCACACCCGGTCAGGTTCTACGTCCACGAGGACTACGTCGCTGACGTGCCGGGCTGGACGGCTCCGTAGCAGGCGAGAGCACACTCGCTACTCACCCGATGAAACAACCCTTATAGCGTTCGGTGGGGAACGCCGCGGTATGCCACTGACCTCGCCAGGGACGACGCTCGGCGTCGTCGGCGGCGGCCAACTCGGTCGGATGCTGGGTGAAGCCGCCACGCCGCTCGGTATCGACCTGGTCGTCTCTGACCCGACGCCCGACGCACCGGCCGCACCCGTTGCCAGCGAGCAGGTCGTCGGCGACTTCGACGATGCGGAGACCATCCGTGCCGTCGCCGAGCAGTCCGATTATCTCACCTTCGAAATCGAACTCGCGGACCCCGACGCGCTCGAACGGGTCAGCGAGGAGACGGGGACGCCAGTTCACCCCCATCCGGAGACGCTGCGGACGATTCAGGACAAACTCGTCCAGAAAGACCGCCTCAGTGATGCTGGCGTTCCAGTACCCGACTATCGCCGCGTCGACTCGGCCGCAGACCTCCGGTTGGCACTCGACGACCTGGGCTACCCCGCGATGTTGAAAGCTCGAGAGGGCGGCTACGACGGACGCGGAAACGTCCCCGTGGAGTCTCCAGACGATGTCGAGTCGGCCTTCGAGGCTATCGACGGGCCGGCGATGGTCGAGGCGTTCGTCGACTTCGAGCGCGAACTCGCCGTGATGGGCTGTCGCGGCGACGGCGAACGGGACACGTTTCCCGTCACCGAGACGATTCACCGCGAGGAGATTCTCCGCGAGACAGTGTCACCGGCGCGAACCGACGAGGACACGCGCGAGCGCGCACGAGATGTTGCACACGATGTCCTCGATGTGATGGACGGCCGCGGCGTCTTCGGCATCGAACTGTTCGAGACGACCGACGGCGACATCCTGCTCAACGAAATCGCGCCCCGGCCACACAACTCCGGCCACTGGACAATCGAAGGGTGTCACACCTCACAGTTCGAGCAACACGCCCGCGCAGTCACCGGACTCCCGCTTGGGACGACCGAGCAGCGTGACCCGACCGTCTCGGCGAACATCCTCGGTGATGTCGAAAAGCGCCAGTCAGCATCGCTGTCGGGTGTCGAGGACGCACTCGCCACTGAGAGACTCGGCTTCCACTGGTACGGCAAACGGGAGGTCTACAACCTGCGGAAGATGGGCCACCTGGCGCTGGTCGGCGACGACGACAGCGCCGACCGCGACACACTGCTCGATAGCGT
>JAZKTK010000075.1:0-14615 GCA_036625595.1 Haloarculaceae archaeon | reverse complement strand
AGGCAGTCAGGCCGATGGCACGGCCCGTGCGGTTCGAGTGGGACGACCACGAATGGTCGGAGTTACCATGCTCTCACGAAAGTCCCAAAGAACAGCGCACAGACCCGAGTACCGTTCACCGTGACGGGAATGTTGCCTCCGGGGAATCTTAGACCGGTTGAGACTCCCACGGAGGAAACCGCGCCGTTCACGGCGCGGAGGATGTCATTCGACGGTAACGCTCTTGGCGAGGTTCCGTGGTTTATCGATAGGGCGGTTGAGTAACGACGCGACTTGATAGGAGAGCAGTTGTAGCTGCACGTTTGCGAGGACGCCGGCCAGGTCGGGATGCGTCGATGGTATCGTGAGATGGTCGTCTGCGACGCTACTGACCGGCGAGTCGGCCGCTGCCACGGCGATGACCGGGGCCTTGCGTGCGCGGGCCTCTTCGACGTTACTTCGAAGCTTTTCGTCGTTTCGACCGGTTGCGATAGCGAATATCGGGGTTTCGGGCGTCACAAGTGCCAGCGGGCCGTGTTTCAGTTCGCCTGCTGGAAAGCCCTCCGCGTGTTCGTAGGAAATTTCTTTGAGTTTCAGTGCCGCTTCCTGAGCGACGGCCTGCGCGGTGTGTCGACCGATGAAAAAGTGTGCGTCACTTGTCTGGTAACGTTGGGCTACCTGCTGGGCTCGCGACGTTTTCAGAACGTGCTCGACTTTGTTGGGCAGTGCGTGGAGTGCCCGAAAGAGTTCAGCGTCGTGGTCTGCCCCATCCATGGTGTCGCGGACGAGCGCACGAGTGAGACAGAGGAGCGTCGCAATCTGTGAGGAGAACGTCTTGGTCGCAGCGACGCCGATCTCCGGTCCAGCACGGATGAACAGCGCATCGTCACACGTTCGGGCGGCCGTCGACCCGACAACGTTCGTGACCGCGAGCGTTCGGATACCACGCTCGATGGCATCGTCGAGTGCGGCGAGCGTATCTGCCGTCTCGCCACTTTGCGTGACACCGACGACGAGCGTGCCGTCGTCGGCCGGTGGCGGGTTGACCACGAACTCGCTGGCACGGTGGACTGTGGTCCTCATGCCGCGTTCGGTCAGCACCTCCGCGGCGTAGAGGCCCGCGTGATACGACGTGCCACAGGCGACGAACTGTACCGCATCGATCCCCTCGAAGGAGCCCTTGGGGAAATCCTCCAGCGTGACCTCGCCCGTGTCAGGGTCGACGCGGCCGCGGATTGCCTGGCGAAGGGCCGTCGGCTGCTCGTGGATTTCCTTGTGCATGAAGTGGTCGTACTCACCTTTCTTCGCGTCTTCGGGAACCCAGTCGACAGTTTGAACCGACCGTTCGACACTGTTGCCCTCGACATCCGTAATCTCGATTTCGTCAGTGGTCAGTTTGGCTACGTCACCGTCTTCGAGGTAGATAACGCGGTCGGTAAATTCGAGGAAGGCGGGGACGTCACTGGCCAGAAAGTGCGCGCCGTCGTCGATACCGAGTACGAGTGGCGACCCATCGCGGGCGGCGTAGATTACGTCTTCGCCCTCGACGAGCATTGCAATCGCGTAGCTTCCGTCCAGCCGGGCAATTGCGCTCCGAAAGGCGTCCTCGGTTGAGGCCGCTTCCGGCAGGAACTCAGCAACGAGATGTGGGATGACTTCGGTGTCAGTATCGCTGTCGAGCTCGTGACCGCGGTCGCGCAGCTCAGTCCGTAGCTCGTGGTGGTTCTCGATGATGCCGTTGTGAACCACGGCAACCTGGTTTTGACAGTCAGTGTGTGGATGGGCGTTGGCGTCGGTAGGCGGCCCGTGCGTGCTCCAGCGAGTGTGGCCGATTCCTGCCGCACCCGAGAGATGCGTGCCGCGAACGCTCTCACAGAGATTGGATACCTCTCCGCTACGTTTGAACACGGCGACGCCCTCTCCGTTCTGTACGGCGAGTCCGGCGGAGTCGTACCCCCGGTATTCGAGGTTTCGCAGCCCCGCTAGAAGGTCGTCAGTCGTCTGTTCGCGACCGACACACCCGGTGATACCACACATCGTTACCACGCTCCCGCCGGCCCATCACTACTAGTACCGCACAGGCACCCGAAGGCTGTTCGGCTGGACGCTGGTTGTGATAGCATATTACTCCGTTACCGGAGGTTTTGCCTTTGTTATGGGTCGGGTTTGGATTTCCAGCCTTCCGTTACCGTGGGTACCTGGAGTTTACTTTCCGATTGCGACAGAATCAGAGCTGCGCAATCGGGTCGCGATTGTCGGCTTGTTCCTGGTCCGTTATCTCCCCGCTGACTATCGCCTCGACGTAGTCAGTGACACTGATAGACTCGTCACCGACCGTACACGGGAACACCCCACAGACCTCTGTGTCAACTCTGACGCTCAGACACATTGAAGGGACGACCAGTTCATTGCTGGTCCGACCGAGCATGGCAGAGTCAATGCTGTGTCGCTCGAAGGGGAGTGTCACGTCTTCTTGCTTGGTTGCCCACTGCTCGAACTCTTCGACGTTGTCGAGCATCGACTCCGCGACGCTGGTCCCCGAACAGACGTCGCACAGACAGACACCACCGCCCCAGAGGTTGACGCGATACGAGTCGATGTGGCCTGCAGACTGGAGGTCCTGTAGTTGACTGAAAAGTTGTTCTTGCCGCTGGCGTACACCGAGCGGTGGTGAGAGAGAGCGGACGAAAACGTCGAACTCGACCTCGCCCTCGTTGTTTACGTGCTCGCGGTGGGCACTCAACCACCTCTCCGCTGTCGGATTATCCATATCCATTGTATCACTCCGTAATCGCTAACGTCGGTTTTGTCACCGCTGCAGTCGGTATTAAACCGAGAGAACCGTTCAGCGTAGAAGGCTCCTTATAATTCAATCAACTATCCCTTATCGGGCGGTATTGTCGAAAATATGATAACCATCTGCTGCGAAAATACCGTATCAAAGCTCAAATGATTGGGGTACCGACAACGTATTTCGGACCGCTAGTTGCATCCTACTGCGACGTAAAATCCCTCAGACATACTAAACCTATCATGTTTGCTGACTGCGAATGCTTGGCTAGCTGGTAACCTCGGTGAAACAACTCTGTACCCCTTCTTACTACCCTGCCATGTGACAATCTGACTCTTCTTTTCGTTGAGTAGGCTGCGACTCACGTAACCTATCCAGTCAGTGTCTATTTTCCTCCTCGTAGTCGAGCGGACTCTCGACAGTCACGTTCGAGTCTGCCGTGAGACTGTGCTGGGTGGTGCTGATTGCTTTCGTGTTCGAATTGCTTGTCTATTCATGTTGTTGTTGACTCATGAGTTTAGAAAGATACAGCATAATTCCCTCTTAGTTATCAAAAAGCAAATGTGGTGGTAGAGTGCTGTATACTCCGTGACTACTCCCAATCGTGACGAGAGAGTTATTTTAGCCTATATATCATAAGATAAATACAACAGTATTATAACCACCGACGTAGCAATTTTGGGTATTACAATGGTGGACAATGAATCGGCCGTTGGTGCAGAGACGACTTCTACAACGGGGACGGTCAGTCAGACCTACGATTGGTCAGCGACACATCCGAGCACCGCCGTCGTCGAAACTGTATCTGTAGCAACAGATACTGAACCGACGAATCTCGACACGCTCCAGTACGCAATCGACGCTGATGCGCTCGATACTATCCTGCAGGATTCGGAGTCGGATTCGTTCGAGGTCACCTTCGAGTACGCTGGAACCGGCGTCCTCGTCTCCGGTGACGGAACTGTCCGCGTGGCACTCGACTGATTTTGGGTCGCTATCAGGAGTTCGGGCGGGCTTCCTTCGGTTGAAGTGTGTTTATTGTAACATCTTCGCCGGTTCGTAAATCTCTGGTTACATATACATCCGGTCTTCTGGGAAGTCGCGGTCCTCGTTTTCGGCCTCGATACGCGTCGCGAGTTCTTCGTAGTAGCGGTGGAACTCCTCGGATTGTGCCTCTAACTGTGTCGTGTCAATCCGCACGTCGAAGTGGTGGTCGACGGCTTCGAGGAGACGCAGTGCGGCATCGAAATCTGGACCTGGTGGATGGGATGGCGTCACGTACACGCCGGTTTTCAGTGCATCTGAGCCGATACCGTCTTGCAAGAGCGTCCCGGGCACACCATCGAGGAAGCCGCCGCTGAGCCGCTTGACACCGGCGTCTTCGAGTGTCGAAAGCGGGTAGTCCTCGGTTGCGATAGAGAAGACAGCGTGGTCTTCGGGACCGTGCGGGTACGGGATGCCGTAGAGGATAGTTATCTCCTCGATACCGTGGTCGCTCGCTAATTGGCCGATTGCCTCGGCGAACTTGTCTCCGATTTCGAGCGGCAAGAAGCGTTCACTGACGACCATGGTCGGTCCTGACTCGTTCGTGTAGAGACGACTCGGATACCGGGGAACGCCTTCGTTGAAGGGAGTGATGGTCGGCAAGTCGTGGACTCGCACGTATCCGGCCTGTGTCGTCTGTCCTTCGGTAACGAGGTAATCGGAGGCGATGAGACTCGCCATCCCTGGACTAGCGTAACCGACCAGCAACCTGTCCCCGAGAACTGCATCGTCGTTGACGTGAAACTCGAAACTGGGATTCGCTGCCATACCGTTACTGACGGTTGGTCTTCATATAAACGAGTGGCCATAATGTGCCGCCGAGAGCACTTACTCCGCGTCCCGGACTACTTCTTCGGTCTGGTCGGTTGGTGACTGGAGACTCACACCGTGGCGGGTGTGTCGGGCGTGTGTCTCGGCCCAGCGTCGCGCTGGTTGCTCCGAGAGGAACAGCTCTTCGTCGGGGCAGTTGCGGCAGTCAGCAATCCACGGGGTCACGTCGTCGGGGAAGTGGCCAGTGTGTCGGCGGTGGTCGAGTGCGAACCGTTCGAGCGCGCGGTTTCCGACCTTCAGGTCGTCGAGTTCGTAGTCCAACTCCCACGAGCGCCCACATCGCGAACAGGTCACTGACGGAACGTCTACCGGGTCCTCCGGTAGTGATTCGAACGCGTCGTTGTCGGCATCACTGTCGTCGTGGTCAACCATATTCGCGCTACCAACCCCGGCGGTTTCAATATGTGCCCCGAGCCGAGACAGACCAGTGGGACTTTGTCGGGAGCGACTAACACTCTCCCGTGCGCGTCATCGAGTTCCTCTACGATTCCGAGCGGGCAAGCGAGACGGGCGAACGCCTTGCCGAGCGCGTCCGTGCGCGTCAGGAGGGTATCGATTTCGTCGACCTCGGGACGGGCAGTCGCGAGGATGCTCAGCGGGAGGCCATGCTGTCGGTCGGCGATGCGACCCGTATCGGGACAAAACCTGCTGCGCTCTTCGACGACGACGGCAATCCCGATTTCTCAGATGGCGTCGTCGTCACGGAGGACGACCGCGGTCGGCGGGAACTGTCCGTCGGCGAGGCCGCGTTGGCGGTGCTCGACTCGGAGTGACAGGAAAGAGGTTTGTATCGCCGTCACCCAGCGACGGTATGGTCGAGAACGTTATCTGGCCGGCCTTTCTCGATGCGGACTGTACCCGGAGCGAGGGGCGACGGGTGTCGAAGCAACTCGCAGTCTCTGAGCCGACCGTCGACGAAATCGCACAGGCGGTCCAGCAGGTGGGATACGACGCCGTCATCGAGCGTGACAAGACCTATCCCCGCGAGTACGAACCACGCGGGCGCGTTCTCGTCAAGGGTGCCGACGACGCGAGCAAGACCGACCTCCTCGGGGCTGTCGCGGCCTATCTCGACGTCATCCGCGGATGAAGCGCCTCGGTGAAGTGGTCCGAACGGCGCAGGGTGTCGTCGTCGTCCGGAGTCCGGACGATTCGATGCCCGACATCGGGACGAGCGTCGTCGACGAGTCACTGACCGACGTCGGACGGGTCGTCGACGTGTTCGGGCCGGTCGACCGGCCGTACGTCGCTGTTTCGCCCGACGACGATGTTCGCATCGCTGCCCTCGTCGGGTCGAAAGTCTACGCCCGCGACGGCTCCTGAGGCTGGTTGATTGGCTGTCGAAACCCTGAAACCGCTCTCAGTCGAGTAGCCGAGTATGGACCAGCGCCGGCGCGCGTTTCTCGCGAGTGGGGCAATCGTAGGTATCTTCCTCGTCGTGCAACTCGGCGCACTCGCCATCGTCGAACCGTTCAAGGCACAGAACTACCAGTTCGTCGAGGACACCTCCGACCCGACAAACAGCCTCGTCTACATCGGTGCGATTCTGGTCGCCACTGCCCTGATGCTCGCCGCGATAAAACTCGACGTGGATATCCTCCTCCGCGGATTCGTCGTCTTCTCCGGGGCGTACGTTGCCTTCTACGTCTTCCAGGTGCTCCTCCCACCGATAACGGTTTCCGTCGGGGGCGCCGCCATCCCCGCTATCGCGGTCGGAATGGCCGCAGTGCTCGGTCTCGCACTCTGGTTCTATCCGGAGTGGTACGTCATCGACGCCGCAGGTATCCTGATGGGTATCGGTGCCGCCGGTATCTTTGGCATCAACTTCGGGATTCTCCCCGCGCTCGTGTTGCTGTCGGTGCTCGCCGTCTACGACGCAATCAGTGTGTACGGCACCGAACACATGCTCACGCTCGCCTCCGGCGTTATGGAAATGCGCGTCCCCATCGTGCTCGTCATTCCGCTCTCGCTGTCCTACTCGTTCCTCGAGGCGGATATGTCCGCTGGCGGCTCTGCAGACGACGAGAACGGGGAGGCAGACGAAGCGACTGCGGAGGCTGACGACGAGACCGAGACCACGGACGACGACCACGAAATCGGTGACCGGGACGCACTCTTCATCGGATTGGGTGACGCCGTGATTCCGACGGTGCTCGTTGCCAGCGCAGCCTTCTTCGTCACCGGCGTCCCGACGCTCACGCTGCTTGGGCTCTCGATTCCACTCCCCGCTGGAACGGCAATGGTTGGGACGCTCGTCGGGCTCGTCGTACTGCTGTGGATGGTGTTGAAAGGCCGCGCGCACGCGGGCCTTCCCCTGTTGAACGGTGGGGCAATCACCGGCTACCTTCTCGGTGCCGTTCTGAGTGGGATTCCACTGTTCGAAGCGCTCGGCCTCGCCGGTTTCTTCTGACTGTTAGTGGCTGGGCATCGCATCGCTCGCCGGCGAGAACGGCAGGGTCGTTCCCAGCCCCGCTTTGCGTGCCTTCTCGTAGAGCATGTGCGCTGCAGCGACCGTCTCGATACCCGTTCCGCCGCTATCGAACACCGTAATCTCCTCGTCGCTGGTACGGCCGTCGGCGACGCCTGCGACGACTTCGCCCAGTTCCGCATGGACGTGGTCCTCGTCGATGGCACCTTCCTCGCGCGCCTGAATGTAGGCTCCTGCGTCTTTGTCGATGCGCGCCCGGAGGTCGGGGACGTACGTCGACCGGGCGACCGTCGTCGCGTCGATTTCACGTTTCTGCCGGTCGTACTGCCCCATCGCGGTGACGTGGGTCCCCGGGTCGAGCAACTCTCCGTCGAACACCGGCTCACTTGCTGTCGTTGCCGTGATGACGATGTCTGCCCCTTCGATAGCGGTTTCCACGGAGTCGACGGCAGCGACACTGGTTTCAAGACGGTCGTCCATCGACTCGGCGAACGACACTCTGCTCTCGGCTGTCGGTGAGAACACCGAGACGGTGTCGAGGTCACGAACTGTCGCAGCCGCGAGCAACTGTCCGCGCGCCTGTGACCCGCTGCCGATGAGCGCCAGGTCTGTCGCGTCATCGCGAGCGAGTTCGTCGATAGCCACCCCGCCTGCTGCGCCGGTTTTCGAGGGGTTCATACTCGCGCCATCCATGAGTGCGAGCGGTTCGCCACTCTGGGCGTCGAACAGCGGGAGAAAGAAGTGTGCGTCCCGTGCACCGAACCCGGCGGCGTAGTTGTAGCCGCCCATGGCGCCAGTCTCCGGGAGTATCGCGAAGTAGCCGGTCAGAAAGCCCGGCGGGTCGGCACTGTCGAGGCGCGTCCGTGGCTCGGCTGGTGCGCCGTTGCCTCGCTGCCGGTACCCCTCACGGACGGCGGCGACGTACTCGGCTGGTGTTGCGAGCTCCGCCAGCTCGTCACTCGTCAGAAACAGTGTCTCGACATCAGGTGACATACCGACCGGTAGCAGGCGTCGACTCTTGAAAACTGCGACCCCGACCGTCAATCGGCTGCGGCAGTGGGACCGTCGGTTCGCGCCGCGGAGTCGGTCCCCGCGGTGGACTGTGCGGGTCGTTGGGCGGGTGCGCGGACGAACAGCGCGTGGCCGACCAGCGGCAGGGTGAGCCCGCCACCGGCGAAAATGGCGAGCGACGTGGCAATCCCTGCCAGCGAGAGCAGACCGGTGACCCCGACTATCGTCAGCGGAATCAGCCCGAGAATGTAGTCGTAGTACTCAACCATGGCACAGTATACCAAATGAACGATTGTGATATAAGTGTTTCCCATAGGCACTGAATACAATTCATTGTAGGCACCAGATATTTACTCTGAATAATCAGAATAACCACTCATAACTTATGAAGATTATCTTGAGTGACTGTCGGGTGTGTCCAAGCGCCATCGCCTGACCAGTTCTACAGTCGTCGGTGGCGGGGGACCGAACTCAGTGGTAAATCGACTACTTTCGAATCTGATAGCATCACATACCCGGACGGGACAGACGCGAGACCAAACCCCGAATCAGTTTTCAAAGACGATAATTGCGGGGGAGTACTTATTTGGTATTGTGGGTGACGTTGTCATGGAGAAACAGCAACGACCTCCGGCCAGACCACTGGACATCCATGACCACGAACGCAACTGACGAAACCGACGACCGAGCCGCAGACGGTGACCAGACTACCCGGTACGCCGAGTTGAACATCGGTGACGAGGAGTTCGTAATCTACGACCGGGAGAACCACCAGGCGTGGATTCAGTCGACCGCCATGGTCACAGCTGACGACCTGCGCTGAGTGAAGGCGCCCAGACGGGGTCGCTGCCACTGGTACCAGTCCACTCTGAACAAAGTCCAGGCAAAGGCGCCCGCTACGAATTCGACCGTCTTCCGCTCGGCCGTTACGTTCTACTCGCGATTACTGCTGCGAGCGCCCGCCAGCCGACGAGGAGCGTTCCGCCGACGACGAACGTCACGAGTACGAACGTCGGTGCCGCAGTTCCGGTAAACAGCGACGACGCACGCAACCCCATCCCAATCAGGAGCGCCAGAACCCACGCGGGGAGTGCCCAGCTAACTGCCCGTCGCGGCGTCAGGACCGCGTCGCGTGTGTACAGCCCACCAACAAGTGCGGCGATTGCCCAGCCGATGAGAAACGGCGCCAGCGAGTCCAGAAATCCGACAGGGTCACCGATGGGCTGTCCCATGTGTTCCTGGCGTCCGGCGGCGATGAACGTCGCTATCGCGAGGACATCTCCGACTACCAAGCCGGCCGCGAGCGATGTCGGCTCGACCCGTGACCGGAAGTAGGAGGTCGTGCTCATACCTACTCAGTCGAACTCCTCTGCCTTGGAGTTCCCGTTCTCCTGTCGGGCCACACCGACGACTGTGTAATCGAAGCCACGGTCGACAATCTGCCCGTCCAGGCCGACCGCCTCGATTTCTGCCCGGAGTGCCGTCGGACTGTAAAAGGTCGAATCAAACCCCCAGAGCTGTTCGGCGACGACGAGCGCTCGCCCCCGGAGGGTCGTCGGGTCGAACTCCCGGATGACGAGTACGCCGCCCGGTCGCACCACTCGCCTGGCTTCCTGCAAGACGCCACGTTGATCTGCGATGTGGTGGAGTGCGTCAGAAATGATGACTGCGTCGACTGACGCTGTGCGAATCGGGAGTCGTGAGCCGTCAGCACAGACCCCCTCGATATCGTGTGTCCGTGCCTGGACGAGCATTCCGCGTGCGGGGTCGACGACCACCCGACAGTCCGCATCGATTGCCCGCACCGCACGGCCTGGACCGCCACCAACGTCGACGACGCGTTCGACTGGCCGCTTTGCACGAGCGAGCCCCGCACGTAGTTTCGACCGCTTTGCTGTCGGCATCACAGCGTCGTAGAGTCGAGCGAAGCGGTCGAACGTCGAAACGTCGCCCACAGCCATATGCCCACGTCGGACTCTGGCACCTAAACGCTACGCCCGCCGGTGGACACTTTGGGCTGGCGGACAACTAGCTCATATGGAGTTTGCACTGCTCGGCTGGCCCGAGGACGGCCCGACGCTTCGCCTCGACCACGAGCAGTTTAGCTACGCCGGGAAATTCGTCATGTCCACAACGGGCAAAGCCGTGGTGCGGGCCAACCCCCCGACTAGCTCCGACCCTGACGACAGCCCAGACGACAGCGACGTCCTCGCAGCCGTTGCCTTCGACGCTGACCGGACAGACGCGACGACACTGCGCTGTCGCTACATCACTGTTCGGCGTGACTGCCGCGGAGAAGGCATCGGTCCGCGTCTACTCCGATTTCTCTCCGAGCACGCACGCAAGCGGGGATACGACCGCCTCTCGATTGCTGTCAACAACCCCTACGCCTACGAGGCCGCCTACCGTGCCGGGTTCGCTTTCACCGGCGAGACGACCGGCATCGCGGAACTGGTCTGTGCGTTCCCGCCGGACGACGCCAGCCACGACCGATATCAAGATGGACTGGACCGGTATCGCGAACGTGACCTCACTGACGCAGAAACAGCGTTTCTCTCGACGAGAGACGAACCGCCCGAAACAGTCGACCCACCGGTCTGATGCCCCCGCCAGTCTGCGCTACATCGGTTGTGACTCGAACAGTCGCGCGTCACAGTCCGCACACGAGACGGCTGCGACCTGGTGGGTCGAACAACACGACTCGACGGTGTCGGTCCCGAACTCGGGGATTCCGCCACACTCCGGGCAGGTGTCGATGAACAACCGGAGACCGTTCAGCAGTTGACTCTGCTCCTGGACGGGTAGTTGCTCCCAGTTGCGATAGCGCTCTGCGAGGACGTTTGCGGCACCGAGGTCTGCCAGAAACGCCGCCTCGGACTCCCACTTGCCGACGACGCGCTCGTTGACCGATGCCTGGAACGCGTCGCCGAACTCCTCGAACTCGACGGTCCCCTCGTCGATGTCCAGCAGGTCCAGGAGTCGCTCTCGGCTCACGTCCTCGGCTTTGATGCGGTCTATCTCGTCGTTCCAGTCGGCCCGGAACGTCTCCGTGAGACAGAGGTCGTCTCCCTCCGGGCAGGGTTCGAGTGCGCCGACCTCCTGGAGTGCCACTTCTGGGTCGAGGTCGCTGTCGTACGCTGTCCCTGCTGCCGGTCCCTTTCCGAACAGCGAGAGCAGCCACGGCGGGAAGTACCGCTTGGTCAACTCCGGCGTTCCCGGAACGAGGTATCCCCGAAAATAAATCGCGGCGACACTCACGAGGAAGACCCCGCCACCGATGGCGGTACCCGTCGTCACCGAACTGGTCGTTGTTACTGCTGCCCCCACGGCAACACTCACCACCGCTGCGATGAGTACGTTCACTACTGTACACGGTAGACACCGGTTCTCACCCGTGTATTCCGGGTTCTTGAATCGCGTTAGCACACCACCTGTCTCTCCCATGTCGACTGCTTTCGAGGGCGGTCGTTTTCAGCGTTTCTCTTGGTTCGGAACACAGTTCGACTCAGTCTCGGTTCCGGAGTTTGTCGATTCGCTCTTCTAAATCGTCTATCGCATCTGTAACCTCTTCGCGTGCCTTGTCGCTCATCTCCTCGGCTTCGTCCGCTGCTTTTTCGAACGTATCCCGAACGCGCTGGAGCGCTTCGCTGGTGTTGTCAGAGTCACTCATGCTCCAGTATAGCATACAGTATCCCAGATTGGTCAACCTGACGGCGGACATCTCTTGCAGCCACTGGGACAACTGCTCTCTCCGTCGGGGGATTCAAGCCCCGCTCGGTCCAAGAGCGGGCAATGGGAAACGCGGACCTTCGCTCACTTGCGGCAATCGAGGAGGTGTCGTTCGACGAACTCTCGGGGTCGGTCGTCGCTGTCGATGCACACAACTGGCTGTACCGCTATCTGACGACGACGGTCAAGTGGACCAGCGACGACGTGTATACGACCAGCGACGGCACCGAAGTCGCGAATCTCGTCGGTGTCGTTCAGGGACTCCCGAAGTTCTTCGAACACGACCTGACTCCCGTGTTCGTCTTCGACGGTGCAGTTACGGAACTGAAAGACGACGAGGTCCAGAGCCGCCGCGAGCAACGCGAGAAGTACGAAGACCAGCTCGAAGACGCCCGAGCGGAGGGCGATGCTGTCGCGGTTGCCCGGCTCGAATCCCGGACGCAGCGACTGACCGACACTATCGTCGAGACGACCCGCGAACTACTCGACCTGCTTGACGTACCCGTCATCGACGCGCCCGCCGAGGGCGAGGCACAGGCCGCCGTGATGGCCCGCAAGGGACAGGTCGACTACGCGGGGACCGAGGACTACGACGCACTGCTGTTCGGGGCGCCCCAAACCTTGCGTCAGCTTACCAGCAAGGGCAATCCGGAACTGATGGACCTCGACGAAACGCTGGCACGACACGACCTGACGTGGGAACAGCTGGTCGACGTGGCAATCCTCTGTGGGACAGACTTCAACGAGGGAATCTCCGGTGTCGGTCCGAAGACGGCCGTCTCGCTCGTCCACGAACACGGCGACCTCTGGGCCGTCTTCGAGGCAGAGGGCTACCACGTCGAGAACGCCGACCGGATCCGGCAACTGTTTCTCGACCCCGCTGTCGTCGACGACCCGGAGTTCGACACCGATCTGAACCCCGATGTCGACGCTGCCCGCGCGTTCGTCACCGACGAGTGGGAGGTTGACGAGGAGGAGGTGGCACGGGGGTTCGAGCGTATCGAGGAGTCACTGGTCCAGACCGGACTCGACGACTGGGCTTGACTGCGCTCTGTCGGTAGCGCTGCCGCTCGTCGCGTAAAAAAGGTAGAATGCTGCCGACTTACTCGTCGGAGACCTGCGAGCGGAGGTCTGCCATCTGGTCCTGAATCTGCTCGATTTGCTCCTGGACCTGCTCGTTGGCTTCCTCCTGTAGCGCCTCGAGGCGCTCTTCGGTGTCGTCGAGGAACTCCTGGGTCTGCGTTTCCATGTCTTCGTGGGCCTCGTGAAGCATCTCCATCTGCTCGCCGAGTGCATCGAGGTACTGTTCGGAGAGGTTCTCGTACTCGTCGAGACCCTCCTCTGCCATCTCCTGAGCCTCTGCTTGGGCCTCCTCGACGGCATTGAACTGCTCTTCCATCGCCTCACGAATCTGAGCAACACCGGATTCGGAGCCCGGAACGTTGGACTCGATGGTATCGAGATAGCTCTCCAGTGCTGATTGGGTCACCTCGACGCTTCGTTGCTGAGCTTCGGCCTGGCCTTCCATGCCGCTGGTGATGGCCTCGTTGAGGCGCTTCTGGAACTCGATGGACTGTTCGAGTGCCTGCTGGCTCTGCTCGAGTGTTCGTCGCTGTAGTTCGAAGACCGTGTTGATGGGGTTGTCCTGACTCATGAGTATCACTTCTCCATCTCAATAGTCACCTCCCCAGCATATCAAACTACCCGAAAATGCCGCTCGATGGACTTTGCTCGCGCAGTTACTCCGACGGTATCGGTGGCTTTTACGCGTCGGCCTGCCGACGTTGATACGTATGAGCGACGAGTTCCGAACCGAACAGGACAGTCTCGGAGAGATGCAGGTGCCCGCGGACGCTTACTGGGGGGCACAGACACAGCGCGCCATCCAGAACTTTCCCATCAGCGACGCCACCTTCGGTCGCCGATTCGTTCGCGCCCTCGGTGTCGTCAAGAAGGGTGCGGCCCAGGCCAACAAGGAACTCGGCCTGGTCGAAGACGAGAAGGCCGATTGTATCATCGAGGCCGCAGACGAGGTCATCGCCGGCGAACACGACGACCAGTTCCCGGTCGACGTGTTCCAGACTGGCTCTGGCACGTCCTCGAACATGAACGCAAACGAGGTCATCTCCAATCGCGCGACCGAACTCTACGGCGGCGAAATCGGGACCCGCGAGATTCACCCGAACGACCACGTCAACTACGGGCAGTCCAGTAACGACGTGATTCCGACGGCGATGCACGTCGCCAGCGCCGAAGCAGTCCAGAAGGACCTCCTTCCCGCACTGGAGACGCTCGCCGACTCCCTCGATGCCAAAGCCGAGGAGTACGACGACGTGGTCAAGACCGGCCGAACCCACCTCCAGGACGCGACACCCATCATGCTCGGCCAGGAGTTCTCGGGCTACCGAACGCAGGTCGAGAAGGGTATCCAGCGCGCCGAGAACGCCCTGCCCCACCTGCAGGAACTCGCACTCGGTGGGACCGCTGTCGGGACGGGACTGAACACCCATCCAGAGTTCCCCGCCAAAGCGGCAGCGTACATGAGCGAGGAGACGGGCGTCGACTTCCGCGAAGCGGACAACCACTTCGAGGCCCAGGCCGCTCACGACGCGATGAGCGAAGCCCACGGTGCACTCCGGACCATCGCAGGGTCGCTGAACAAGATTGCAAACGACCTTCGACTGCTTGCGTCGGGACCGCGAAACGGACTGGGCGAAATCGACCAGCCCGAAAACCAGCCCGGCTCCTCGATCATGCCCGGCAAAATCAACCCTGTCGTCGCCGAGGCAGTCAATCAGGTCC
>JAZKTK010000074.1:0-14757 GCA_036625595.1 Haloarculaceae archaeon | reverse complement strand
TTGTCCTCGGCTTCGGTTTCGGCCTCGGCCGCAAGTGCCGTGCCTGCGCCCGCGTCGACCGTTGCCGTCCCTCCCTGCTCGTGTTCGGCCGTCGGGCTGTGTGTCCGGGTCGTCAGGAGGTCGTGTTCTGTGATGAGCCCGAGCGGTTCGCCACCAGTCGTGACAACGAGTCGCCGGGCCGACCGCGTCGACATCTGGTCGGCCGCGGCATCCAGTGACGTATCCGGCGAGACGGTCGGTACGCTCTCTGTCATCGCGTCACCAACGGTCGCTGTCTGTGGGTCCGGTCCCTCGACCAGGAGTGCCAGCACGTCACGTTCAGTCAACACGCCGACCGGCTCACTACCACGGAGGACCACTGCTGTCTCTGCCTCTTCTCGGAGGAGCAACTCGACCGTCTCGACGAGGTTGTCTGACTCGTTCGCACCGACGTACTCTCGGTCCATCACCTCCCGCACTGAGACCTCTGTCTTCATGTGTGTGGTGTTGTCTCACAACCGGGAAAAAGGTATCTCCAGTACGTTTAAGACTGGTTGTGTCGTATGTTTGTAATCGAAGGTCTCAGCGGGTTTTCGCCAGCACCAATCAGAACCCTATTTCGACGTCACTGCCGTTCGCGCGGCACTGTTCGAGGGCGTGTTTGGCGTCCATGCCGGCATCGGATGCGGTTTCACCACGGCCAACGCCCACTTTCAGTTCAACGTCGACGGCATCGCTGACATGGTCGATAGCCTCGTGATACGCGGACTCGTCCATGTCTGGACAGATGGCGATGACGTTGTCCCCGCCGACAAAGAAAGAGAGAGCGTCGTGGGCCTGACGCATGTGGCGCATCAGTTCTGCATACCCCTGTTCGATGTGGATGAAGGTGTCGAACTCGTTGAGCTGGTCGGTGTACTTGCCGGTGGCATCGTTGACGTCGAAGTGTGCAATCTGTACGTCCTCGGGCGTCCGGAACTGCTCGTCGATGGGTCGTCCGCGGAGAATCTCGCGGCGGTGTTGGTCCTGCGCGCTGCCAGCGTCCTGCAGCTGTTCCGTGGCAGTCCCGAGAGCTTCGACCGGTGAGCGACCGGTCGCCACCGAGAGACTCATCGTCACCGGATAGCGGTTGTCGACCGACTCTTGAATCAGCGCGTGATCGGCCTCGGTGAGACCGTTGGTCACCGCAATCATGTTGTCGAACCGGGAGAAGAAAACGTAGCCGTCGCGATTACCGACCAGTTGCGAGAGGTCAGCAAAGAGCCGCGACTGCAGCGTCTGCAGGTCGACCTCGCGGCGGGGTTCCGGCGTCACTGTCCACGGGCCGTAGTTGTCTATCTGGATGTGAGTGACCTGCGTGTTTGTCACGATAGCGGTCGGTTCGGCATCTACAGCCATTTGTCTTTGGATATATCCACACGTTGGCGACCGACCCTCTCCAAACGGGAAATCAGCAACACTGGAGTCGTACAACTGGTTTTTCCACGCACAACCATTCTTTTGATTGGTCTAAAAATAGAGTTAGGAGAAAGCTATTATATACTTGGGCGGTCTGCACTCTTCCACTAGGATGACTCAGTCACGCTTACAGTCCGACAGCCATGGACTGTCGCGGCGGGCCTTCCTCGCGACGACGAGTGGACTCGCCGTCTCTGGATTTGCTGGTTGTATTGGCGACGCAACGACTGGAGCCGGGAACGGTGGTCCAGTAGCGGTGGCATCGTTTTTCAGTTTCTACGACTTCGCGCGGAACATCGCCCGGGACACGCCGGTCGAGGTGCGGAATCTGGTTCCCACGGGACTCCACGGTCACGGCTGGGAGCCGAACACGTCCATCACCCGGGACATCATCGAGGCCGACGCGTTCATTCACGTCGGCACGGATTTCCAGCCCTGGGCCGACCGGACGATTCAGACGTTGAAAGACGACGGTATCGACACGCAGCGAATCAACGTCAGGAAGGGTATCGAACTGGAGTCGCTCGCGGCAAGTCTCGACCCCGACGAAGAAGGCGTCGGGGCGAATCGCGGCAAAGACCCGCACTTCTGGCTCGACCCGCAGCGCGCCAAGCAGTCGGTGGACAACATCACAGACGGCCTGGTCACGCTCGCACCCGACCACGAAGATACCTTCCGGGCCAACGCGTCGGCGTACAAGAGCGACGTACTCGAGCGAATCGACGCAGACTATCAGGAGATATTCGACGCCGCAGACCGTGACGTGGTCCAGTTGGCCGCACACAACGCCTTCCAGTACATCGGCACTCGGTATGGGGTTCAGATGCGTCCACTGGTAACGAATCTCGCAGCCAGCGGCGACGTGAGCCCCGACGATATCACGGAAGCAAAGCGCGTTATCGATGAAAACGACATCAGATACATCGGCGCTGGCGTCTTCGAAACGAGACGGCCGGCCGAGCAACTGCTCGCAGAGACAGCCGTCGAGGCATACTATCCGGTCACGCCGTACGCTGGCGTCCGCGAAGACTGGGTCGACGCAGCGTGGGGGTACGAGGAGATTGCGTACAACATCAACATGCCAACCTTCGAAGTCGTTCTCGGGAACGTCCCGCCGGCAGAGGCCGGTCCCGACGGCTGGAACAAAGCGTGGCGGAACTTCGAATGAGCGAACCAATGACGAACGGAAGCAGACAGAAGAGTACAGCCGAGGACGGGAGGCAGCAACGCGAGAGCGTTATCGACCTCTCCGAGGTCACCTTCGGGTACACGACAACGCCGGTCGTCGAGGATATTTCACTCACAATCGAGAGCGGCGAGTACGCTGCCATCGTCGGCCCGAACGGGTCGGGAAAATCGACGCTGATGCAACTCGTTCTCGGGCTCCTGCAACCGGACCGCGGGAGCGTGTCACTGTTCGGCGAGCCAGCACACGTCTTCGACGACGGCGGACGCCTCGGCTACGTCGCCCAGCAAGCCAGCGCGGCCAAGGAGATGCCGATAACTGTTCGGGAAGTGGTCAAAATGGGACGCTTCCCGCACGTCGGCTTTGGCTGGCTTTCCGCCGAGGACTGGGAGATAGTCGACGAAGCAATCCGGACAGTTGGCATGGCCGACTTCTCCGACCGGCGGATTACACAACTCTCCGGCGGCCAGCGCCAGCGTGCCTTCATCGCTCGCGCGCTGGCGGGCGAAGCCGAGTTGCTAGTCCTCGACGAACCGACCGTCGGCGTGGACGCAGAGTCGGTCGACGCGTTCTACGGACTGCTCGACGCGCTCAACGACCGCGGCATCACGATTTTGCTCGTCGAGCACGACTTGCGGGCGGTCACCGAGCACGCCCGCCGCGTCGTCTGTCTCAACCGCGAGGTGTACTTCGACGGGCCGACCGCAGAGTTCGTCGACAGTGACGCCCTCGCGCGTGCCTTCGGGACGGCTGTCCCCGTCGGAGGTGTCTCGAAATGACCGGGACTGTCGTCGCCCAGTCGGGCGTGCTCGCACCGCTGTACTGGCTGCTCGAACTCTGGTCGCAGTTGCTGTTCGCACTCGCTGACCTCACTGGGCTTGGGCTCTTGCAGTATCAGTTCATGCACCGGGCGATTCTGGTCGGGCTATGTATCGGCGTCATCGCACCACTCATCGGCACCTTCCTCGTTCACCGTCAGCTAGCGCTCATCGGCGACGCCCTGGCGCACACTGCCTTCGCCGGAGTCGCGGTCGGGCTGTTTCTCAACAGCGTCCTCGAACTCGGTGTCTCACCATATCTGACGGCGGTCGTCGTCGCCGTCATCGCGGCGCTGCTCATCGAACTCATCTCCGAGGTGACCGACGCGTACAACGACGTGTCGATGGCGATTGTCCTCTCGACTGGCTTTGCCCTCGGGACCGTGCTCATCAGCCTCAACGCTGGTGGGCTGGCCGTCGGCGTCAACCAGTATCTCTTCGGCAACCTCTCGACAGTCTCCCGGGAGAACGCCGTCATCATGCTGGCCCTGTTTGGCATCATTACCACCGTCGTTGGCGTCACCCGTAACCAGTTGCTCTACGTCACGTTCGACGAGACAGCCGCAGAAGTGTCGGGACTGTCCGTCGCGTGGTACAATCGCGTGATGGTCATGCTGACGGCGCTCGTCGTCGTCGGTGCGATGCAGATTATGGGTGTCATCCTCGTCGCCGCGATGCTCGTCGTCCCCGTCGCCGGCGCGACACAACTCTCCAGGAGTTTCACGCAGTCGCTACTCGTCGCCGTCGTCCTCTCCCAACTGGCAATCGTGCTGGGCATCACGGTCGCCTACTACGTTGGTGCGACGGCCGGTGGCGTCATCGTGCTCGTTGCCGTCGCCATCTACGTCGCTGCCGTGGTACTGGGTAAACTCCAGTCGGTGCGAGCGGAGCGGCCGGCACCAGACATCGGGAGTATCGAGGCTGTCGACTCCGAGGAGAGCGGTCCCTAAAACGAACGTTGCGCGTGCTGTTCGGTCAGGTACACCCGGTCGGCTTCAGGCGTGTTCCAGACGGTAGGGCCAGTAATCTTTCGCACGCAGTTCCGTCCCGACACGCTTGTGGAACTCCGGGAAGTCTTCGAACTCGGTGTCGTCCGCGATACCGTCGAAGATTTCGTCGACACTGACGACGGTCTCGTAGTCGATACGGATGGGATGGTCGCCGTACTGCTCGGCGTACTCTCCCGCAGTGAAGGGGAAGTCCTCTTCCTCGTCAACCTTCTTTGCGAGGACCGCGTGACCGTACTTGCGGCGGCCTTCGCTGCCTTCCTCGCCGTCGGGGTCGTGTGGCCAGTCCATACTCGACAGTTTGGCGACCCATGCAAAAGGATTTCTCTCTGTCGCCGGCCGACCGCCGCGTCGCCACCTCTCGTCACCACTTGTTTGCAGAATCCACAAGAGATATCTGCGCTGTCGTGATGGTCACCACTAGCTCGATGCCAGTACGTTGTCGTTTCGTTGCCCGGTTTGCTGTCGAGACAGCGGCGACTGGCGCATGCGCCGGGACGAAACTGCCGCGCTGTCACGGGACGGTGGGGTGATCGATGTCGCTACGGTCGCTCCTGCGCAAGGAAGTCCACTGGAGCAAACACAACGTGCTTGCGCTGGTCTTCCTGCTCATTCTCCTGCCGTCGTTTTTCGCCTACACGAGCGTCGCCTTCGAGACCGTCATCCCGCGGGACGCACCGGTTGCCGTCGTCCCACAGGACGAGGAGGTGACCGACAACGACATGAAGATTATCGAGGGGTCGCTCGTCCAGTTCTCGGACCCGCAGGTCGTCGAAAGTGAGCAGCGCGCCCGGGACATGCTCCGCAAAGAGTCGGTGTACGCCATCGTGACGGTCCCACCCAACATAACCGACGAAAACGAGAACAACGCCACGTTCCGGTTTATCGTCGACGGGAGCGTCGTTCCGTTCAAAGAACCCTCGAAGGCAATCCGCAACATCGCAGCCTTCCAGTTAGACCGGGCGCTCCCCGCAGACGTGTCCGTCCAGCGCGAGGTGGTCGCCCCCGAGAGCTCCCTCTCGGAGTATCTGCTCTCGATTATGGTGATGCTCTTTGTCATCCTCGTCGCCTTCACGTACGTCCCGTACAATCTCGCACGTGAGAGTGCCGTCATCGACCGACTTCGGGCAGAGGCATCATTGGAGTCCGTCCTCGGCGCGAAGCTCGTCTACTTCACTGCCGTCCTCGCGATTCCGCTCGTGGTCTTTCAGGCGGCGTCGAACTATCTGGAGTACTCCATCGACGTGCTCGCGCCGGGCAGCGTTCTCGCGCTCGCGCTCACGTTCGTCTTCCTCTCGGCGCTCAGCATGGCTGTCATGGTCCTCTTTCGATTCTCGACAATGGGGCGGTTCGTCAACGTCGTCCTGCTGCTGGGCGTCATCGGTTTCTCGGGACTTGGCTATCCAGTCGGCTACTTCTCGACGCTGCGCAAGACGGTGGTCCGACTGCTACCGACTCACCACACGATGATTGTCGCCCGGAGTGCGATGTTGAAGGGACTCGACCTGTCGCTGTTCACCGACTGGCTGACCATGCTGGGTGGGTTCACGCTCGCGACGCTGGTCGTGCTCAAACTGTCGGCGGTCTACTACCGGGTGAGCGCCTGATGGCAATCGAACTCGACGAGATACGGAAGGTGTACGGCGACGTGACGGCCGTCGACGGCGTCTCGCTGACAATCGGTGGTGGACAGTTTCACTGCCTGCTCGGTCCGAATGGCTCGGGCAAATCGACGCTCTTCCGGGTGATGCTCGGGCTGACTCGCCCCTCCGGTGGCACGCTCTCGGTGCCCAGCCAGCGAATGGGGTGTGGCTTCCAGCGGCCGAACTTCTATCCAGACCTGACCGTCGCCGAGAACGTCGACGTGTTCGCGCGAATGATAGGCGGGGTCGACGACGACTGGCGCGAGACACTCGTCGAGGAACTCCGTCTGCGCCGCGCGATGGGACGGACCGCATCGGAGCTGTCGGGTGGGTTCGCGCGGAAACTCGACCTCGCGCTGGCGCTGCTCGACAAGCCCGACTACCTCCTGCTGGACGAACCGCTGGGTGCGCTCGACGACGTGTCAAAGACTCGGCTGCTGGCATTTCTCGACAGCTATACCGACGACGGCAACACCGTGCTGGTCTCGACTCACCACATCGACGACTTCGAGCAGTACGTCGACCGCGTGACCATCATGCACCGCGGGCACGTCGTCGCAGACCACGCTGTCGATGACATCGACCTCGGCGAACACGAGACGATTCAGGCGTACTACGTTGAGACGGTACTCGCGAGGGATAGGGAGACCGAACGAAGTGAGGTCTCCAATAGTGAGCGGTGAGTGAAACGAACCGCGAACAGGGGCGCGATCGAAGTGAGCGCCCCTAAGCGAACGGTGAATCTCGTGAACAGCGCCGCGTAACTACTCTTCGCGTTCGCCGTTGTCCTGTTGTGCCTTCCTGGTCACGTCGACGTGGTAGTGTTCGAGGATGTCGCGCCCGAGCAAGAGCTGGTAGTCCATGTGGCCACGGTCCTCGACGCTCGCGCTGACGGTGTGTTGGGTTCCGCCGACGCCGACGACGACATCGACGACCGGTCTCGTCTTCCCGGACTTGACGCTTCCCGAGCGGACGGTAACGATATCCTTGATCGGTCCGGTTCCGATTTCGGCGGCCAACTGGGAGTCGATGCTCGTCCGCGTCGCCCCGGTGTCAGACTTGGCGAGGACGTTTTGCGAGCCACGGGTCCCACTGACGACGACGTCCTCGATGAAGCCGATGACGCCGGGTTTCGACGGCGTGGTGCGTTTCTTCCGGGGGGTACACGCGGGCATAGAGTCGTCGAGCGTCCCTGCGAGTTCTTCGACTCGGTCGTCGTCGACAGTCCCGCCCGCTCGTTCGATGGCGAGCTTGGCGATATACGGCGCTGGGCTCGTCCCCGTTGCCTTGTAGAGACCGCGAAATCCCGCAGTCGGATTCGCTTCGAGGACGACCCAGCCGTCGCCGTTCTCGATGAGGTCGACCCCGGCGTAGTCGAGTCCGACCGTCGCTGCCGTTCGGATTGCCATCTGTCTGGCTTCGTCGGGCAGGTCCTCGGTCGCATCCCGAACGTCGCTCCCGAGCGAGACGTTCGTCCGCCACTCGCCTTCGGGTGCGTGCCGGTACATCGCGCCGATAATCTCCCCATCGACGACGTAGACACGGGCGTCGCGGATGTCACCGGGACTGTCGATGAAATGCTGGAGAAACGCCTGCCGGTCTCCCACACGGGGATTGACCGGGTCGTCGAGGTCGACCTTCCACGCGCCGCCGCCGTGTGTGCCGATGGCCGTCTTGTACACCGCCTGCTCGCCGAACTGCTTGCGGGCCTCGTTGAGGCGTTCGCCCGAGAGCGCAAGCAGCGCGTCCGGAATCGGAATATCGGCCTCCGCGAGTGCGGCCGCAGTGGCGAACTTGTGCATCGCCGTCGTCACCGCCGCCGGACGGTTCAACATCGGTCGGGCGTGGTCGAACATGCGAGCAAGCCCAAGTTCCTCGGCGGGGTGTGTGCTGGTCGACAGTAACAGTCGGTTGGCGACCACGTCCACGTCCGGTTCGAGTGTGAGGTCACCATCCTGGATAGAGACAGCCGTGTTTTCGCGGCGGAGCCACTCGGCGTCGTGGCCGAGCGCGTCGATAGCGTTGAGAATTGCCTTGCTCTCCTTGCTGCTGTGGAGGCCGAGAACACCGACGGTAACAGTAGAGGCGTCGTCTGCCATGCACCTAATTTAGTCTACCCCTGAATAATGCTATTGTCGGACGAGTGTATCGTAGTGGCGGCACATGTATGTTCCCTGGCCTCGCATCCGACACTATGCCGACAGCCGAGTCGTTCACCTACCAGGGCGGCCGGGTCGACCCCGGGGAGACACAGCGCCTCCGCTACACCGTGACCGAGACGTATCTGGGTGACCCAGTTCGAATGCCGGTCACCATCGTCAACGGTGAACAACCCGGACCGACAGTCTTTCTCTCGGCAGCCGCCCACGGCGACGAACTCAACGGCGTCGAAGTCGTCCGCGAGGTGGCCGACGAGTGGGACCTCACCGGCCTCTGTGGAACGCTCGTCTGTCTCCCGGTCCTGAACGTTCCCGGATTCATCGCCCAGCAGCGCTATCTCCCGGTGTACGACCGCGACCTGAATCGCTCGTTCCCCGGCAAGGCCGACAGCACCAGCGCGAAACGGATGGCTCACAGCATCTTCCGGAACTTCGTCGCACCCTGTGACTTCGGCCTTGACTTTCACACCTCGACGCGTGGGCGCTCGAACATGCTGCACGTTCGCGCTGACCTGGACAACGACACCGTCACCCGCGTTGCCAACGCCTTTGCCTCGCACGTCATCATCGACAAACAGGGCCCCACGGGGACGCTCCGCCGGGAAGCGACCGACGGCGGTGTGCCGACAGTCACCATCGAGATGGGCGAAGCACACCGCTTCCAGCGGGAGTTTATCGACCCCGCTCTGGAGGGAGTCCGAAGCGTGTTCGCCGAGTTCGGGTTACTGGAATCCGAACTCGTCGCGTGGCCGGGCTGGCGAACCATCGTCGCCGGGAGCGCCGAGAAGACGTGGCTCCGCGCCGACACCGGCGGGCTCGTCGATATGCAGGCCGACCGAGGAACACTCGTTCACGAGGGTGAGACGATTGCGACAATCGGCAATCCTTTCGGCTCGACCAGCACCGTCGTCGAAGCGCCCTTTACCGGCCTCCTAATCGGGGTTGCACAGAACCCGCTCGTCTATCCGGGGAACCCACTCTGTCATCTCGTCAGGGTCGATGACCGCACCCAGCGAGCAATCGAACGCTACAGCGATTGAATCGCCGACTCATTCGATGTCTTCGAACGAACAGCCGTCGATAGCGAGAACGAACTCGGAGCCGTACGCCGAGGACGGTGTCTGATAGCCCGGGACTGCCTTACCAGCGAGGATGCGGCCCAGTATTTCGACGACAGACTCGGCGGTGAACTGGTAGCTTTCGGGCGTGCGAACGCGCGAGCGAACAGTCTCCTCGCCGTTCGTCGCCTCGCCGTAGAACGATGCCGACCCGGTCTCGCGCTCGTGTTCGTCCGGGCCGTCGACGGTCTGCTCGATACCCCACTGTAGGACGCGCTTGACCGGTTCCGCACTGAGCACGGGACCGAGAACATCCATCGCACGCATGACCTGCTGCCCGCGCTCGGAGACGGGAACGTACACACCGATGTTCGGAATCCCCGTGCTGTGGTGGGCCGTCGACACGTCGCCCCACGGGAACGCAGTCATCGTCTGTGGTCCCTCGCCAGTGTCTATCATCCGAGTGCGCTCGCCGTAGGGAACCGAAACGATGCGCCCGTTCTCCCGGACTGCCGACCCCTCGCCCATCCCTTCGACCATCGTCTTCATCGTTCCCGCGGAGGCTTCCATCCCGCCCACGTCGAACGCAAGCGTCAGTTCCGTTGCGTCGGGCAGCCGCTCGTGGAGGTGTGCCGCCAGACAGTCAGAGGGAACCACGTCGAAGCCCGCGCCGGGCAGAAACATGAGGCCGGCGTCGGCCGCCAGCTCGTCGTACTGTTTGATAGCCTCCAGTACGGGTATCTCGCCGGTTATGTCCAGATAGTGCGTCTCGGTCGCCAGACAGGCGTCGACCATCGGTCGGTAGGTGTCGACGAACGGGCCGGCGCAGTGGGCCACCACGTCCACGTCGGCCAGATGTGGCGCGACCGGGTCGTCCAGGCCGAAGGCGCGATACTCCAGTCCCAACTCCGTCGCGAGATTCCGGAGTGGTTGCTCTCGACGGCCAGCCAGTATCGGTTCGAGTCCCGCCTCGACGGCGGTCCGCGCGACCAGTTCGCCGGTGTAGCCGTACGCACCGTAGATGAGTGCAGTAGTGTCGTCGGTCATACGCACCGCTGGTGCTGCGGTCGGAAAAGCCGTCCGCGACGAATCTTTTAGCCGCTGGCGCCCGAACCCACCGATTGATGTCTCATACCAGAGTCAGCTACGACGATGTCGAACCGCGCGCACCCGGCATGCACTTCCTCCGCGACGCACTCGACTGCGACCAACTCGGATTCACCGTCCTCGATGCGAGTGCCGGCTGGGAAGGCAAGGAACACGACCATTCGCACGACGACCAGGAAGAGGTCTACTTCCTCGTCGATGGCGCTGCGACGCTGACAGTCGACGGCGAAGCCGTACAACTCGACGCGGGTGATGCCGTCCGCGTCCCGGCCGATGCGACCCGTGAACTCGCCTTCGACGAAGACAGTCAGATGGTCATCGCCGGCGCACCCTAACCCGGCGACAAGAGGAATACGGCCGCGGGCCGTACCCCGTCTATGGAAGTCGAGGCAATCTACGTCGCCAAGGCTGGCGGCGAACCGATGGAACGCCGTGACTCGATTCGTGCCGTTGAGGGTGGGCTTGACGGCGACCGCTACTGCACCGGCCGCGGCTACTACTCCCCGTTCGACGTGTGCCAGGTCACCTTCGTTCAGGCCGAGGCACTGGCGGCAATCGAAGACCAGACGCGACTCAACGTGAGGGACGGCCAGCACCGTCGTAACGTCGTCGTCCGTGGCGGCGACGTCCACGACCTACTGAACCACCGCTTCTCACTCGGCAGTGGTACCTTCGAAGGCACCCGCCCGCGACCGCCCTGTCGCCACGTCGAACAGGTGGCCGGGCAGGATGGGTTGATGCGGGCACTCGCCGACGGCAACGGCGGTATCTGTGCTCGCGTCGCCGAACCCGGCGAGTTCGGCGTCGGCGATGAAATTCATGATGTCGACGACCTCGGCAACTTCGAGTCGCTGGTTTCGAATATCCGCGACCGCGTCGGGAAGTGAGTGGTGAGCGGTTAGGACGGGTAGTGGTTCGTTGCGCTCTCCCAATGCTGAAACCACTGACTACGCATTCATGTCTATCAAAACTAATTTCAAATTGGTGGTATTCCGTGTATCTGCCCTCATGGAATCGTCTGATCTCATACTGACGCTAATCCTCTGGTACGTGGTGATAATTGCGCTTGATACGGCCGAACTCTCAGGGTCTATTGGAACGATATGGGAGCTTTTCAGTCTCGGACTTTTTTTGCTACTTCCATTCTATATGTTGAGGGGAGTGGCAGTAATGATCGCGGAGTCATCGATGTGGTAGAATTAACATATAGATCCTCTATATTGAGCGATCTGCCTATCGGGAAGTGATGTTACGGTGGGGATGGGATTTGAACCACGGTCGTTCTCGTTCGCTCACGATGTTCGCTTGCCTCCCACTCCCTGATTCAAATCACCAACGTAACATTCGGCGCGGCGCGTTGATGCGCCGCGCACTCACGGTGGGGATGGGATTTGAACCACGCCCAAACGTGCTCGCTCCGCTGCGCGCGTCTGGTCTACTTCAAATCCCGTTTTCACCGCTGTTCGTTCACGTACGTTCACTCACAAGCGGTGGGGATGGGATTTGAACCCATGAGTCCTCTCGGACACCTGCTCTCAAGGCAGGCGCATTAGGCCGCTCTGCCACCCCACCGCAGTCGACTCTTTTCGGCCGGTGACCTAAGAACTGTCGGAAGTCCGCGCCACCGCAATCCCGTCCGCGCCCTCCTCGACGTACAGCCCAAGGTCGTCGATAACCGTCGCCGTCTCGATGGGGACGTTGCGCTCTGCGCGCAGTCGGGCACGAATCTGTGCGACGGCGTTGGCGAGGTCCGCGCCGGTCTCGACGACGGGAGCCATGGACAGGAAATCGACATCGAGGTCGGCGTCCCGTGCGCGAGCGGTCAGCGTCTCGACGGCCGGCGCAGCGTAGGCGTTCTCGAAGTCGATTGACTCGGAAAATCCAGCGTAGTAGAGTCGCCCGTCGGTCGCCGGTCCGAGTACCACGTCACTGGAGCGAATCTTCATCGCCGCCGACCCGATCTGTTGCCGTCCGAGGAACGGCGTGGCTGGCGTCACGATGGCGATGCTGTCCTCGTCTTCCTCGTCGAGCAAATGCGTCGCCGTGTTACCGGCGCGGCCGGCGAACGTCTCACCGACCTGTACCTCGTAGCGTGCCTCGTCAGGTTCTTCGAGCGCGTCGTCGAGCACGGCACGGAGCGACGCTTCGGGGTCGACATCAGCGGGCACCTGATCGGCGGGGCGATAGTTCACTAGCAGGTCTCCAGAACTGGCCTGAATCCCTCGACAGAGGTCCGTGAGCATCGCTTCGTACAGCCGCGTCGCTTCCGCGGCTGTCACCGGTGTCGACTCGACTATCTCCGAGAGGACGAACCCTTCGACCGGGGGGTCTGCAAGAACGACGAGCGTGGCCATACCTTCGCTCGGCCCGGTAGCGTCTTGGCCCTTTTCGTTCGCTGATGGCGGGCTTCGACAAGTGCAGTCGCGTGGTCAGCCCAGGAACGCTGCGGCGTCGCGGGCCGTCACGTCCGGTGCCTCCTCCATCGGAACGTGCCCCACACCGGCATAGGTTTGCAGTGTTGCGTCGGGAATCTCGTCGGCGAACTGCTCACCCAGCGCGCGCGGGAGCCAGTCGTCTTCTTCACCCCACTGGACGAGAGTGGGACAGGAGACTGCGGTTGGTTCGAACGGTGCCGGCGTCGCATTCTGCGCCAGTTTGATGACTGCCCTGCGGTTTCCCGTCCGCAAGAGAAGGTCGTGGTACCGTCGAACGATGTCACTCGTCAATTTGTCCGTATCACCGTACGCGTCCCTGAGAATCGCCCGCGTCGACGCCCGCGGCGTACAGTACCGCGGCACCACGTCGAATCCGGGCGAGAGGAGCCACTCTGTCTCCGGCGGCAGGAGTTGCTGTCTCCCGGCGTCCAGCAGGAGGAGTTTCCGGACCCGTTTCGGATGAGTGACTGCGAATCGCCAGCCGATTGCCCCGCCGAGTGAGTTGCCCGCGAGCGCCACCTCGCCGAGACCGATTGTCTCACAGAACGCGTCGAGGAAATCGACGTAGTACGAGAGGCTATACTCTTCTTTCTCGTTCGGGCCGGTCAGACCGAAGCCAGGCAAGTCGAGACGGACGACCCGCACGTCGTCGAACGCGTCGACCCACCCGTCCCAGGTATGGAGCGAAGAGTAGACGCCGTGGAGTGCGAGCAAAACCGGCGCGTCACGAGGTCCCTCGTCGCGGTAGTGGACACGAGCACCGCCGACGTCGACGAACGCCGACGCCTCGTCGGTGTAGCGCTGTTCCAGACACGAACCCGGCACGTCGGGCTGGAACAGCCCCCACTCGGCGTACTTTTCGCGAGCGATACCGGCGACAGCCGTCGAGAACTGCAGTGCAGGGTACATCTATTCGTCGTCGATAGTTTCGGCGTGAGTGTCCGCATCGTCGGGGTCGTTGACGGGACTGGACGGATGATAGTCGGTGTCGTACTCGCCGGGGCGGTCGTCGAGTCGGTCGGGATTGATTCGACCCGCAAGGAGCATGAAGTCCAGAATCGTCAGGTTGAGCATCGCTTCGAGAACCGGCACGGCGCGCGGCATCAGGACGGGGTCGTGGCGGCCGACGACCTGAATCTCCTTTCGCTCGCCAGTTTCCCAGTCTGCGGTCTCCTGGGTCTTGGGAATCGACGTGGGGGCGTGCCAGGTCACCTCGCCGTAGATTGGCTCGCCGGTCGTGATACCGCCCTGCAGGCCGCCGTGGTCGTTGCCGACCGGGACGGGGTCGCCTTCCTCGCTGACCGTCTCGGGGTGGCTCTCGCCGTCGTCGAACTCCCAGTCTTCGTTGCGCTCGCTGCCACGCATCGTCTTGGTCTCTTTGCCCTTCCCGAACTCGAAGGCGGAGGTAGCGGGAATCGAGAAGACTGCCTGTCCGAGACGGGACGCAAAGGAATCAAAGCGGGGGGCACCGAGACCGCGCGGGACGCCGCGACACTCGAAGTAGACGGAGCCGCCAATGGAGTCGCCGGCTTGCTGGTACTCGTCGATTGCCTCGCGCATCTCCTCGGCCGTTTCCGGGTCCGCACAGCGTACTTCGTTCTCCTCGGTATGTTCGAGCATCTCCTCGAAGCTCACCTCGGGCGCTTCGATGTCGCCGACCTGGTTGACGTGGGCTTTGACCTGTACGTCGTAGTCGGACTGGTCGAGAATTTCCTTGGCAATCGCACCGGCAGCGACCCAGTTGACCGTCTCGCGGGCCGAAGAGCGCCCGCCGCCACCCCAGTTTCGCGTGCCGAACTTCGCGGAGTAGGTGTAGTCGCCGTGGGAGGGACGCGGCGCGGTCACGAACGGCTCGTACTTGCCCGAGCGGGCGTCCTTGTTCTGGATGACCATCCCCAGCGGCGTGC
>JAZKTK010000010.1:0-49781 GCA_036625595.1 Haloarculaceae archaeon | reverse complement strand
ACTCACTCCTCCGGGATAATCACCGTCTCGCGGTCCTCGACCGGTTTCTCGTCGATAGCTCGGACTGGCACGTCCGCTGGCGTCTCTGGCAGTGTCTCGTCCGCCAGTAACAGCGCCGAGAAGTTGTCTTTCCCGCCCCGGTCGTTGGTCAGGTCGCCGAGCGCCGCCGCCGCGGTGTCGAGCGAATCGGCGCCGAGCACCACGTCTCGAATCTCGTCGTCGGTGACGACTTCCTCGCGTATCTCCGCGGCCACATCGTCGGCGCGGTCGCTGTCGACATACCGGTCGTACAGGTCTGGCGCGTCGGTCTGGGCGTCGATGAGCCCGTCGCTGGTCACCAGCAGTCGGTCCTCGGCGTAGAAGGGGACGGTGCTTGTCTCGACGCTGATTGCGGCCGCTTCAGGATCCTCCGCGGGTGTGCCCCCGAGCGCGCGCGTAATCTCGTTACCCCGCGGGTGAACGTGTGCCGCGACAGCGTCGACCTCCCCGCGGTCGTGCATCTCCTCGACGACAGCGTGGTCTTTCGTCAGGCGGTCGATGGTCTCGCGTTCGCGATTGAGCACGTAGGCGCGACTGTCACCGACCCACCCGTAGTGGACCTGCCCGTCGGCGACGATGCCAGCGACGACCGTCGTGTATGCACCGACTCCGCTCTCGACGGCGTTGGCGATAATGGCGCGGTGCGCGGCGTTGATTGCATCGTCGATTGCCTCGCGCAGGTCCGCAGCCTCGGGAACCGACGGTGTGCGTTCGATGTCCACGTCGAAGCCGGTCGGGTCGGCGCGAGCGGCACGGACGGCCACCTGCGCGAGTTGTTCGCAGACGATTGTGGTGGCGATATACGACGCCGCGTCGCCGGCGTCGTGACCGCCAGCGCCGTCCGCGAGAACGAAGGCGGCGGCGCTGCGATTGGCCGGTAGCTCCCGGTCGCCGTCGCTCGTGTCGACAGTTCTGGTCTGGCCGCGATACCCCTCGCGGTGACCCTGTTCGAAGACGGAGAGGGCGACGCTGTCCTCGTTGATACCCGTCGGGCGTTTCCGGTCGCCGATGTCGTAGTTAGTTGCGTATCGCATCGTCATCCCTCGAACTGGAAGGTCACGCCGTAGCTGGGGTGGACCAGGGCAACGAGGTCACCGTCCGACAGCGGGTGGGTGGTCGGCGGCACGTTCCCGTGGCGGTCGGTCGGGTCCTCGCCTTTCTCCCGGAGGCGCTTCCGTCCGGCCTCGCTGAGCACGCGCTGCCACCCGTCGCCCGTCTGGACGTACGTCCCGTTGAGGCTTCGGTCCCGCAGGAGCCACCGGTTTGTCCCACCCTCGCTGTCGATATCGAACTGCACCTGCACCGTCGAGATGTACTCCTCGTCGTCCTCGATAGCGACGGAGGGCGTCGGTCCCTTCGCGTAGCGTCGGCCGATGGTGTCGCCGGGGTAGATGGGAAACTGCTCACCTTTCTGGAGGTAGGTGATGGTCGCCTTCGGGGGTGGGCTGGGGTCTTTGGCCGTCAGGACGTGTTTCATCGACGTGGCGTTGGCGTAGCGATCCTCGTAGTCCGCCTGCGTCGCCCGTTCGACGATGTCCGCCAGATAGGGGTCACAATCGACACCGAAATCACGGGGATTGATACCGTCCATCTTCGGGACGGTTCCTTTCAACAGGAAGAGGACGATTTTCCCGATAGAGTACACGTCAGACCACGGCCCCTGCCGGGCGTCCGAGCGGCCGGCGTCGGCGACTTCCCGGGGTTTGTAGGGGCCGAGAATCGTTGTTCCCGAATCGGCTGCAGAGCCGGATGCGTCGAACCCAGTCGCGGTGTTGAAATCGATGAGCACCGGCGTCGGGCGGCCGTTGCGCTGGGAGATCATCACGTTGTCCGGTTTCAGGTCCCGGTAGACGATTTCGTTCTCGTGGAGGAAACTCATCGCATCACAGAGGTCGATACCGGCCTGTCGCACCTCCTCGGTGTCTGTCAGCGGCCCGGTCCGTTCGATTGCCTCGTCGAGTTCGTAGCCGTCGATGAACTCCACGACCAGAAAGTCGAGGTCGCCCTCCGTTCCCTGGTCGTAGAGCGTCATCACGTTCGGATGGCCGCCGGCGTCGCTAATCTGCTGGAGCGTCGTCGCCTCCTTCTGGAAGTACTCGTCGATGACTGCCGGGTCGTTACTCGACCCCTCGTAGTTGGGAACTTTCACCGCGACCGTCTCGCCAGTCGTGGTGTCGACGGCCTCGTACGCTCTGGCGAAGCCACCCTCGCCTGCCTCTGCAATGAGTTCGTAGCGGCCGGCGATACGGTGGCCGACATCCGGGAGTGCAGTCATCGTCGGTCGGTTGCGCTCACTGGGTTCACTTCTGAATCCCGTCTTCGTCGTCGCTGACAATCTTGGTCGCCTTGTTGCGCTCGGCACGCCCACCTTCCTTGACGAGTTCCGTTTGGCGTTCGACCTCCTGTACGATTTCGGTCTCCTCGCCGTGAATCTTCGTCATCCGCTCGACCTGCGTCTCCGCCTGTTCGACGTTACCCTTCCCCAGTTCGGTCTGGATGACGGTCTGCTGGTGGTCGAGCTGGACTTCCTCGTTGTGTTCGGCTAGTTCCGTGTTGTCCTCGGTGTACTCGACAGCGATAGTGTCGCGAGCCTCCCCGCCGCGGGCGGTGAGCGTCACGTCGACGAGGTCGACCGACCCCTCCTCGCCGCGCCGTTCGGGGACGTGAATCTTCATCACGACGCGCTGGTGTTCCCGCTCAGTGAGGTCTGGCAGTTTGACGATTGCTGTGTTGTCCGCCCAGTCAGGACGCACGTCCTGTGCTTGCGGAAGTGCACGATACACGTCAGTGACTTCGACGCCGGGTGCGACATCCAGTTCTAGCTGAGCGTCGGGCGCGACGACGTTTTTCGCCTGCTCGACGGCCTCGCCGAAGAACTCCTCGATGTCGCCAGCGGCTTCGAGGTGGGTCCACTCTCCGCGGGCGGTCGTGCCCAGCGTTCGAATCGTCTCCTCGTTGTAGTCCTCGCCGATGCCGGCCGACTCGACGCGGATACCCGACTCGTCGATTTCGCCCGCCAACCGCTCGAAGTCCAGCGGGTCGTTCTGCTTGTCTTTGCCGTCCGAGAGCAGGAGGATGCGTCGGACAGCCGTGCCATCGGTCACGTCGTCGCGCATCCCGAGCGCTTCGAGGGCGTTCTGGGCGGTTCGGAGTCCATCGAACATGTTGGTTCCACCGCCTGCCGAGAGTTCCTCGACGGCGGTCATCGCGTCGTCTCGGGAGATGTCGCCCCACCGAGTCGGCCGCATCACCAGGTCAGCCTCACTGTCGAAGGCGACGATGCTGACGTAATCGTCGTCGTCGAGGAGACCGAACACCCACGACGCCCCGTCGCGTGCGCGGTCGATTTTGCGCCCACCCATGGAGCCGCTAGTGTCGATACAGAGTGCGATGTGGCGCTGGACCGCCTCCTGCTTTTCTCCCGGTTCGACGTCGACCTCCGCGGTGATGGTCGTCCCGCTCGTCGGGACGTTGGGTCGGTTGACGTCGGTCCGTATCTCTGCTGTCATACCCGTCACCTGTTGCCCATCCCCCATGTATTTTTGCCCCATATCAGCTGAAGTATCGGTTCACGCTACGCCACGAAACTGCGCGTTTCTGTGCGTCGAACGGTTTCACCCGACTTTCGTTCCGAATGGATTGTCAGTACCTGACATGTTTTGTGCCGGAACACATCCGTTCGGGAGGTCCGTAGCTGTACCATCGGAAGCATAAAACGGTGGTAGCCGGGCGATATCTGTCTCGTGTTAATCGTCTGCGACTGCGGGCGCGGTCTCCTCCGGTGGGTTGGTTTCGGGCCGCACGGACGTCGGCGTCCATTCCAAATCGCTCTCGTAACAAAACGCACGATGGTCCTGAGTTGGGTCGACAACTGCTACCGAGAGCCAATTGTTGTCGAGGAGTTCCGCCAACTCCTCGTGGTCAGCAAGGATAGCGTTGACACGTTCGACCGGCGCGTGGATGACCGTCGAGAGGCGGAGTGGTTGATGGTACGGTTCGTCGTCAGCAGCCATGAGAGACTGCAGCGGGAGACCAGTCATCAAGTCACCGCCGTTCCCCTGGTAGACGCCGATATTGCCGACGGGATTGTGGGTCACTTTCGACCCGCTCCCGTAGACGGCATTGTCGACTGTCGAGAAGTAGTACTGGTTGTTGATCCACTGCGTGACGACCATCGGGCCGGCAAGTATGGCTTCCAGGGCCTCGCCATCGGGGTCGGTCGACCAGTCATACGAGTGGAGGAACGCGCGGCCGTCGAGGTCGAGGTCGCTCGTCAGTTCGCGGGGGCCAACGACGAAACCGGCGTTGCCGGCCAATCCCCATTCGGGGCGGGTCTCGGCCCAGTCAGCAGCACGGCGTTCCGTCTCGCTGATTCCCGACGGGCCGTCGGCGCCCATCGACTCGGCCCGCTCGGCAGCCGCGTTCTCGCGAGCAGTGGCGAGGTCGGCACGCAACTGCTCAACGTCGTCGGCGTGACTCTCTGGCACGTCGCCGTCGTACAGTTCGATGTCGTCGGTCGTCGTGTTGTGTTCGCCAGCGAGGAACACGGTGTCGTCAGGAATCTCGAAGCCGCGTTCACGGAGCGCCGTTTTGACATCGGCGCCGTTGCAGATTGCTGCGAGCACGCGTGCATTCGGTCCGCCGGGGTTGCCGGCGCAGGCACCACAGTCCAGACTCGAATCGTAGGGGTTGTTGGCCGTCTCGCTGGCGTGGCCCGTGAAGACGACGAGACGGCTGAACTCCTCCCAGCCCATCAACTCGAAGGCGGTAGCGGCGTACTCGATTTTCTCCTCAGTGGTCAGCCCGACCGGCAAGTCGCCAGCGTACGTGTGCTGGTGGTGGACGAGCGGCTCACAGAACTCGTGTTCGTCGGGTACCCGCTCGTCAGTGGCGTCGAACAGGTCGTACACGCGCCCGGGAAGGAGCGTGCGGGCGGCGAGTGCGAGACCATAGCCGCTCCCCGTACTCTCGACGAAGCCGTAGGCCGTGGCGGCGTTGGCCTCTACCGTCTCGACGAGTTCGTCGGCAGCCTCGCGGATGCCAGACCAGCGGTCGTGGCTCGCCTGCGTATCGTTATCGGTCGGAACCTCGGTGATACGGTGTTGTGGTTCGAGAATCGGTGGACAGGCATCGACCGACACATCGGCACTGTATCCCTGGTACTCCATGGGGATGCCAAAGAAGCCAGCGTACCCGTGCGTCCCGTAGTCGCCCACTGCCTCGATATGCCGGCGGATGATTTCCGAGCGAGTGTCGATACAGAAGACCAACTGTGCGTCCGGACGGCCCGAAGTATCGCTGTCGGCCAGCGACTGACTCTCCGCGGCGACGGTTTCGACAAGGTCACCGCGGTAGGTCGCCTCCCACGCGCGCAGGAAGGCCCCCGCAAGTTCGTCAGCGGGATTGGGGTCGGTACCCTCTGTCGAGGGCTCGATATCGGCACCAACGGCATCCAGCAGTGCCAGACGTGCTGCGAGGTATCCCTCTAGCGAGATGGGGTATGTCGACTGCCACTCGCTCTCGTCATCGACGCGTTGCTTGATGAATCCCGTCCAGCCCGGGAGCGCGGCCAGTTGCTCCTCGAAGATGGGTCCCCACTGGCTTTCCGGATACGACTCCAGCACCATCTCGAGGACCTCGGTCGGCGTCTCGGGAAGGTCAGCGACGATTCCCTCGTCAGGGATTTCGTTGTCGTACTCGGCCACCTCGCGGAAGGCGGCGTAGAACCCCGCGTTGCGGTTCGGCATCGACCAGTATGCACTTCCTTCATCGAGAAAGGCCGATAGCCACTTCGTTATCACTTGGTCAACGTGGTCGGCGGCGGTGTCGGCATCGCTCCCAGTGGTATCGGTTGCGTCAGCCATGAGGTCGAGCAACACCTCGGGGTCATCATCGTACCCGGCCTCGGCGAGTTCCGCGTCGAGTCTCTCCGTGTCTATCCGGCCGCTTTGCAGTGCCTCCCGGAACGTTTCGGCGCTGGGGTAGCCGCGGCCGCCGAGCAGGTCAGATGCCTGCTCGACCGCGTCACCGAATGGCTGGTTCTCGAATCCCGAGAGGGGGTTGGCCGTCACAAACGAGTGGATGGGCCAGAGGGAGCCGACGGTGGTCGCTGCGTTGTCGATACTGTCGTGAATGGCAGATTCAGTACTCATTGTAGTCCTCCGTGGAAGTCAGGACAGTGTCCGATGCTGGTTGGCTGGCGTTCACCAGCGCCACGTAGAGGCGCTGGCTGTGTTCGTGAATGCCGGTCTCGATGCTGACGTAGATGCCGACGAAGACGACGGCGATGAGACCGTGGAGATACGTTAGTTCGGTCGCCGCTGCGCTACCCGCCAGGAGCCCCGAAACCCCTGTATAGACGCCGGCGTAGACGAGAATGGCTGGGAAGAAGACCAGCGGGATGGCCCCGTAGCGGGCTATCGTCGGAAGCGAGGTGTGCTGGACCGCGTTGCGGGCTGCGTGCAGCGTCGTGAAAACCACGAAGAACGTCAACAGCAGACCGCTATCGACTGTGGTCCCTTTCCCTGTCAGCACCGCGAACAACACGCCGCCAGCGAGGCCGGTCAGCAGTGCCACAGCGAGTCCAGCGACGCTCGTCATCGGCCCTGTTCTGGGCGGAGTGGCTTCGCTTGGACTCGTGTGCTCGACATGGCCACCCGAGCTCAGGAACTGATACGCCTTGTAGAATCCGTGCAGGATGAGGTGCGTGATAGCGGCCCCAAAAAATCCGAGCCCGGCCTGCATAATCATGAATCCCATCTGACCGACGGTCGAACAGCCGAGTTTGCTCTTGATATCCGTCTGGACTGATTTCAAGAGTTTCCCACCGATAGCGCTGGCCCCTCCGACCGCGACCACCGCGAGCATGAGCGTCGAATCGACGGTGATGACCGGGGCAAACCGGGTCAGCAGGATACCGCCCGCATTGACGAACCCGGCGTGCATCAGTGCTGATGCCGGGGTCGGGGCGGTCATCGAGGAGAGCAACCAGTTGTGGAACGGAACCAAGGCGGACTGAATCATCGCCGCGAGCACGAGCGCGCCGGCGGCGATTAGCCACACAGGACCTCCGAATGTGTCGACGGCCGCGACGATACCGGAGACCGTCGTCGCACCGGTCGCCCACCACAGTGCCGACAGCGCGACACCGAGGAGTGCGGTACTGGCGAGGAAGTACGTGCGTGCGACCGACGCGGCTGCCTGTGCCTGAGCCCAGCCGCTGCTGATACCGATGAGTCTCGCCATCAGCAGGCCCATCGCCAGCCACAAGAGTCCAAACAGGGCGATGTGGTCGGCCGCGACCAGCCCCATCACGACGACCGTGAAACCGAACACAGTGACAAAAAAGGCCGTTTTGTGAGTGCTGCCTGCCATGTAACGGCGCGAGTAGCTGTGGACAATCCCACTGAAGAAGGTGACGACCACCCACATCAAAACAGTCAGTCCGTCGATTGCGACCAGTCCAGGTATCTCCCACGCGCCCCCTGTCTGGACTCGGATGGCAAGCGTCGCAATACTTGCGACCAACATCGACCACACCAGCCAGGTAAGTATCATGGGCACAATCGGCGACTCCGCCGATGTATCCGAGAGCGATCCAACCGTCGTCGATGAGTTGTGTCCCGACATCGTTCAGTCCATATGTGACCCGTCACGGCGACCGAGAGAAGTTCGGTGAGCCGTATCTGGTCGTACTCACCCACAACTACGAACAGAATAGGTATTAAATCCTTCTATATTACCAAATCGTTCCCAAAGTGGCGCATTATAGAACATTATGTTTTTCAGTTCGGAAGAGTCTACTGACACGACAGTAAAATCAGCTCAGAAGGCTCGCGGCCAGAATCAAGGACTCCGCTGAGAGACGAATCCGAACCTCGGCCGGAGATGGGCAGTCGTCCAGCGGGCGACCGCACGGAACAGGAAACGCGTCAGTTGCTAGCTACTGGTCCCGGACTCGAACTTGCCGAAGGGGGTCGTCTCGTGGCTCCGGACGAGTACTTCGTCTGCGACTGTCAGTCCCATATCGAGAAGTTCCTGTGCAACGGGTGTGATTTCGTTATCCGATTCGCCGACAGCCGTCACCAGGAGATTCTGTTCACCGGTGACCAGTTCCTGAACGGAAATAACACCGTCTATCTCCAAAATTTCGGTGATGAGGTCGCCCCGGTCTGCTATCGAAGCGGTACAGTAGAGCAACATTCGGAGCGGGTACCCCGATTTCTGGTAATCGACGTCGGCGCTGTATCCTTTGATGATGCCGTCAGACTCGAGGCGCTGAATGCGCTTGCGGACGGTACTGTCGGATGTGCCGGTTCGTTCTGCGATGTCTCCAGACGACATGTTTCGAGCGTCCTCTTGCAGTGCGTACAGGATTGCTCGGTCCACATCGTCAATCTCCTCGTCGGCCATGGTTGTGTGTCTGCGACAGAGACACTTTACCTTTGCACGTTACTCAGAAATTCCCCCAGATGGAGGTGGTCCGCGCGAGCCAGCGGGTCCGCGTCCGAGACCCGGTGTGGTTCGCAAAAGAGCGTGGAGCGCCATTTCGTCAGTTCGAAACGCCGGAGACGGGCCGACGAATCGGCGGCCACGCACAGCGTTTCCGAAATGTCGAGACAACTTCGTGGTCTCGAACAGCAAGAACGCCGGCCTTACATATAGCCGAGGTCGCGCAGGCGCTCCATCAGGTCTTCTTTGTCCTGGGCGCGGCCCGCGCGCTCGGTCGTGTTCGCCATGTCCTGCAGCCAGGCGGGCTGCTCGGCGGATTTGTCGGTCGAAATTTCACTCCCCAGCGAGCGGAAGCCGGCGAAGTACTTCGGGCTCACGGGGATGTCGTCCTGCGTGATGTCGTTTGGCAGGTCGTCGGCACCTTCCGGGATGTAGCCGTCGTCGGGGTACTCGTCGACGGTTTCGGGCACGACAAAGCCCCAGAACGCCTCCCACACGTCGGGTTCGGCGAACTGGAGAATCGGCTGGATGCGGTCGTGGGGCGGGTAGATGTCCGGGTCGTGACGCGGCGAGAAGAACGTCTCGTCGGCACGGGCTTCCTGCTCGTCCCAGCGAATGCCGGAGATGACGCCGTCGACGTCGTACTCTTCGAGCGTGTCGTTCAGCGCAACGGTCTTCAGCAGGTGGTTACCCACGTAGGTGTCGAGCAGGAACGGGAACGTGTCCTCTTCGTACTCCAGGATGTCCCGGATGTGGTGCTGGTTGTGCTCCGAGAGTTCCTCGACGGGGATGTCGTCACCGGGTTCCAGGTCGTGTTCCTCGACGTAGTTGCCGATGTCGTCGTTTTTCGCGTAGATGACGTCGAGGTCCCACTCCTCGGCCCACCGGTCGACGAAGTCGTGGATGTCGTCGAAGTGCTGGAAGTGGTCGATGAAGACCGCCGGGGGAACCTCGAGGCCGAACCGCTCGGCGACTTCCTTGATGAAGTACAGCGTGAGCGTCGAGTCCTTGCCGCCGGTCCACATCACGACCGGGTTCTCGTACTGTTCGAGTCCCTCGCGGGTGACCTCGATTGCTTTCTCCAGTTTGTCCTCGATGCCGGGGTAATCCGCTGGCTCTTCACCCTCGCCCGCAGTGTACTCTACGTCGAGGTAGTCCGGAAATGTCTCTGTCTCTGCCATAGTGTAATGAGATATAATTACCCGGGATAAAAGAATTTTCGGCATACGACGAGGGTAGCCAGTGCAATATAGACCCTGATAGCTGCGGGTTTTACGTCCCCAGAGGTTTGAGTGAGGGTATGAGCGACGTTATGGAGAAGCTTCGAACGACGTTCGAGGACAACGGCTACGAAGTAGGCGAGGTCACCACTAACCGCGACCGCGTCCGGGTCGCGCTGCTGACCGAGGGAGCACAGGCCGACCAGCTCCGAGAAATCGTCCACGGAACAGTTGGCGAGAGCAACGTACTCGGGCTGAACGTAACCACCGAAAGCGTCGAGGGACAGGACGCTGTCCGGACGGTCGTCTCCTTCCGGAATCGGTCCTGAAGCCGAATGTCAGACCGTTTCGAGGTCGAGGTCGATGGGCAGTCCGTCGTCGGCGTCACCCACCCCGCACCAAGCGACCGCTGGCTGGTCTTCTGTCACGGCTTTCTGAGCGATAAGTCCGGCAGCTACGAGGGACGGTGCCGACGTGCCGTCGACGCGGGATACAACGCCGTCCGGTTCGATTTTCGCGGGTGTGGGGACTCGGACGGCGCGTTCGTCGACCAGACGCTCTCGGACAAACTCGCGGACCTCCAGGCGGTCTTCGACCACGTCGGCCCCGCCCAGTACGCACTGTTTGGCTCCTCGTTTGGCGGAAAAGTGGCCTTTCACACCGCCGTCGCCGACGACCGAGTGACCGCTGTCGCGACGCGGGCACCAGTGACGTACAACCGTGCGTTCGACGAGTACCGTGACACCGTCGAAGACGAGGGCATCGTCACGTTCGAAGACGGGCGGGCCGTCGATTCGACGTTCTTTGCGGACTTCGAGACGTATGAGTTCACGGCGGTTACCGGGAGACTCGACGTGCCGGTCGCCATCTTCCACGGTCGTGACGATGATTCGGTCGATATCGAGGACAGCTTCGACGCTGCCAGCGCGCTCTCGGGAGACGTGCTGGTCGAAGCGTTCGCGGGGGAGGGCCACCGTTTTACCGAACTGGCAGAAGAACGGCTCCGGGAGCGATTGTTCGACTGGCTCGACAGAAGCTACGACTGAGCCAATCAGTGCACGTAAACGGATATGAACGGCAGTCGACGACGGTGACTACGAGATGAACTTGTTGTCGCGCCAGTTGACGCTGTCTGCGCCGTCGTCCTCGTTGGGGTCTTCCGTGACCGTAATCGAGGCTGGCTTTGGTTCACCGTCGACGATACGAATCGCTTCGAGTTCTCCGTCGACGACGACAATCGCAGTCAACGTCCCTTTTTCAGCCTCTCCAGCGACCTTACAGAGAACTTCGAACATCGGGTACTGGAGTGCAGTGTTCTGCAGAACAGTTTCGCGGTCGCCTTTGAAGCAGGCGTATTCGACGAGTTCCGATTCGATTTCTTCTTCTTCGTCTTCGAACGCTCCCCATTGGGGGGACCCGCCGCCGTTGGGACGACCCGAGGGCGGGCCGCCGGGTTCGGCGTCGGGGTCTTCCTCGTAGACCCGGTTTTCGGTGACGCTTGCTTTGAGCTGTGCCGTGGGAGTGTACTTGCTAATCGAGTCATCGCCCGAAACAGCGCTGATGATCAGCGTGTTGTTTCGGCGTGTGATGTCGACGTCCTCGATTTCCGGCGGCAGCTCCGGGTCCTCAAAGTAGTCGTAAACGTCTTCGAGGGGCAGTTCCAGTGTCGAGTGGAGTCTGTATACGCGGCTGGTCATGTGTAATGGTGGTTGACGGCCGTCCGCTGACGCCAGTGTCAGGTGAAAGTACGGGACCCACGCATATATGGGCTATCCTTCGCCGCCAGCCAGGTCAGCGAGCACGAGATGGACGATAGAGGCCATTAGACGCGCCCTCACAGGTAATGGCGTCTTGGCGACAGAATGGATGCCAATTCCAGTCACACGACTGTTACCCGGCATTAAAATACGACCGGGCCTGTATTAGTAACCAAGATGAGCGAGGTCAAGACCTACGAGGTCGCGGTCGTCGGCGGCGGTCCCGCCGGATTGACAGCAGCACTGTACACGACCCGACTCGGACACGAGACGGCACTGATCGACCGGGGCGGCGGCCGGGCAGCGATGATGGCCGATACGCACAACGTCATCGGCGTCACCGAAGACGTCTCGGGCAACGAATTCCTCCAGACCGGGCTCGAACAGGTCAAAAGCTACGGCGGTGACCACTACCGTGATTTCGTCACCGACGCAGAGCGGACTGACGATGGTCAGATTCGACTGGCGGCTGGCAACGTGACCGTCCTCGCAGACAGCGTCGTACTGGCGACCGGATTCTCCGACGGCCGACCCGACCCACCGGCCCCGCGGACCGGACGGGGGCTGCACTACTGTCTGCACTGCGACGCCTACATGTTCGTCGACGCGTCGGTGTACGTGATGGGCCACGGCTCCGCTGCTGCCCACGTCGCGATGATTATGCTGAACTTCACCGACGAAGTGGACCTCCTGTTGAACGGCGACGAACCGACTTGGGACGACGAGACCGACAGGCAGGTGCGTGCCCACCCAATCGACATCGTCGAGGAGGAAGTCACGGGCGTCGAGAACGGTGAAGACGGCTGGCTCGAAGCGATGGAGTTCGAAGACGGCACCCGCCGCGAGTACCGCGGCGGCTTCGCCATGTACGGCTCGAAGTACAACACGGACCTCGCCGAGCAGTTGGGTTGTGATATCAACGACGACGGAACCATCGCCGTCGACGACCACGGCGCAACCAGTGTCGACGGCGTCTGGGCCGTCGGTGACGTGGTTCCCGGCCACAACCAGGTCCCCGTCGCGATGGGGCAGGGTGCGCGTGCCGGCATCGACATCCACTACGGACTGCGCACGTATCCGATGTCGCTAGACGAACTAGAAGAGCACGGCGAAATTGCTCCCGACGAGGTCCCGGCAATCTCGGAGCGCCAGCGCGAACGCGCACGGGCACACGAGTCGAACGTCAGTGCGAAACAACCCGAAGCCGCCGACGACTAGCGAGGACGACTGTCGAGAGTCCCTGGCGTTCGCGAGCGGCGACAAACGGAGCCGTGAACGGAATGAATTACTGCAGTCTTCGCGTCAATCGTCCGCAGCGGCGGTGTCACTGCTCCCGACAGCCGCGTCGGATTCGATACTCGGCGGATACTTTCCGCGGTCGAGCCGCAGGTCCGACTGTGGCCGGGCCATGCAGGTCAGCGCGTAGGACTCCCGTTCCTCGTCGGTGAGTCCTCGCGCCGCGGGCTGGGTAACCTCGCCTTCGACAATCTCCGCAGAACAGGCCAGACACATCCCCACGCGACAGGAGTACTCCTGTGCGATACCCTCCTCGATGCAGCGGCTGAGGACGGTTTCGGTGTCAGAGACAGTAATACTCTCACCCGTCCCCACGAACTCGACGGTGTAGTCGGTCATAGCCACCGGTAGGACCACACCCGACAAAGTTCTTTATACCAGTCGGCCGGGAAGCGAAGACGGCGCTGACTGCCAGCCAGGAGCAGAAAAAAGAGTTTTGCCCCTCCGGTGTGGACGGGCGTGCATGACAACCCACGCGGTCGACGTCGCCATCGTCGGTGCCGGGACATCCGGCTGTTATGCGGCGGCGACCATCGCCGACGCCGGCTACGACGTCGTCATTGCCGAGCGAAAGGACGAGGAAGAAGCCGGACACATCGCCTGCGGTGACGCGCTCAAGGGTGCCAGCGATTTCCCCAGTGCGATTCCGAAATCCCAGATTGAACCCGCCTTCACTAACACCGACGTGGACCACGGACGATTCGAGATTCCCCAGCTCGACACCGCGGTCGACATCCCTGTCCCCGGCGAACTCGCGGTCATCGACCGCTGGGAGTACGGCCGCCGCCTCATCGACGGAGCGACCGACGCCGGTGCCGAAATCCACTACGACACCGTCGTCAAAGGCGTGGTCCAGAACGGCAAGGTCGAGGGACTGGAGGCTGTTCGAAAGGGCGACCCCGTCGAGTACGAGGCCGACCTCGTCATCGACGCCGCGGGCGCGCTCTCGATTCTCCAGGACAAGGTCGATTTCTCCGAGTCGACCTTCGATACGAACGTCACCTACTCGCAGTTCTGTTCGGCCTACCGGGAAATCGTCACTGTCGACGAACCGGTCGACTGGTCGGACGCGCTGGTGTTCAAGCCCACCGAGCGCGCAGCGGGCTATCTGTGGTACTTCCCGCGCACGGAGACAGAAATCAACGTCGGGCTCGGCTTCCAGATGACCGAAGAGCCGATGCAACTGGTCGAGGACCTCAAAGAGGACCTCCGGGAGCGGCCCGAATTCGAGGGAGCGACTGTCGACGACAAACTCGGTGCCGCACTCCCCACTCGCCGCCCGTACGACTCGGCGGTCGCGCCGGGGTACGTCGCCATCGGCGACGCCGCAGGGCACGTCAACCCAACGACTGGCGGCGGTATCGCGGGCGCGGCTTACGCCGGCCAGTACGCTGGCGAGGCGACCATCGAGGCGCTCGAACACGACGACGTGAGCGAACAGCGTCTCTGGGAGTACAACGAGCGCGTGATGGACCACTTCGGCGCTCGCTACGCCGCACTCGACGTGTACAATATCTTCGCGACGGCGACCGACGTTGACGACCTGATGGGACTGCTCGCAGCACTCCCAGTCAAGAAGCTCTCGGAAGCGCTCTACGAGGGGTCAACCAGCGTCGGTCCGTGGCTCAAACTCAAGACGGCAGCCAAAAGCTTCGGCCACTGGGAAACCATCTACGACCTCTACCGGACCAAATCCATCGCCGACGAACTCCTCGCCCACTACGAGCAATATCCCGCGACACCCGACGAATTCGGTCGCTGGCAGCGCGAACGTGACGACCTCATGGAACGCGTCTACGACGTAACCGGCGCGGACCCGAAGTACTGAGAACGGCGGCCGGCGACTTCCTGTTCGAATCGCCCTGAGCGCAAAGCGTGACACGGACGAAACTCTACTGTTATCAGTATCGACACTGAAACCGCAACGAGGCGGTAGAGAGACTCTACGACCAATTCACACGATGTTTTTATATTGTTTGGCAACGAACAATTTGACGAACAGGGCCGGGAAAGCGCCGGGCTGGACGGAAGACCAGTCAGGCGATGACAATAGAATCGGAAATACAGATGAGACGCATCGAGCCATTCAGCGAAAAGGGTATGACGCCAGTAGTCGGCGTCGTCCTCCTGCTTGCAATCACGGTTTTGCTCGTGGGGACAGCTGGAGCCTTCTTTTTCGGATTCACGCAGCAGCCAGTAGAACCAGAACAACCGAGAGCAGTCATCGAGTTCGAGGACAGCATCGGCAGCGGGTCGGATACGGTGACAATTAAACACACCAGTGGTGAGTTGGTGCTCGTTGAGAATCTCTACGTCGAACTCGACGGAGCCGAGTGTACGGGGAGTGGGTCACCGGACGGACGGTACACCGTCGCAGACGATTTTGATTTCCCAGCGGAGGAGATGGGTGCAGGGATGACGACGCAGGTCGGGCAGGAACTCGGTCCTGGTGGCACGGCCGTGTGTGCTGGTGCTGGCAACGAACTCGACCTCTCGGATGCGACCGTCACGGTCGGCTGGGAGAACGCCGGCGGAAACAGCGGCACTTACGCTGAGTGGGAACACTAGGAGCGGGTTTCGGGCGACTAGGCCCTTTATAATGAAACCAATCGGGTCTGTGCTGGTAGTATGGCCGAACAGACCACGAGCGACGATACACTCGACCGCGAAGCTGTCGCAGACCGGCTGAACGACCTCGCCGCTGAAATCCGGACTGGAGACGACCTGCGTGTCCGCGTCGGCAACAAGAACGTCACACTCCACCCCCCTGAAACAATCAACTACCGAGTCGAGGTCATCGAGAAGCGCAAGCGGTTTCGCGGGAGTCGGGAAACGATACGGATAGAACTCGACTGGAAACCCGAATAGGTCGTTGTTGTCGGGTTTATCACCAGGCGTTGACGCCAGTAGCGAGAGAGTTACGAGTGGTATAGAGAGAATAGTATTGTACGTCCACAGCATGTGCTCTGCCATGAGCAAGCTAACACAGGCACTCGTAGCTACTGCCGGTGTCGTCGTCGGGGCAGTGGCGCTCCGGAAGTTACGACAGCGCCGACAGTCAACGACCGAGGAAGAACTCGAAGAAGCCGAAACCGAGGTTGCCAGATCACCGAAAGAGGAGGCAACCCAAGAGGCCAAAGCTGCCGCCGCCCACGCCCGTGCCGCCGGCGAGAAAGCAAGTGAGTACGCGCGCGAGCGAATTGAGACGGCCCGGAGCCCATAGCAGAGCGAGCCGCTGCTATGCGTCGGCAAACGCCGACAACACTGCACCGGTGAGTACATCGACGCCAATCGGCAGCGACTGCTCGTCCACGTCGAAGGTCGCAGTGTGGTGGCCGCCGGGATGGTCGGTCCCGATACAGACGTATCCCGCCTCCCCACCCAACTCCTGTACCCGCTGCATCAGGAACGTCGCGTCTTCGCTGCCGCCCAGGTCGTCGCGGCGGAGAATGTTCTCGACGCCTGCAACGTCCTGAGCGGCCGTCTCGACTCGGTCGACGACCGACTCGTCACTGGTCGCACTGGGTGCTTCGCCGTCGCGCTCGATGGTGTACTCACAGTCGTACATCGCCGCGGCGTTTTCGATGACGCGGGTTGCCTCGTCCCACATGTACTCCATCAGTTCGGTCGTCTCCCCCCGGACTTCCCCTTCGATGAACGCGGATTCCGGGATGATATTCGACGCCGTCCCACCGCCGACCCGGCCCGCGTTGACTCTGGTCGCGCCGGCTTCGTGGCGCGGAATCGCGTAGAGATTCTGGACGGCCGACGCCATCGCCTGGACCGCGTTGCGGCCCTGCCCCGGGTGGCCACCAGCGTGTGCCCCTTCGCCGGCAAACGTCGCATCGAGGTGGCGCACCGCGAGAAAGCCGTCGATGCCGGCGACGACCTCGCCGGTCGGATGGTCCAGGCCGATGTGTACGGCCAGAAGCGTGTCGACATCGTCGAGGTGACCGCTCTCGGCGACTGCTTTCCCTCCGCCAATCTGTTCTTCTGCCGGCTGGACGATGAGCTTGAACGTCCCCGAAAAGTCGCTCTCCGCGACAGCGCGCAAGACACCGACCCCGATTGCGGCGTGGGCGTCGTGTCCGCAGGCGTGCATGGCCTCCTCGTTTCGCGACCGAAAGCCCGCAGCGACCGGGTGGTGAGTGTCGTTGTGACTCTCTTCGCGTGCCAGGCCGTCGATGTCGACGCGGAGTGCAACAGTGGGCCCGTCACCTCGGTCGAGAACTGCAATCGCGCCGGTATGGCCACCGGCCATCTGGTCGAGCAATGCGTCACTCGCACCAGCCTCGCGCGCTCGCTCGACCCATTCGTCGAGTTCCGTGTCCTCAGGGACGCCGAGACGGGCGTCGCTTTCGAGTGCGTCGGGGCCAACGTACAACTCGTCGACGCCGATAGCTTCTATCTCTTCGACGACGCGTGCGGTGGTGTAGAACTCCCGCCAGGCGGGTTCGGGACGCTGATGGAGGTCACGACGCAACTCGACCAGCCAGTCGTAATAGCGAGTACCGGCGCTCATACTGGTAGTATCGAGACGGAGTGTAAAGAAGACTCATACTGTCGGCCGGAGCTACGTGAGGAGCGGTGGCGGCCGACAGTATCCCACTCGTCTCAGTTGTCGCCGGCCTGTCGGAGCTGTTCGATTTCCGCGGAGACGTGAACGCTGTCGGGGTACACGCGCTCTGCCACGTCGCGGGCGAATTCGTCGTGCCCGACGATTTCGATGGTGCGGGTGTAGACGGTGTACTCCCATGGGGCGAAGGTCCCCCCGCCCTCGACGCGTTTGTGCTGGGGGACCCGGAAGTGTTCGGGTGGTTTCGGGTGGGGCCCCTTGAGCTCGGCCCCCTTGCGCTCTGCGGTCTCCTTGATGTCGGTGACGACGCGGTCGAGCGAGTTCACGTCGCCGCTCTGGAGTCGCAGCTTCGTCACGAAGGGCATATCCAGCCATGGACGGCCACCGCTCAAAACCTATTCGCTTCGGCACGAGCCTCCGTCGGACCAATCACGTCTCCGATATGCACTTAACGCCGGACCGAATACTCATGGGTAATGATAGAGGCCACGAGCGCGGGAGCCATCCTCTTTCGGGATACTCGTGGTCGGCGGGAGTACCTGCTCCTCAAGAGCCGCCCCGGCGACTGGGAATTCCCCAAAGGCGGGGTCGAGGGCGAGGAGGAACTCCAGCAGACCGCAATCCGTGAAGTGAAAGAGGAGGCCGGGATCAGCGATTTCCGGCTGCTAGATGGGTTCCGCAAAGACTACGACTACGTGTTCGAAGCCAACGGCAACACGATACACAAGACTGTTCACCTGTTCGTCGCCAAATCGTACGAGGCGTCGGCAGAGTTGTCCTCGGAACACCGGGACATGCAGTGGCGCGACTACGAACAGGCAATCAACACCGTCACACAGGACGGGCCACGCGAGATACTCGAGGAAGCCCACGACTATCTCGACGAGAAATTAGAGGACGACGAGGAGTAGGTCACTGGTACGGCCACAGTTGCAGTTCGGCACGCTAAAGCGCGTCCGCCCCTAACAGCCGCCAATGGCTTTCCTGTCGGACGCAGCGATAGCGACTGTCGTCTTCGTCGCTGTCACACTCAGTTTCCCCTGCTTTCTCTACGGTGCGTACTACATCATCGAGCAGGACCCCGTGACCTGGGACGTGCTGATGCACCATCTGAAGTTTATCGTTACCGGGCTGGCCCTGACCACGATACCGATGCTGTTCTGGATGATACCACGACTGTTCGAGCAGTACACCGGTGCAGCGCTCGTCCACGCCTTCCTCGGGTTACAGGCGTACGCCATGCTCGCATTCGCCGGCACTGGAATCGTCCGCATCTTCCGAGCCAAGCGCCGCCACGACCTCTATCACGACTACGACCAAGACGTGGTACTCGACGAAATCGGCGCGGAGAACTTCGACCACTGGCGGAGTCGGCTCCGGTTGGGCGTCTTCGGATACGTCTTCTTCTGGCTGCTTGCCTATCTCGTGGGGACGGTCCGCTACGTCTCGATTTACGTGCGAGTGTGACAAACCGAAACACGTTGCAGCGACATGGGCTCAGACTGCTGACTGTCCGTTCGTGACTATGCTTGACATCACGGAGCGCCGAGATCTTCAAGATGGGATAGTCGGCAGTATCAGTAGCCGCCGCCGTCGTCGAAGCACCGGCCGCACTTCGTCGTATTTGACGACGTGATTAGCTGGTCGATACCACCGGGACGCAACTGGTCCGCTGCGACATTGTACGTGACGCCACAAACAGTCTGGAGTTCCCGTCCGCCAGTCTCCTGTTTGTGGACCGTGTTGGTCACTTCGTTCAGGATCCCGTCCATGCGAACAATACACAAGGGGGCGTATATATGCAAACGGCTTGGTCGACCAAATCATTGAAAACAGAGTGGCGCTCAACCCGAAGTGGTCACTCCCAGGAGTCGCCACTCGCCAGGTCCACGTCGCTGTCTCCCTTCTCCGACGGACAGATATCTGCCAGTACGCACTCGTCACAGTCAGGATTCCGGGCCGTACAGACCGCACGTCCGTGACTGATAAGCAGGTGGGTAAACTCCTGCCACTCCGATTCGGGGACGAGCGACAGTAACTCGTCTTCGATTGCCTCGGGTCGTTGTTCCTCGGTGATGCCGAGCCGTCGTGTGAGTCGCTGGACGTGCGTGTCGACGACGATACCCTCCACGACGTCGTGACCGTGCTGGAGGACGACGTTTGCGGTCTTCCGACCGACACCCGGCAGGTCGGTCAGTTCGCTCATCGTATCAGGCACTTCGCCGTCGTGTTCTTCGACGATTTTCTGGGCAGCCTCTCGGATGTAACTCGCTTTGTTGTTGTAGTACGTGATGGAGTTGAGGTCCTCGGCGAGTTCGTCCTGGTCGGCCGCGGCAAAGTCCTCTGGCGATTGGTACGTTTCGAAGAGGTCAGCGGTCTCCTTGTTGACCCGTTCGTCAGTACATTGTGCAGAGAGGATGACGGCAACCAGCAGTTCGAAACGCGTCGAGAAGTTCAGCGAGATGGTGGTGTCGGGGTACTCCTCGTGGAGGCGTTCGACGACTTCGACGGTCTGTTCGTCGCGCGAAGAAAGCGGCGTGCCCATATCACGCCGTTGGTCGGAGAGGGTTTCAGCGATTCGCTTTGGTCCGGGTCGCCGCTATCAGGGCCAGGTCCCGGCCTGTTCGCCGGCGTCGAGGACACGCTGGAGTGCAACGACGTACGCAGCAATCCGGAGCGACGGGAGGTCCCGGTCCTCGTAGGCTTCGATGAGGTTCCAGAACTGTGTGACGATGGTCTCGTCGAGTTCCTCGTTGACGCGCTCTTCAGACCAGTAGAAGCGCTGGCGGTTCTGGACCCACTCGAAGTACGACACGATGACGCCACCCGCGTTCGCGAGAATGTCCGGAACGACGAGGACATCGTCGTCTCTGAGCACGTCGTCGGCGTTGGGGGTTATCGGGCCGTTCGCCGCTTCGGAGATTACGTCGGCAGAAATTTCGTGAGCGAGTTGCTCGTCGATGGCGTTCTCGAGTGCCGCGGGAATCAGAAGGTCGACATCCAGCGTCAGCAGTTCGTCGTTCGTGAGTTCCCGCTCAGCATCCGGGTAGTCACTGACGCTGCCGGTTTCACGCTTGAGGTCCTTGACTGCGACGGGGTCGAAGGCGTCCTCGGCATAGATGCCACCGCTGGAATCCGATACAGCCACCACGTTGGCACCCATCTCGGAGATGAGCCTCGCCGCAATCCAGCCAGCGTTGCCGTACCCCTGGACCGCGACAGTCGCCCCGTCGAGGTCCTTGTCCAGGTAGTCGAAGGCCTCGCGCGCCGCGACGACAGTCGACCGCCCCGTCGCCTCGACACGACCTTCGCTCCCGCCACTGGAGATGTCTTTGCCAGTAATGACACCAGGTTCGGTCGTGTTCTCTATCGTCTCGTAGGTGTCTTTGATCCAGTTCATCTCCCGCTGGCCCGTATTGACGTCAGGTGCGGGCACGTCGCGGTCGACGCCGATCATCGGCGTCAGTTCCTTCGCGAAGGCGCGCGTGATTCGCTCGAGTTCAGATTCAGAATACTTACTCGGGTCGATGATGATTCCGCCTTTCCCGCCACCGAGCGGGATGGCGCTCGTCGCCGTCTTGTAGACCATCCAGCCAGACAGCGCCTTGACCTCGTCACGGCTCACCTGCGGGTGATAGCGGATGCCGCCTTTGTACGGGCCACGGTCACCGTTGAACTGCGAGCGGTATGCGCGAAATACTTCGATCGTTCCGTCGTCCATCTCGACCGAAAGGTTCGTTTCGAGCACCCGCTCGGGTGTTTTCAACCGCTCGATCTGGCCATCGGATACGTCCAAGTAACTCGCCGCTTCGTCGATCTGTTTCCGTAAACTCTGGTACGGATTTACCTCTGACATACATCGACCACAGAAATCAAGCAACCAAAAGATGTCTATTTTGTCCGGGATTTTTCACTAATTTTGAATATAGTTGTCACTAATCGAGGGCCAGAAGAAAGTCAGTTTACGTAATATGTATAACTATAATTGTATTTTTCTATCAAATTTTGTTATTATTCGGTCGTTCTGTTCAATCGTCACTCGCACTGTGCTATCCGTGTCGAGCGCGACGGCCCCTGCAACCTGGTGGGTGTCACTCGCTGGAACATCGACGTGGTCGATATCCGGGAGCAAACAATCGCGGCGGTTGGCCAGTTCCAGAAGCACGTCACCACTCGAAAAATGCCAGATGCGTGTGACAGACCGGAAGCAGGGCGAGGACGTAGGGTCCTGTATGTACCTGATGGTACCCACCCCCTCCGAGAGAGAGTACTGAAATGGCGTGTGTCCGCTCACGGCCAGAGCCCCCGTGCTTCGTGCGCTTCGGTTATCCGGGAGAGTGCAACGATGTACGTCGCATCCCGCCATGTTACATCACGGGCATCGTACTCGTCGCAGACATCGCTCCAGGCGGCCAGCATCTCGGTTTCGAGTTCCTCGTTGACGCGCTGGAGTGACCAGGACCGGCGGTTGATGTCCTGCAACCATTCGAAGTATGAAACAGTGACACCCCCGGCGTTCGCGAGGATGTCCGGAATGACGGGAATCTCTCGTCTGGTGAAAATATCGTCGGCAGCAGACGTTATCGGCCCGTTTGCGCCCTCGATAATGATGTCAGCCTCGACGGCACCAGCATTGTCTTCCGTGAGGACGTTTCCGATTGCAGCAGGGATGAGAACGTCAGCCTCGAGTTCGAGCAGTTCGTCGTTGGTGAGCGTCTCGGGCACGTCCTGACGCATGACGGCCTCGGGTTCCTCGTCGTGGGACGGAATCGAATGAGGGTCGAGCCCAGCGGGGTCATAGATGGCACCGGTGACGTCACTGACTGCGACGACGGTCGCTCCCCAGTCGTCGAGCAGTCGGGCTGCGTTTGCGCCGACACTGCCGTAGCCCTGAATAGCGACCGTCGTGTCCGTGAGGTCCCGCGAGTAGTAGTCGACGACCTCACGAGTGATGATGGCCACGCTCCGTCCAGGGGCGGCCTCGCGCCCTTCGCTCCCACCGATGACCGGTGGTTTCCCCGTCACGACGCCGGGAATGGTTTCGCCTTCCTGCATCGAATAGGCGTCCATGAGCCAGGCCATCGTCTGCGGGTCGGTTCCCATATCGGGCGCTGGAATATCCCTGGTCGGGCCGATGACGTGACGAAGCTCTTCGGCGAATCGACGTGTGAGTCGCTCCCGTTCGGCCTCGCTGAGGCTCTTCGGGTCGACGGCGATACCCCCTTTCGCACCGCCGAACGGGAGGTCCATGACTGCGCACTTCCACGTCATCCACATGCTGAGTCCGACACACTCGTCGCGGGTGACTTCGGGCTGATAGCGCAGCCCACCTTTGTACGGGCCACGGACGCTGTCGTGTTGGGCGCGATACCCGGTGAACACCTCGACAGTGCCGTCGTCGCGCTCGATAGGGACTGTGACCTCCTGGACTTTCGTCGGATGCTTGAGTCGCTCGACGATATCGGGGTCGATATCGAGATGGGCGGCAGCATCCTCTAGCTGTCGGCGAGCCGTTTCGACTGCCGATTCGCGGTCCGATGTGTCTGCCGGGGAATCTGTCTGCCCCTCAAGCGCAGCCGACGGGTCGGAAGCCATCGTCACTCGATTGGTGTCTGCCGGTTTCGCATCTCGCTCCCACAGTTAGGGCAGGGTTCAGGATTGTCCTCTGCGACGATGACGTTCCCACATTCGAAGCACTCGTATGGCGTTTCCTCGTCAGGAGTTTGCGTGACATCTCTCATTGAGCATTCACGAGTGCCTGCCGCCGGCACGCGGCACTCGACTTCGACTACAGTGTGTACAAGGGAATATCTGGAAGTTGATTACCAAAGTACGCAGAGAGTGCGTTGTTTATTATTGAACCCTACTGAGACGAAGCGGCAATCGAGGTGTTGCGCTCCTCGAACAGCGTCGTAAACAGTTTTCGTTGCACTGTCCGAATATGTTGATAGAACGCTGGCGGAGAGATGTCAAGCATCGCCGCAACATCCTCACCGGTGCTATCGCGCGGTGATTCGAAGAACCCACTGTAGTAGGCCGTCTGGACGACTTCGATCTGCCGGTCAGTGAGGTCTGTAAGGAACTTCCCGTAGATGTCATGTTCTGCAGCCTGGTCGAGCGTCTGTTTGCTCTGGAGTTCGGCATCGGCAAACGTTTTGTTCACCAGTTGTGTGATGGTCCGGACGTCGATGCTGTCCGGGACATCGATGGTGAGTGACGTCATCGTCGGGTCAGCGGTCGCCTCCCGAAAGATAGCACCGTGGTCGGCCAGTTCCAGTGCGAGAAACGGCTGTGTCAGTCCCAGCCGTAAGACTCCGCTGTCACCGTCCACGCTAATCTGTTGGACATCGTCGATACCGACGAGTCCGGATGCAACGCTTTCGACGGTCTCTAGCGGGGCGTCCTCGACGATAACGAAGACGTAGCTCCCGTCCGTGGTTTGCTGGACACCGCCCTGATACGAGAGCGTACATTCTGCTTCCCGTGCGAGACGGGAGAGAATAAACGCCGGGTCGTCTATCCCGAACTCGACGCGTGTCATCGACGTGGTGAGAAGCGCGTTTTTCCGCTCGATAGCACTGAGTGCGGAGGCAATCGTCTCGCCGAGTTCGGCCAGCACTGCGCGTGCCGTGTCGTCGAACGCATCCCTGGCGTTCGCATAGACCGTCAGGACACCGTACGTGAGGTCGTTGTACACGAGCGGGATGCTCAGTACCGACATGAAATCACGGGTGAGTGCATCCGCACGCCACGAATCCTCCCGGAGGTCGGCTGCGACGTTGGTGACCATCGTCACCTCGCCCGTTGCTGCAGTTTCACCCGCTGGCTCTGTTCCCGCTGCACCGACCGAAAACTGCTGGCTATCCAGATAGCCCTGGTCGTTGCCGGCCCACGCACGAGGGTCGAGGGTTTCGGTCGTGGGGTCGACAGTCCCAATCCAGGCGAAGCTGAACCGGTCGTCGCTGGTCAGCAGTTCACAGACGGTGTGGTCTATTTCGTCGCGCGTTTCGGCCTGGACAATCGCCTGGTCAATCGCCCGAATCGTTTCGTTGATGCGGTTGAGGGCAGTGAGTTGCTCGTTTTGCTGCTGGAGCTGTCGCTCCTGGGCGCGGAGTTGTGACTCTCGCGTGACGCGGTCGAGAGCCGCCTCGGCGGTCGCAGCGAGCAAGTCAGCGAGTTCCCGTGTCACGTCGTCGAATGCCCCGACTTCGTCCGACCCAGCGACGAAGACACCGTGGTCGCCGAGCGGAATGAAACTCGCGCTCCGGAGGTCAGTCGCCTGGTTGTCGAGTCGGTCTGCCCGGTGGACGTCCTCGAAGAACAGCGTTGAACCGGAAATGAATCCGTGTCCCGGAAGTGTCTCCCCATCGGCGTGGGCTCTCGGCAGCGGTCCGTGGAGGTCCCGCATCGCCTGCGAGTGTGCGGCAGGTCGGAGTTCGTTGGTGTCGGCATCGAACAGGTAGACAGCGCTCGCATCGAGGTCGAGAACGTTCGACGCATCGTCGACGATATGCTGGGCGATTTCGTCGTGTGTCCCTGCGTACAGGAACGCCCGCGCGAGTTCCTGGAGCGTGGCAAGCGCCTCCTCGCGCTGTTTGCGTTTGGTGATGTCACGACAGCTATAGAGGAGCGTGCCGTCCTGGATATCGACCTCCCGAACGTTGACCAGGAGCGTGTGTTCGCGGCCGGCCTTGTCGGTCGCCGTACATTCGATGTTCTTCAGGATGCCGTTTGCCGCGAGTTCGTCACGGTCGAAGAGGTCCTCTCCCAGGAGTCCTTCAATTGTTCCCTGTTCGTACATCTCCTCGGCAGTGTATCCGAAGATGAAGTGGACGTTGGGGCAGACGTACGTATACTCGCCGTCCTCGTTTGTCATGAGGACGGTGTCGGTCATGTTGTTGAGCGTGACCCGGTGGAGTTCTTCGGACTGACGGAGGTCGCGTTCGAGAGTGACTCGGTCCGTGATGTCGACGCCTTTGATGACGACCGATTCCAGGTCGCCGTGTTCGTCTTCGACAGGGCGGACGGAGAAATCGATAACTCGTCTGGGGGTCTCGTCGAGTGTGTCACAGACGATTGCGTTCCCAAATGTGCCATCGAGGGCTTGCTCGACGAGTTGTCGGACATCGTTCCGGGTCGCCGCCGTCTGCGACCACCACGAGAGTTGCCAGAACGGGTCCCCGACGGTCGGGTTCTCCTCGACCATCTCGCGTGCCGTCTGGTTCGCTCGCACCAGTGCCCCCGCAGCGTCGAGTATCCACATCGACGTCTGCGTGTCGTGGAACACCGCGTCGAACTGTCGTGCCCGCTCGCGCCGCATCGCTGCGCTGCGGACATCGCGGAGCGCGTCCTCGAGTCGAGAGACTACCGCTTCGAACATCTCTGCAATCGGCTCGTCGACTACAAGGTAGTCGGTAACACCGGCTGCAACTGCCTCGCTGGCGAGACGTTCGTCGCCATCGGCGGTCGCGAGGACGACCGGTAGCGTCGCCGTCGCCCCCCTGAGTTCTCGAAGGAGGTCAACGCCTGTCGTCTCGGCGAGCGCGTACTCGGTGATGACACAGTCGACCGGGCTCCCCTGGACGATATCCAGCCCTTCCGCTGCTGTCGAAACTGTCTGTACGGACGCATCAGTATTCGATTCGAGCAACGTTGCGAACTCGTCGAGCCAGCCAGTCGTCCCAACCAGGAGAAGACGGGACGAATCGAGCGGGGAATCGGAGCCCTCCATCAGTTGGCCCCATAGAGCCTGCCGAGTGGCAACGGTGAGTCGCCACCAGCTCGATACTGTGTCTGCTGGGTCTGTCCTGGGGTGGGCACTGCCATCATGAATGGTTCATAGTATAACCCACGCGCAAGAAAGGTATTCGGTAACGAACCAGGTGGCCGATAACTACAGACGACCCACTGCTAGAGTTATGCTCTCAGACGCCGTCTAGAGATGCGGTATGTCCGTAGAGACACAATCAACAGTGAGTCAGCCGACGCTCGACGCAACCGTGACGACCGAATCGATTCCGGGACGCGAAATCACAGAAGTACTCGGTATCGCCCGCGGGAACACGGTCAAAGCGCGAAACGTCGGTCGGGATATCACACAGGGAATCAGGAACCTCGCTGGCGGTGAACTCAAAGCCTACTCGACGTTGCTCGCACAGGCCAGAGACGAAGCAATCGCACGGATGGAAGCGGATGCAGTCGAGATGGGCGGTGACGCCGTCGTCAACGTCAGAATGGAAACGTCCGAAATCACGAAAGGCGCATCAGAAGTAATCGCCTACGGGACAGCCGTTCGCCTCGAGTGAAACGCGACACGGCGATACTGGTGGGCGCTACGCCTCGGTTTCCCCGAACGGTTCCGTGAACCACTCGCGGAGGAAGCCACCGAGCACCGCCGCGAACGTCGTCTCGGAACTCCAGAATGCGACTTCTTCGACGTCTTCGGTGACTCCTGTTTCGGAGTAGACACCGAGCAACATCGTATCTTCGTCGACCAGCAGGACGCGAGCACTGCCCACGTCGGGGTCGCGTTCCTGTGGAATCGCGACGGTCGTGAACCTGCTGCCGACGGCCTCGCGGACAGCCGGGTTCGCGCTCGCGACGATGACGGTCGCACCGGTCTCGTCAGCGGCTTCCAGCGCGTCGAGAACTGTGTCGTCGAGCATCGAGACGACCGAGGCTGCGTAGAACACCTGGTCGTCGGCCTCGGCGACCAGTTCCGCAGCTCGTGAAGAGATAGACTGCATTCCGTGGACGAGCCAGAGTGCCTCACTCCGCTCGTCGGTTGGGACCTCCGTTCCCTGGACGGTGTCGAGGTAGTCGAAGGTCTCCGCCCCCGTCTCGGCGAGCTGGTCGAGCAGGCGCGTTCGCGCGCGGTCGAGCGAGACCGGCCGGTACACCGTCGGCGTCGACTGCTGGGTTTCGACCAGTCCGCGCGCTTCGAGGCTGTCGGCCGCGCCGTACACCTGCGACCGGGGGACGTCGGCAACCTCGCTCACTTCACTCGCGGTCCCGCTGCCGAGTTTCTGGAGCCCGAGGAACACTCGGGCCTCGTAGGCGGTCAGGCCGAGTCGTTTGAGCCCCTCGATAGCCTCGTCGTCGTCCATCAGTCCTCCTCCGGAATCGGTGCTTCCAGCGCGGTGTCCTCGCCCAGCCACGTCCGGTAGATACGCTCGAACTGTGTCTGTGTGAGCTTTCCGGCCGCCAGTCGCTCCTCTGCGGCGGCGAGGTCGTCGTCGGTAACGGTTCCGCGGGCGACGACGCGTTCGAAGAGGTCTGCGACGACGGTCGCGTGGTCCTCACCGCCGATATCGATGTCCTCACCACCGGTCATGAGCACGCCACCGAAGCTGTAGGTCGTGCCGTCCGGGGCGTCGCTCGGGATAGTGGCGGTGTAAGTCAACTCCGCCGGCTCGTCGTCCAGTTCCCAGACCGCATAGACCGATTTTCCGTGGTCGGTCACGCTCGCTGGTTCTGGCTGGACGCTATCGACGCTGACCGTCGCGCCGTTGAACGTCTCGCGCAGGCCGACTCTCCCGTCGATTTCGTCGACGGAGACGGTGACCGAGACGCGCTGGCCGGGCCGGACGTGTTCGTGTTCGACCGTCCGATGGGCGAACGCGGCGGAGCCGTGACCGTTGGTCAGGGCCGTCGCGTGTTCGTCGCCCTCGCTGCCGTCGTCCTCGGACCGCCCCCCGTCGGCAGCGATTTGTTCAGCCGCCCAGTCCGGTCCGACATAGCGGGTCCAGACCACCAGTAAACTCGGGAGGATGAACACGCTCCCGAGGAACGCGTAGATGATGGTCAGCCCGGTGATGATGCCGAACTGCTGCAGCGGCGGGAGGATGGCGAAGACGAGCACGCCGAACCCACCGACCGTAGTCGCCGCACTGCCCAGGAGTGCACCGCCAGTGCCGGTGACAGCTGTCTCCATCGCGTCCCAGACGGAGTCGCTTCGCTCCAGTTCCTGCGTGTACCGTTCGCTCAGATGGATACTGTAAGCGACCCCGAGCCCGATTGTGAGGCTCGTAATCATGCCCGTGACGACGTTGAACGGAATATCGAGCAGGTACATCGTCCCGAGAATCCACGTCACCGAGAAGGCGACAGGCAGCAGCGTCACCGCACCCAGCGACGCGCTGCCATCACTGATGCGGTAGGTAATCATCAGGAACAGGAAGACGGCCACGAGCGAGATGACGAGGCTCTCGATGACAGTCTCCAGTAGCTGGTCCTGGACGATTTTGTTGAGGATGGCCGTTCCCGTCGCCGTCGTCTCCAGGCCATCACCGCTCAGACCCGACGCCACGTCGCGCATCTGTGACGTCACGGCGTCGCCGCCCGACCCACCGGTGATAGCGACGGTCATCCTGAGCGCCTGGTACTCGCCGTCAGTCCGGTAGATGTACCGGCCTGCCTGGTCGGGCGCAACGGCGAACAGCTGGTCGTAGACGGCAGTGATGTTCTGGTCGGGGATGCCGTCGCCGTCAGTGTCTGCGGCGGTGAACGTGGCGTTGAACGACTCGTTGGTGCGAGCGACAGTACGCATCACCGAGAGCGGGTCGTCGATTGCCGGTTCACCGTTCGACAGCGTCTGTGTCACCTCCTTATCCGTCGCGTTCTGCCGTGCAGCGTCCAGTCTGTGCAACGTGTCTGCCCGCGTGACGTTGCCCTCTATCAGTAACTCCGCGTTCGAGTCCTGTCGGACGAACCGGTCGTTGACAAACGAGAGCGTGGACTTGGCAGTGTACTCGCCAGGCGTGAACGGCTCCGGCAGTTCCATCATCCACTCCGGCGGTTCGTCGGCCAGGAAGTCCTCCTGTTCGAAGGCGGTACTGACTTGCGTTCCGCCATAGGCGCTGACGACGCTGACGAGCACGACGAGCAGGATGACAACGTAGGGTGCCTTCCGGGCGGCGCTCGACCCGACTGCGAGAACGCGACTGAACCGGCCACCACCGGTCCCGAACGCACGCTTTTTCCGGTCGATACCGAAGGATTCGAGCAGTTCGTCGGTCTCGATTTTCAGCGCCGGAATCAGGATACCGAAAATGAGCAGCGCCGCGACGATGCCGGCCGAGGAGACGACACCGAAGTCCCGAATCGGCGGCACGGGACTCGTGAGATTCGAGAGGAAGCCGATAACTGTCGTTGCAGTCACCCACAGCAGGGCAATACCGACGCCAGCGAGGGCGACGTTCATCGACCCGCGCGGGCCTGCTTCATCGGGGTCTCCCCCGTCGGTCGCCATCCCGGAGAGGGAGAGGCGCTCCTCCCGATGGCGCATAAAGACGTGAATCGCGTAGTCGATAGACAGCCCGATGAGAAGGACTGGGACGGCGACGAAAATCTGGTTGAAGTTGATTCCCGTCCACCCCATGAAGCCGAAGGTCCACGCCAGCACTGCACCGATACCGAACAGTCCCAGCACGATGTCGACTGGGTCGCGGTAGGCGACGATGAGCGCAACGAGAACGAAAAGCAGCGCCAGCGGACCGACGATGGTCAGGCTGTCGGACTGGGACGACTCGATTTCGTGAGTGATAACGCCGCCCCCGAAGACGGTGAAGTTCACGCCGTTTGCCGCTTCGTCACCGATAGTACGCATCGAGAGCTGCGAGTCGATTATCCGGTCACCAGCGGTTCCCTGTGCAGTCGACCCTTCATCACTGAGCTGCGTGACGAGAATCATCGTCGACGATGCGGAAGGCGAGCCGGGGTCGTAGGTGCTCGGCATCAACCCCAGCGCACCGTTCTCGTTCTCGCCGCTCAACAGCGAGGTAACGGTCTCCTCGATTGCGCTCTCGTTCATCGACTCCAGTTTCTCCCGCTGGTCTGCCAGGGACGGTGCGGGACCACTCCGGAGGGCCTCACTGTCTGCTTCGAGCGCCTCAAACTGGTCTGCGAGCACGCCACGCGTCCCGTTCCGGTAGGCAGCCCGCCGCTCTGCGTCCGTGTCGGCCTGTCGTAACTCCGTCGCGGCCTGTTCGAACGTCTGCGCGTCCTCGTCGGTGAACTCCACGGACGTGTTCGCCCGCACGCGGTCGAACGCCGCCTGCGCGCTCCGGTTGGGGGTTTGCAGCAGTGTCGTCAGCGCGCCGCGCAACTGCTGGGAGGTGTCATTGAGTGTCCGCTGGCGGCGTTCGAGGGCAGCAGCCTCTTCCTGGGCGATTGCCGTCCGCGCGACTGCGTTGGCGATACTCGACGAAGAGTCGTTCTCGACGAGCGTCTCGTTTACCGTCGCGTTGGCTTCGAGTCGCTGCTGGAAGTCGAGTATCGAGAGCAGCGATTGCTTCGTCAGGACGTTGTCGCCCCGAACGATGACCTGTGCCGTCGTCGTGTTGTCGTCGGCAGTGAAGTTCTGCTGGACGTAGTCGAGTTTCTCGGACTCGTCGGACTCGGTCTGGAACTGGTCGAGCGAGGAGGAACTCTCGACCATCGGCGCACCAGCACCGACGAGCACCGTCAGCAAGAGCATGACGACGATTGCTATCCGGGTATATCCGGTGACAGCAGCGGCCAGTTTGTCTGCGAGACTCACGGGGACCACCTTGTTTGTAGGAACATACTAACAGCTATGCCAGACTGTTAGCGACGAGCCAATTAAAATCTCCGGAACAAGGCGAGCAGTGGTACCACTCGGCGTCCCTAGAGGCCGAGTTGCCGGCCGAGGACGAGCCGCTGGATTTCGCTGGTTCCTTCGCCGATTTCCATGAGTTTGGCGTCGCGGTAGAACCGCTGTGGCGCGAAGTCGGTGGTGTAGCCGTATCCGCCGAGCACCTGGACAGCATCCTCGGCGACTTCGCGGGCGATTTCTGACGCATCGAGCTTCGCCAGCGAGGAGAGTCGGCGCACGTCTCCGCCCCGGTCTTTGGTGCAGGCGGCCTTGTGGGTCAGCAGCCGTGCGCGCTCGATTTTGCGGTCCATCTCGACCACCATGTCCCGGACGGCGTCGAACGTGCCAATCGGCTGGCCGAACTGTTCGCGTTCGGTCGCGTAGTCGCGGGCCGCCTCGAACGCCCCCTGTGCCAGCCCGACCGAGAGTGCGGCAATCGAGATTCGTCCACCGTCGAGCGTCTTCTTCGTCTGTTCCCAGCCGTCCCCTTCCTCGCCGAGGAGTCGGTCGGCGGGAATCCGCACGTCGTCGAACTGCAACTCGCAGGTCGGCGAGGCGTTCAGTCCCATCTTGTCCCAGACGTTCGTCACCTCGACGTCATCTTCGTCTGGGTCGACGATGAACGTCGAGATACCGTCGTAGCCCGCCGTGGGGTCGGTGACGGCCTTGACCAGTATCGACCCCGCGACGTTGGCGTTCGTGATGAACTGTTTCGTGCCGTTTAGCACCCACCCGTTCCCATCACGTTCGGCCAGAGTATCCATGTCGCTGGCGTCGCTCCCGCTTTCCGGTTCGGTCAGCGCCCACGCACCGAGTGACTCCCCCTCTGCGAGCGGCCGGAGCCAGCGCTCTTTCTGCTCGTTGGTACCGAAGGCTTCGATCGGTTTGGTGCCCAGTGAGACGTGGGCAGCATACGAGAGTCCAATCGACCCCGACACCCGGCCCAGTTCCTCGGTCACGAGCGCGTAGAGCAACTGGTCACCGCCGAGTCCGCCCCACTGCTCGTCGATGGGGACGCCCATCACGTCCAGGTCGGCGAGTGCGTCGAATACCTCTGCAGGGAACCGGTGCTCGTCCTCGATGTCCTGGGCTATCGGTTCGACCTCGTCCTCGCAAAACTCCCGGATTGAGTCGCGCATCATCCGGTGCTCGTCGGGGAGTCGAAAGTCCATACCGCGACTATGGTGTGCGCCCACAAATACCATGAGGCTGCAGGAGGAGCACAGTCGGTGACGTGACCGCCGAAACCGTTTACTCCGGCGGTGCCGTTCGCCATACCATGCCCCTCCGCCGCCTTCTCCGTGGTCGCGTCGCCGAGTCGACACTGGAAGATATCGCCAGTGAAGTCGCCGCCCAATACGGCGAGTCAGTCGAGTCGATAGACGTACTGGAGGCGGACAACTGGCTGTCGATTCCCTGCGTCGTCAACGACCAGTGGTTCGTCAAAATCATCAGCGCCCAGAACACAATCGTCCACGGCCTGTTGACGACCGGGCGAAACCTCGGTGTCCTATCCAGCGGGTCAGAGGGCTTTTTCGAACACTTCGGGACGCCCGTCGAGATGGCCGAGCACGAACTCGACGCCACCCAGCAGATGCGAGAACTGGGAATTAACGCGCCCGAACCGCTCCGCGCGTTCGAACACGACGGGTACGGCGTACTCGTCCTCGAATACGTCCCCAACTTCGAGTTGCTCGACACGGTGTCCGAGAAAACGGTCAGAGACATCGCACCAGCTGTCTTCGACGCGCTCGCACAGATGCACGAGGCGGGACTGGTCCACGGCGACCTCCGTGCGGAAAACGTTCTCGTCGTCGACGGCGAACTCTACTTCATCGACGCGACGAAAGTCCGCGGTGACGGCATCGAGGACGCCCGCGCGTACGACATCGCCTGTGCGCTCGCCGCACTGGAGCCACTCATCGGTGCCAGGGCGTCGGTCGACGCGGCAGCGGCGAGCTACGACGGGTCGACACTCGTCGACGCCGACAGCTATCTGGACTTCGTCAGTATCCGTCCCGACCACGACTTCGATACGGTCCGGCTGAAGGGAGAAATCTCGAAACTCGTCAACTGAACCCTGTTATTCAGCGTCTGCCGGCGTGTCGAAGTCGTGGAAGTGTTCGCCTTCCTCTTTGCTCAAGATGTCCAGCGCTGCCGCGCCACCGTCGCCGGCAGAGATGATAGCCTGCCACTCCTGGTCGCGAACCATCGCGCCCGTCGCGTAGGCGTCGTCGACGCTCGTCTCCATCCCGAGGTCTACGTCGACCGTGTCACCGTCGAACGCACAGCCCAGTTCATCGGCGAGCGAGCGGTCTGCTCCCGTCGCCAGGACGAGGTAGTCGGCAGTGTGTTCGCCGTCGGCCGTCGTGACGACGAACTCGCCGCCGTCTTGGCTGACGCCTGTTACTTCCGTCTGGTGGCGCTCGACGCCGAACTCGTCGACTTGCTCGCGCGACTGCTCGATGAACTCGGTGCCGTCGAGGCTGTCGATACCGAGATAGTTGAACAGGTGGGCCTTGTGCATCCAGGTCTCGTCGGTATCGAAGACGAGCGCATCGAGTCCGTTCTTCGCTGTGAACAGGCCTGCACTCAGACCCGCGGGGCCACCGCCGACGATAGCGACTGTTGTCATACGCCCATCATTACTTCCTCGCACACAAAAAGCAAGGCACCCCAAAGAACCGAGTTCCCCGGCTACTCCAGCAGTTCCTTGGTCTTCCGGTGGCGATACCGAAACATCGGGTCGAGGCCGACCACGCCGAGCGGGCCGACGGCACGACCGAGTGGACCGAAGGGGAGTTCGTACTCCACCTTGTCCCGAACGACCGTTGCGCCGTCGTCGGCGTAGAACATGTGAGTGTGTGTCCACTCGGGGAACGGGCCGTCGGCCATCACGTCACGGAAGTACGCCGACCCGCCGGTACGCTCGCGAGCGACGATGTCGGACACCCACTGCTGGCGCGGGCCAACCCCGAAGGGACGAATCGAGGACTCGACGACCGAACCCGCATCGAGGACTTCCGGGTCCGGTTCACCCTCCGGCCCACGAACGTCCTCGATTCGAATGTTCATCCACCCCGGTGTTAGCTCGACGAGTCCCTGTTCTGTCGAGTGAAACTGCCAGACATCTTCGAAAGGCGCGAACACGCGCACCGACCGCTCGTAGGTGGGCATACTCGCGATAGGGGCGAGAACGGCAAAACTTCACGGGATTGGTCGTCGAAATTGCGACTCGCCGCTACGGCCAGACACCGCTTTCACGAGCGGATTGCAACACGCGCCGGATTGCGACGACGTACATCGCCGTCCGGAAGTTCGGCACGTTGTTGGACTCGTAGACATCGACGAGGTCGTCGAACGCCTCCGTGATGATGCGTTCGAGTTCGTCGTTGACGCGTTCCTCGGTCCAGTGGAACCGCTGGCGGTTCTGGACCCACTCGAAATAAGAGACCGTAACACCACCGGCGTTGGCCAGAATGTCCGGAAAGACGTGTACATCGCTCTCGCTCAACACATCGTCGGCATCTGGCGTGAGTGGGCCGTTGGCTGCCTCGACGACGATATCTGCGTGGACGTCGCGGGCCAGTTCTTCGTCGATAGCGTTCTCGAGTGCCGCAGGAATGAGCAGGTCAACGTCCATCGTCAGCAACTCCTCGTTGGACATCGTCTCGGTGGCGCCCTCGTACCCGCTGACTGCCCCGGTTTTCAGTTTGTGGTCTTTGACTGCACTGGCGTCGAGTCCATCCGGATTGTGGATTGCCCCCGAAGAGTCCGAGACGGCGACGATGTTCGCACCGAGGTCGTCGAGCAACGCCGCGGCGACGGAACCGGCGTTGCCGTACCCCTGGACGGCGACTGTCGCCTCGTCGATGGCCCAGCCGAGATAGTCGAACGCTTCCCTGGAGACGAGCATCACCGACCGACCGGTAGCCTCGACGCGACCCGCACTCCCGCCGCTTTCGATTGCCTTCCCGGTGACGACGCCCGGTTCGGTCGTATTCTCCAGCGTCTCGTAGGTGTCTTTGATCCAGTTCATCTCCCGCTGGCCGGTGTTCACGTCGGGGGCCGGGATGTCCCGGTCGGCACCGATGAGCGGCCGCAGTTCGGTGGCGAACGCGCGCGTCAGTCGCTCCAGTTCGGCGTCGGAGTACTCCATCGGATTGACAGCGATACCACCCTTTCCACCACCGTAGGGGATGCCGACGGCCGCACACTTGTACACCATCCACCCGGAGAGCGCTTTCACCTCCGAACGGTCGACGTTCGGATGGTAGCGAATCCCGCCTTTGTAGGGGCCGCGGTCACCGTTAAACTGCGAACGGTACGCCTCGAATACTTCGATCGTACCGTCGTCTAACTCCACCGTGAGATTCGTTTCGAGCACACGCTCCGGGTATTTGAGCCGTTCGAGCTTGTCGGCATCGACGTCGAGAAACGCCGCGGCATCGTCGATTTGTTCCTGCAAACTCTCGAACGGGTTCACCTCATCTGTCATGTGCTACCAAACACATACTGTCGGCAAAAGAATACCGCTGACGTGCGTTCGATTACTACTCACGAAGGAACTATCTATCGGTGGCGGCTGCTGCGCGCTCGACGATACGCTCGGCCTGTGCCACGAGGGGGGCGTCGATCATCTCCCCGTCGACGGTGAAGACACCGCGCCCCTCGGTATCGGCCTCGTCCCGTGCCGCGAGGATGCGCTCGGCCCACGCGATGCGTTCGTCGCTCGGTGTGAACGCGTCGTTGACGACCGTCACCTGGCGGGGATGAATCACCATCTTCCCGTCGTACCCCATCTCGATGCCGCGCTCGGTGTCCCGACGGAGTCCCTCGGTGTCTTCGAAATCAGTGTAGAGCGTGTCGATTGCGTCGACACCCGCCGCGCTCGCGGCCGCGACGACGCGTTGACGCGCGTAGATGACTTCAGTTCCGTCTGCAGTCCGGGACGCACCGACGTCGGCAGCGTAATCCTCCGCGCCAAAGAGGAGCGCGTCGACGGCATTGGCGGTCGCAATCGATTCGGCGTGAAGCACGCCAGCCGCGGATTCGACCAGCGCCAGGACCGGGACGTCGGCGTCGTGTTCGTCGAGAAGGCGACGGAGCGTCTCGACGTCGTCGGCATCGCTCACCTTCGGAAGCATCACGCTGTCCAGTCGCGGGTCGCCAGCCAGGACTGCCCCGAGGTCGTCGTCGGCTGCGATGCCGGTGGGATTGACCCGGACGCAGACCTCACAGTCGGGGTCGATATCGTGCAGTACGTCGTTGACCACCGACCGGGCGTGATTTTTCTCGGCGGGTGCGACAGCATCTTCGAGGTCGAAAACGACCACATCGGCGCCACTCGTGGGGGCTGACCGGAGTTTATCCGGCTGGTCACCGGGTGTAAAGAGAACGCTACGCCGTGGCATATCTGGGGATGGACGGGCCGGCCGTATAGTGATGCGGGTCGACAGCACACAGACTCGGGCCGCAGACGCCGTGGCACTTTTTCCCACCCCGGCCGATGAGACAGCCATGACCGGCCTGTACTACGAGGAGTTCATCGTCGGCGAGACAATCGAACACGACAAGCGCCGCACCGTCAGCGAGAGCGACAACCAGCGGTTCTGTGACATGACGATGAACCAGCAGCCGCTTCACCTCGATGCCGATTTTGCAGCGGCGACGCAGTTCGGCGAACGAGTCGTCAACGGACTGTACACGCTCTCGCTCGCCGTTGGACTGACCATCCCTGACACCACCGACGAGACCATCGTCGCCAATCTCTCCTACGACGACGTGGAACATCCGAACCCGGTCTACCACGGCGACACGATTCGGGCACAGTCGACGGTAACAGACAAGCGGGAAACGAGTGACGGCGAGCGCGGCGTCGTCACGATGCACGTCGAGGTGTTCGCGGTCAACCGTGACGGTGACGGTGGAGAGAACGGGGAAACGCTGGTGTGTGCCTTCGACCGGACGGTCCTGTCACTGCGGGCCGACTCGTAACCAAACGACTATCAAACGGTAACAAACGCGATAACAGCCGTGTTGACGACGACGGCAACGAGTGACGGGACGGCGAGACCGACGGGGACGACGACCCCGTATCGGTCGTCGACCACCAGTCGGCAACAGCCACCGACGAAGAGTGCGCCGACTTTGATTGCGTACAGTCCGAGAACGCCGGCAGTGTCGATGGCCGCGCGTGCGATGGGGTTGCGCTCGGTGAGCCCGAGCGTCAACCCGTGGACAGTCAGGGTGACATCGACGAGCATCGCCGCGAAGACGACGAACCAGAGCTCCCGTTCACGGGCACGAGCTACAGTCAATACTCGACTGAGTCGGGAATCGGGTGTGTCTCGCTGAGCGGACGGGCCAGATGGGACCGCCCGCCGGATGGTGTCTCGAATGGGCATTGACCGGGAGCAGGGGAACCGGGGTCCGTATGGGGCGACAGGCATCGGGCACCCCGGCATCGTCAACTCGCGGCGCGACCCACATTGTTACAGAGTCGCTAGGTCAGCGTCATCCTGGCGTACAGCGCGTAAAGACATCGTTAGAGCGTCGTAGGCACTGCCATCTAGCGCCACATCGGTACGAAGAGAGTACGCACAACTCGCTTTGCGACGGAGAGCCAAGCGGAAAGCGATGGATACCACTGCTATCGCCGCTCGCGCGCCCGCGCCACCAGCAATCGCCCGCGTCGGTCTCGGCACGATGGTGTTTCTCGCCGGCGTCCACAAACTGGCCGCCCCCGAGATGTGGGCGATATACGTCACCGACTGGCTGGCCCCGTGGCTCGTCGTCTCACCGGTCGTCTTCATGCTGATAAACGGCGTTCTCGAAGTCGGATTCGGTGTCGCTATTGTCGCCGACCGCTGGACAGTCGTCGGCGCTGGTGTCGCTGCGGTGTCCCTCTCTGCGACGGTCGGCTATCTCGCCATCGTCGCCGTCCTCGAGACTGGTCTCTTTCTCGACGTGCTCGTCCGCGACGTGGGACTGGCCGCGCTCGCGTGGGCTGTCGTCGTCGACGCGTTCGGCGATTGAGTTAGAACGTCGGGCCGTCGTCGGCCGGGTCGTCACGGAGCGCCGGGTCGTGTTGTTCGTCAAATCCCCCGCCAAACGACTCTTCGTAGCTGTCGTCAGAAGAGGACGCAGTAGTGTTGTAGACAGAGATTCCCCGTGAGAGGAGTTCTTCGATGGCCTGTTCACGGTTCAGAAAGTCACCCTCCTGAACGACGCGAGTGATTTTGCTCTCCATTTTGTCCGGCAACGACACCTCGTAGGTAGGCATGTTCCACTCTCAGAAACTCGCTCGTGTAAATGCTCCGTTCCGATGGCGCAGTATCTGTCATGATTGTCACTCACAATTTCTCGGCAATCGTCTCGACGGCCAGAACGAACCGGTAGAGAAGATAGACGACAAACAGCGCGATGGCGAGTTCGAGTGCGCCAAGTGCAATCGCGACAGGGCGAGTAAGGCTCCCGCCGATGACGACTGCGTATGCAAACACGGCAACGAGGGCGAGCATCACGCCAGCGACCCACCTCGGTATGTCAAAATCAGATTCGCCAGTAGCCATACGCGTACCCAGGAAAGAAACGAACAAAAGCCAACTGGAGAGCCAAACAGGAGTTTGACTTATCTACGGACAGAGCATCCTTCGCCCAGCATCCGTCGAACGGAGCGTCGCTACAGCACAGTTCCGTGTTTTTTGTCCGGTCGATCTTTCTCTACGTCCTCGTAGAACGCGAAGCGATTCTCCAGTTCCGTCCGGAGGGAACTGGGCGGAACGATGTCGTCGATGACGACTTCGCTCGCCATCCGGCGCACGTCGATGTCCTCGCGGTACTCCTCGCGGAGTTCCTGCTCGCGCTCTTTGCGCTCCTGTTCGTCCTCGATGGCGTCGAGCTTGTTCGCGTAAACGGCGTTGATTGCCGCTTCGGGACCCATAATCGCAATCTCACCTGATGGCAGTGCAATCGTGGATTCGGGGTCGTAGGCGGGGCCGGACATCGCGTAGATACCCGCGCCGTAGGCTTTCCTGACGACGACACACTGTTTTGGGACCGTCGCCGAGGAGGTAGCGTAAATCATCTTCTTGCCCTGTTCGAGAATCCCCTCCTTCTCGACGCTGGAACCAGCCATGAATCCGGGCGTGTCTGCCAGATACAGCAGCGGGATGTTGTAGGCGTCACACTTCCAGACGAACTGGGCGGCCTTCTCCGCAGAATCTGGGAAGATAGCCCCAGCGCGCTGGGCCGGCTGGTTGGCGACCACTCCCACCGGACGGCCGTCGATGCGGGCGAAGCCGGTCAGAATCTCCTTGCCGTACTCCGGCTGGAGTTCGAACCACGAGTCGGCGTCGACGACGCGTTCGACGATATCGCTCATGTCGTAGCCCCGATTTGGCTCCTGTGGAATCACGCCGTCGATACCGCTGGGCGACCGCGCGGGTGCCTGCCCATCTGTGCGCGGTGGTTTCTCGTCGCTGTTGTCCGGGAGATAGGTAATCAGCTGGGCGACCAGTTCGCGAGCGTGCTCTTCGTCCTCGGCCACGAGGTCCGCGCTTCCGGAGTACTTGGCGTGGACGTCCGGACCGCCGAGTTCGGCGAGTTCGATGTCCTCGCCGGTGACCATCTTGACCATCCGCGGACTGGCGATTGCCATCGCCGACATGCCCCGGACCATGACGGTGAAATCGGCGAAGACGGGTGTGTAGGCCGCGCCGGCGATACAGGGACCGTAGAGGACACAAATCTGAGGGACGCGCCCCGACAGCAGCGAGTGGTTGTAGTAGTACTTCCCGATGCCCTCCCGATTGGCAAAGAAGCCAGTTTGCTGGTCGATGCGCCCGCCAGAGGAGTCCATCAGATAGAGGACCGGCTGCCCGGTCTTCATCGCGCGCTGTTGCATCCGGAGGAACTTCTCGACGCCTTTCGAGGCCATACTCCCGGCTTTGACCGTGTAGTCGTTGGCCATGAAGTGCACGTCTCGCCCGTCAAATTCCGCCGCGCCGGTGATGAGTCCGTCTGCAGGCAGACGCTCCTCGGCGTCGACCTCTGCGAACTTGCCGTCCTCGAACAGCAGGCCGTCCGTCTCGTCCCCGCCGAACCAGAGGTCCATCCGGTCACGAACGAACAGTTTCCCGGCATCGGCGAGTTTCTCGCGGTACTGTTCCTTGCCGCCGGACTCGATGTCTGCAATCTGTTCGCGGAGGCGCTCTTCTCGCTCTGTCGGCCCGAGGTCGTCGGCCGCCTGGGCTGGCTGTTCCCGTCCGTCAGTCTCGGCCGACGACGGCGGGTCGTGCGTGACGACCGGGTCGGTCGCGTCGCCGAGATACACTTCGACGGTATCGTCGACGTGTTCGGCCACTGCGGTGGCGATTGCACTCGCTTCTTCGGTGCTCGCCTCCGCGGCGATGCGGAGTTTCATACCACACCCATCCAGGGGGAGTGTGAAAATGGTTCACCCTGGCCGCTTATATGCCCGCACGTCCTACGCCGGAGCGATGAACACCGGCAGGCAGTCGTTTTTCCCGCTCTCCGCGCTTGCTGCTGCCGCCTCGTCGGTGCCGTTCTCCCGCCGCCGACTGCTCACAGTGGCGGTCCTCGGTCTCCTCGCCGTTGCCTGTTTGTTCACCCTGGTGGGCACCGGTAGTGCGGCCGTCGCTGACGGTCAGCTCGTACACGGTGAGGGGACCGACGACGAACCGCCAGGGTTCGCAAACGGGAGTCGAATCAACGACACGGCGATAGCGGTGACGATTAGCGACAATCACGACGTCGATGAATCGACGATCGAAGCCTCGGACTTCCTGCTGAGCCACGGCTCGCTTAGAAACGTCACCGTCAGCGAAGACGGGTCGGACGCGACGGCCACGCTCTTGCTCACGCGACGAATCAACCAGGACAACGTGACTGTCGTGCTGCAGTCCGGTGCGACAATCCTCGATACGAACGGCAACGCGCTCGACTCCTCGGCGTCAGACTCCTTCGTCATCGTTCCCAACATGGATGGTGTGCCACCAGCCCTCGAGGAGTTCTCAGTGACCAACGCGACCGGTGAGCCGGCGACCATCCGCATCAGCGCACGGGAAGCACTGAGCGACTTCCAGCTCACGCTCAACGGCCCCGCATCCGTCTCACTCGACCGGTCCGATTTCGAGACCGTCGACAACGGCAAAACCTGGGAGACGACGTACAGCCCGCCGACCGATGGAACGTACTTTGCGTATATGAACAGCCTGACAGACGAGGCGGGGAACACGCGTGAATCGTCACGAAACAGGCGCTTCGTCGCCGACCTCACCCCGCCAGACGCCGTCGCCGCACTCGACCTCGCCAACTCACAGAACCTCTCGATTGCCTTCGATGCCAGCCAATCCAGCGACGCGAGTGGCATCCAGCAGTACAGTTGGGCGTTCGGCGATGGCGACACTGCGACGGGCCCCCGCGTGACGAACGACTTCCTGCCCGGGAACTACACCGTGCGACTGAACGTCACCGATATCTACGGGAACGCGGCTACGGACTCGATTACGCTAAATTTAACACGTGGGTCGGGAGACGCCGACACCATCACCGAGGCGGAGTTGCGCGAGCGAGTCGGCGGTGGCCTTAACGTCTCGGTCGACCGCCGAGGCGGTCTCGACTCCAGTGATGCGTTCGTCGGCGTCGACAACGCTCGACGAAACGAGTCAGTCGCCGTGGGAACCCTCGATGACGACGCGGCACTGGCGACACACGGACCAGTTTCCCTCGACGGAATCGCAGTCACTCTCACCGCGAACCGGTCGTTCGACCTCGGGCTCTCGATAGCCGGCACCGAATCGGTCGCAGACGCGGCAGCCGCCACCGAGACGATGCCACTCGCCGGGTTCACCGTCGTCAACACCGTCGCCGACGAGGAGATTGCGAACGCGAGCATCCAGTTTAGCGTCGACCAGTCACGACTGCGCGCGCTCGACGTGGCACCGGCTAACGTCTCGCTGTATCGGTATCACGACAGTCGCTGGAATGTAGCCCCGACGAGAGCGCTGAACGCCACGAACGAGACACAGCCATTTCGAGCGGAGTCACCGGGATTCTCACGATTTGCTATCACAGCAGACACCGCGACCAATTCGAACATCGTCGTGACCGACGCGACGGTCGAGACCCCACAAGTTGCACCCAGCAAACCGTTCTCGGTGACGGCAACTGTCGAGAACAGGGGTGACTTCACCGGGACGTTCACCGGTGGGCTGGAAGCAAACGGCACCCTCGTCTCCACAGCGACGACATCGGTCGCTGCTGGCGAGACGGCGACACTCACCCTCCAGTCACAGACGACCGATACCGGAACCTACGCCCTCTCGGTCAACGGGACTGCCGCCGGAACGGTCGATGTGACGACAACCACGACGGACTCCAATTCAGACGCCGAGACCGACGACCGGCAGTTCGTCGTCACCGACATCTCACTGGGAACAGGGCAGGTCGACGTCGACGAGCCGTTCGCGGTCGAGGCAACAGTCGAGAACCGCGGTGAAGAACCAGGCAACTTCACCGCAGGGCTGGCTGTAAACGGCAGCGTCGTCGTGACCAACACCCGTTCGATTCCCGCCGGCGAGTCGCGAACCGTCGAACTGGACTACCTCATCAACCGCTCCGGAGAGTTCCCACTCTCGGTCAACGGCACGTCAGCCGGCACACTCGCTGTCGGCGACGTGGGAGACGGCGACGACACCGAAGACGGCGGCCCACTCGCCCAACTCGCGGGCATCCTCGGCGTGTTACCGGTGGGGGTGCTCCAACCGCTTTTCCTGTTCGTCGTCCTGCCGCTGGCACTCATCTACGGGGTTCTGAAGGCACTGGCAATCTATCTGGGGTACTGAGAGCAGAAAATCGTCAGGAGAGCGTTACTTCCAGTCGGTCGACGAGCGACTCGGTCCCGACGAACAGTGGCGTTCGCTCGTGGAGGTCGTCAGGGTCGCGGTCGAGCAGTGACCGTGCCCCGTCCGAGGAGGCCCCACCAGCCGTTTCGATGACGTGAGCGATGGGATGGCCCTCGAACTGGAGACGGAGTTTTCCTTCAGGCCGGTCTTCGAGCATCGGGTAGCCGAAGATGCCGCCGTAGGTGACGACCTGGTTCACATCTGCAACCATTGCGCCACCGTACCTGAGTTTCAGCCGGTCGGCCTCGATGTCATCGACGTAGGACCTGAACTGGTCGGTCCAGTCCGGGATACGACCGCCGAAGCCGTAGACGACTGGGTCGTCGGGAATCGTCACGTCCTCGGTCAACACCGAGCGCTCCTCGCCGTCGAGCAGGTACTCGGTAACCGTGCCGTCGCGCGCGACGAGCATCGTGGTGATGGGACCGTAGAGGACGAACCCGGCGGCGACGAGCGCGCTTCCGGGCGCGGGCAGTGGCTCGTCGAAGACGCCGACGATGGTCCCCATCCCGTTGTTCGATTGCAGGTTCGACGAGCCGTCGAGCGGGTCACAAGCAACGTGGTACTGACCAGTCTCGTCTGCCTCGACAACGCCTTCGCGTTCCTCGGAGGCATAACTCCCCACGCCGTCGAGTTCGAGCAATCGCGCTTCGAGCAGTTCGTCGGCGTACACGTCGGCGGCGAGTTGCTGTTCGCCGCTGGGGTTCTCCGCGTCCTCGTATGCGCGTCGCTCTGTGAGCGCGCTGCGAACGTCCGCGGCAGTCGTCGCGACCGTCTCGAAGACGGTCTCGATATGGTCTGTCATCACCTACTCGCCGGCCGCTTCGAGGGCAGTATCGACGGTCGTCTCCTCGAAGATGACTTTCTCCAGTGCGTCGAGGATGTGACGGGGATTCTCACGCTGGAAGACGTTCCGACCGACCGCTAGCCCGACACCACCGGCGTCGATGGCAGCCTTGACGGTTTCGAGGAAGTCCCGGTCGCTGGTCTTCGAGCCGCCGGACATCACCACCTTCGTCGGGCCGGCCATCCGGACGGCCTGTTCCATCGCGTCCTGGCTGCCGGGGTATTTGACCTTGGCAACGTCGGCACCGAGTTCGAGCGCCTGGCGAGCGGCATAGGCGATGGTACCGGGTTTGGTGTCGTTTTTGAGACCCTGGCCGCGCGGGTACGACCACATCACGACCGGGAGCTCGTGTTCGCGGGCGGCTTCTTGGGCGTCGCGGAACTCCTCAGCCATCTCGATTTCGTGGTTCGACCCACCATAGAGGGTAAAGCCGACGGCGTCGGCGTTCAGTTCGTTTGCCGCGTACTCGACCGAGCAGTTGACTGCCGAGTCGGGTTCACCCATCCAGAGGTTCGACGTGCCGTTGAGCTTCGCCAGCAGATTCACGTCGTCCTCGTAGGAGGGGTAATAGGCCTCTGCGATGCCCTTCTGGACGGCCAGCGAGGTGACCGCAGGGTGGGTCGCAACGTCGAAAACCCGCTCTGGGTCAGCACTCTCTGGGACATCCTCGAAATCGACCGGACCGTGTTCGAGGCCGTGGTCGTACGCGAGGATGAGGACTTTACCGTCTCGCGCCAGTGGACTATCGTCGAATGGTTGCATATGCGTGGGTGCGGCAGGTGCCAGTAAAGTTCTTTTGAACCCCCACAACGACTGTGCGATACTCCGATAAACCGTCAATAGGCTTTCAACAGTTGCCAGCGTAGTTGTTGCATGGTCACACTCGACACAATACAGACGGTCGGTGTCCTCGGCGCTGGTCGGATGGGAAGCGGTATCGCACAAGTCGCGGCGACGCACGGCTACGACGTGGTGATGCGTGATATCGAGCAGACAGACGTCGACGCCGGACTCGATACGATCGAGCGGAATCTGAGCCGACTCGTCACAAACGGCCGCCTCGGTCGTGAAGACGCGGACGCTGCCAGCAAACGCATCACCGGGACGACAGAGTTCGATGAGCTTGCACAGGCTGACGTGGTCGTCGAAGCCGTCGTCGAGGAGATGGCGGTAAAGAAGGAGGTGTTTCGCGACCTCGACGACGTGACTGACGACGACGTCGTTCTGGCCACCAACACAAGCACACTCTCGATTACGAGCATCGCTGCGGCGACAGCGCGGCCCGGTCTCGTCGTCGGCATCCACTTCATGAACCCCGTCCCGTTGATGGACGGGGTCGAAATCGTCGCCGGCGAGAAGACCACCGAAGAGACTGCCGCCTTCGCCCACGAGTTCGCCGAGGACCTCGGCAAGACGACATGGGAGTCCGACGACAAGCCGGGCTTCGTCGTCAATCGCGTCCTGATGCCGTGGATTAACGAAGGGATTCGCCTCTACGACGAGGGTGTGGCCACCAAAACCGACATCGACCGAGGGATGAAACTGGGGACGAACGTCCCGATGGGACCGCTCGAACTCGCCGACCACATCGGTCTCGACGTGGTGCTGGACGCCAGTCAGACGCTCGCGGATGAACTCGGCGACCGCTACAAGCCCGCCTACTTGCTCAAACGGAAAGTCGAAGCCGGCGACCTTGGAAAGAAAACCGGAACGGGATTTTACGAGTACGACCGGTAAAGCGCTATCTCCACCCCGAGCCCCGACCGATGTGAACGACGAAGACAGGCACCTCGGCGTTCTCGACGACGCGCTGGGTGACGCTGCCGACTGTCGCGATGCGCTCGTGGTCGCTCCGGCCGTGCGTTCCCATGATGACGACGTCGATGCCATTCTCGGCGGCGTACTCGATGATGCGCTGTGAGGGGACGCCCGACCGGATAGCTGTCGTGACAGAAATTCCCTCCGAGCCCGCACGCTCGGCGACGCGGGCGACTGCTCGCTCACAGTGGTCCTCCAGCGTGGTTTCGGTCTCGAACTTCTGGTCGCCCTCGAGTTGCTCGAACTGACGTTCGTCGACGACAGCCAGTGCGTGAATCGCCGCGTCGTAACGGGTTGCCATCTCGACGGCGTGGTCTAACGTCTTCGCTGTCCCTTCGCTCCCGTCCGTCGGCACCAGAATCCGGTCGTACATTGCCACAGACTGCGACAGCGACCTACTTCAAACGACGGGTCACCTCATATCGGCATCCTGCGGTCGCTATCTGCCCTTTTCAACCCGGGAAGTCCACCGCCAGACTGTTCGAGCCCGGTCGTCACGCACTCTTTTTGCCGAGTAGTGACAAGACGAACGTGATGCTCTCTGCCCTGTCCCGTCTCCGCGAGCGACTCGCAGATTGGTGGTCCGTCGAAGACCCCGACGACCGTATCGAGGGCACAGGAGAAGTGTATCTCGACCCGGCGTACAACGGCCGGTATGAGGCAGAGCGGAATCTCAAAGACCTCGCCGACGCCGAGACGCACGAGGAATCAGACCCGGACAATTAATCCTGAAGTTGTTCGGTCAACCAGTCGTAGTGCTCCCGGAGGCGACGCTCGCCCGCGTCCGTGAGGACGTACACGTCGTGAATTCCCTCGGTCTGTGTCTCGACGAATCCCGACTTTTCGAGGGCGTCGAGTGCGCCGTAGAACGATTTGGGTTCGATACGCTCGCCATCGTGTGATTCGAGTTGCGACTTCAACGCCTGCGCCTGCAGTGTTTCGCCAGCCAGCAGCGCGCAGATGTCGCGGCGGCGACCGCTCTGGAGGTACTTCGTCATAGCATGAGGACTGCGAGCGAGCGGCTTTGCAGTTGTGGTCTACCCGCAGCCGTACGTGCCGTAGTCGAGACGTTCACTGGCACTCCCGTCGATGGGGTCTGTGACGTAGACTATCTGAACCATTTCCATCCGGTCGTCGTGGCGTTCGTTCCACCGCCAGCACAGGTGCTCGGCAACTGGTTCCCGCAGTGCGGCCTCCGTGCCACCACCAAGCTGGTACAGCAACTTCCGCCAGCGTTCGTTACCGTACGTCCGGCTCACGTCCGGCGGTGGTTCCCAGGCGACTGGCTCGTGTCGGAGCGCTTCGACAGTCTCCCCCGACTGAAGCGTCGCCGGCATCACGTAATACCCGTCTTCGGCGGGTGGGTACGGCGCAAACATGTCCCAGGCCTTGTTTTCGAGGACCGCGGGCGAGCCGTCGGGGGCGTCGACGTAGCCCAGGCTGACACCGTTGATGGCGAACATGCCGACCAGCAGGACGGCGAGAACGACCTGCAGCAGCGGCCGAACACGGGACCGGAGCGGCGGCAGACCGATTCGCCAGTCTGGGCGGTAGCTGGCCAGTCGCTCGAACACTGTCGCTGGTGGCGCAGGCACCCGGTCCCAGACGGCCGGCGGGAAGAACGGAAGCAGTGCTGTGATCCCCACCAGCGGAAAGATGCCCAGTTCCATGAAGACGAGCATACCGGCGTGTCCGGCTACGAACGCCGACGCGAGCGCCGCTCGCGGCCAGCCGTGAAGAACGACCAGCAACGGCGAGCCGACGAGCAACGCCAACCACGCGTAGTCGGCAACAGTCAGAACGAGGGGGAGCTCGGCGACCAGTTCCGCAGCCCACGTCGCGTGGCGACTCAGCGCGAACACCCGCTCGATTGCACCCCCTTGCAGCCAGATGTCGCCACGGAATTTGAACACAGCATTCGTCGCGTATACCAGCACGACTTGCAAGAGCACGCCCGCGGTCGCGAGGCCGACGACAGACGCTCGCTGGTCCTCGCGCCGAACGGCATCAACGGCCCACCGTTCACCGAGCGGGAGGAACAGGCCCCACAGGAGCAACTGGCGCAACAGCGAGTCCCCGCCGTGCAAAATGGCGGGATTGCGGATGTGTAGCGAGAGCAGGAGAACGAGCGAGACCGTCGCCGCGAGTTTCGTCCGGTATCCGAGCAAGATCGCCAGCGCGGCGATACCGGCGACGCCGAAGAGTATCGCCTGAAACGTGGGGCTGCCAGAGAGCGCGTGAATCGAGAGATGCTGGACTGACTGGACCTGCGTCGAGAGAGCGTCGCGAGGGACGACACCGGCGTCAGTGTAGAACGCGACGAGGTTCCTCGACCGACGAGCCAGGTCCACGAGGAGAATCGACCCGAGTGCGATGCGAAACGCAGCGAGTGCGCGAGTATCGACTGCGAACGACCGGACGGTGGCAGTTCGGAGCCGCTCGGTGAAACCGGAGTCGGTCTCGGCCATTCCTGCCCAGTGGTCTGTCGTCGTGATACAAGGATTCTCCGCTCGGCCACCCGACCACAACCGGAACGTTTCAACCGCTCGGGTCCTAACGACCGACGATGGCAGACGCCGACTCCGAATCCGGGGCGACACAGCGTGCGAACGGAATCACAGCAACGTACCGCGAGACAGACACCGAACGACTACTCTCGTTCGAGCGGGACGGTAACACAGCCGCGATCGCTCAAAATGTCGAGGGGTACGCCATGCTGAAAGTTCGACCGTCGGCCGACGGCGACGAACTCGAACGCTATTACGGGTTCGACATGGCACTCGACCACGCCGCAGAACTGCTTGGCTGCTCACCGCACGACCTTCCGATTCCAGCGCCAGCGGAAGACCTCGGGATGTAGTGCCGTCTAGCGCTCCTGTTCGAACACCAGCCCGACGGTCGTCCCGTCCTTTTCGAGGGTGTCGATGAATCGCCAGCCCTCCCGAGCGTGTTCGTTGATGACCGATTCGATAGAATCCAGCTTCCGTGGGTCTGCCTCTGTCGCGTGTGTCGTGTAGACGTACTTCTGCTCGGCCATACCCGTTTCAGGGGTTCTGGCGGGAAAAACACCCGTACTTATTTGCTCACCAGCACAGAGTCAGTAGTATGGAGAGCCCACTCGCTCGCTTCGACCATCCGGCGTACGTCACCGGCATTGCAACTGCCGTGAGTTACGGTCTGATTCTCGGATTCATGTTCGTCCTGCTCTTCGTGATCCCGTTCGTGCTGTTCTTGCTGTTGTGAGACGGTAATAGTTGTAATCAGTGTGGCCAGGAGCGCGCTCCGTCGCGCGACTCGGGGAAGGGCAGGATCGCTGTTTGCGGTGGCGGTGCTGTACGGTAGCCACTACGATAGCACCTGCGAGCGGTGCGAGGCGCGAACAGCGTGAGCGCCTCGGGAATGCGAACGGGCGCTCTGCGCCCGTGAGCGCTCTACCGAGCGCGAGCAGCCTTTTTCACTATGTTCGCAAGAGCGAAGCTCTTGCGCAGTATGGAAGACGCAAGCGTCTTCCATGCACATCAGAACGCTTCGCGTTCTGAGGACAGCCCGGCAGAAATCTTCGATTTCTGCGGATGTTTTTTCGGCAAGCGGTGCGCCGCGCGACGAAGTCGCGCGTGCGACACCCGCCGCCGAAAAAAGTAGTCACGCGAACGTCCGAGACACGTCTTCGTCTTCCTCTTCCTTCTCGATTTTGTCGTAGGCGCTCTCGAAGTCGGTCATCCGAACCTCGGTCCGGTCCTCGCGGATGGCGAACATCCCGGCCTCGGTACAGATAGCTTTCACGTCGGCACCGGAGGCGTCGACGGCCATGTCGGCGAGCGCTTCGAAGTCCACGTCGTCGGCGATGTTCATGTTGCGCGTGTGGATTTTGAAGATCTGCTCGCGGCCAGTCACGTCGGGCTTTGGCACTTCGATGAGGCGGTCGAAGCGACCCGGCCGGAGGATGGCACGGTCGAGCATGTCGAAGCGGTTGGTCGCGGCGATAATACGGATTTCACCGCGTTCTTCGAAGCCGTCCATCTCCGAGAGCAACTGCATCATCGTCCGCTGAACCTCGGCGTCACCGCTGGTCTTCGAGTCGGTCCGCTTGGCGGCGATGGCGTCGATTTCGTCGATGAAGATGACTGCGGGTTCGTGCTGTCGGGCAAGCTCGAAGAGGTCACGAACGAGCTTCGCGCCCTCGCCGATGAACTTGTGCACGAGCTCCGAGCCGGCCATCTTGATGAAGGTGG
>JAZKTK010000073.1:0-15005 GCA_036625595.1 Haloarculaceae archaeon | reverse complement strand
ACCTCCATGCTGCCGGTCTGCTCCTCGAGCCACTTCCGGCCGCGCTCGATGCCTTTCCGGTTGAGGTGTGCGGACGGGCCAGAGAGTACCAACAGTGCGCGTTCTGCGCCGTCGATTTCACAGGGCAGTGTCAGGCGACCGAGTGCCGCCTTCCGGACCAGCGACGTGATGCGGTTGGTCGTGTTTGCGGTGTCCATGTCGTCGCCGTCGTCCTTGAACCGCGAGAGGAGCCCGCCGGAGTTCTCGGTCTCGACCGACTCGGTCGCGTACCCGACCGTGGAGACGCCGCCCCCCGAGAGCGTGTTGATAATCTCCGAGGAGTCGACGACACTCTCTGCGACGTTGTCCCCGGCCCCGATTTCACCGGCACCGAACAGGACACCGAAGCGGCGGACAATTTCATCGTTTATCTCGTCGTACCCTCCCTGGACAGACTCGCCAGTCTTTCGCCAGGCGTCGTTGTCGAAGACGAGCAGGTTGTCCACCTCGCGAACGAAGGTCTGGAACGAACGGGCGGCGTTGAGCGTGTAGATACCCCCCTCGTCACCACCGGGCAGGACACCGAGACCGTAGACCGGTTCGGTGTAGATGCGTTTGAGGTGTTTGGCGAGCACCGGCGACCCCCCGGAACCGGTCCCTCCACCGAGACCCGCGACGATGAGAAACGCGTCGATTTCGTGGACGGGAATGTTGTCGATGGCCCCCTGTACCTCGTCGATGTCTTCCTCGGCGATTTCCGCGCCGAGTTCGTTGTCGGCACCGACGCCGTGACCCTTCACGCGCGCCTGTCCGATAAGGACGCGATTCTCCTCCGGAATCCGGTCGAGTCCAAGCAGGTCAGCTTTCGCCGTGTTCACTGCGACGGCCGAACGGACGATGCCACTGCCTGTCCGTTCGTCGTACTCCAGGAACTTATCGACGATTTTCCCGCCAGCCTGCCCAAAACCAATCATCGCGAGTTTCATGACTGTAGCTTAGGCGGAAACTATAGCAACGTACGCATAAGTGTTTTGCCCAGCTATCAATAATCGATACAACAATTCTGCGTCGTGGTGTCCGTCCACCTACGGTCCGGCCAACAGCGTTTTTTCCCGGCAGGAACTCACAGCGCCAGCAGCAGCATCCGGTCGGCCCCAGGACACCCCTGTGACCCGATTTCGCCGCCCGTTCAGGTCGTCACTCGGCACCGAGGTAGGCAGCGAGCGTCGTCATCTCACTGGGGTCGACACCGAACGCGTCGACATCGTTGTCGTCGGTCGTGTTGTCGAAATTCAACGAGCGATACTGGTCACCACCCATCGGGAACCCGGGGACGACACTGAGTGTCTTCAGACCGATGCCGGCAAGTCCCATCGGAAGACCAACAATTTTGACCGACTTGCCGGAGGCGTCGTACACCAGGTCAGTAATCTCCCGGAGCGTCAGGACCTCTGGACCGCCGATTTCGTAGGTCTGTCCGACGTGCTCGTCGTCTTCGACCCCATCGACAATCATCGGGACGAGGTCACCGACCCAGATTGGCTGGAATCGCGTCTTCGTGCCGCCGCCCGGCAGCGGATAGAGCGGAAGCCCAGGCGCGAACAGTTTCTTCAGTCGCTTCGTGAACGAGACGAACTCGCCTCCCTCACCGAAGACGACGGAGGGGCGGAACATGACCCAGTCGAGCGACGAGTCGCGGACAATTTCTTCGGCCCGTCCCTTCGCACGGATGTAGTGGGTCGGACCGTCGGGGTCGGCACCCAGCGCGCTCAACTGGACGAACCGGTCGACGCCGTGCTCTTCGGCCGCGCGAACGCAGTTTTCCGTGCCACCGCGGTGGACCCGGTCGTGCATCTTGTTGCCGCCTTTGGGCTCGAACAGCGGCGAGAGTGCGACGAGGTTCACGACTGCATCCTGTCCCTCGAATGCATCGACGATAGAGTCGTAGGCGGTCACATCACCCATCGCCGTCTCGACACCGGCTGGCAACGCTGCGGGATCCGGGTCCCGTGAGAGCGCGGTCACGTCGTGACCGCGTTCGTCAAGTTCCGTACAGAGGTGCTGTCCGAGGAATCCACTGCCACCGGCGACAAGTACGTCCATAGCGTAGCGTTCTCCCGATTGCATTGTAAAACCACCGCGCAATCAGTTAGGTTCTGCCGGCCGCACTCTCCTCGTCAGCCCAACAGAACGGATATTTACTGGCCGGACTCACAGGTGGACGTATGCTCGTCACGCTGGAGGGACTGGACGGCAGCGGCAAGACATCCTGCTGGGAGATGGTGCGAGACAGCGACGTCGTTCCCACGGATACGACGTTCACACGCGAACCGACGAATTCGTGGTACGGCGAGGCCGTCGAGCGCTCTATCGGCGACGACGACGCCGACCCGCTCGCGGAACTGTTTCTCTACACGGCCGACCACGCCGACCACCTTTCGAGCGTCGTCCGCCCCGCACTCGACGCCGGCGAAATCGTTATTTCGGACCGCTACTCTGACTCGCGATACGCCTATCAGGGAGCGACACTCGATGGCGTCCTCGAGGACCCGATGGCGTTCGTCCAGCGCATCCACCAGCCCTGGACCAGACCACCAGACGTGACCATCTATCTCGACGTCGACCCCGAGACTGCCGCCGAGCGTAGCGGTGCCACGAACAAATTCGAGACGGCAGAATACCTGGCAGACGTTCGGGAGAACTACCGACGACTCATCGACGCCGAGCGCGAGCGGTTCGTCGAAATCGACGCCACACAGTCACAGGCAGCCGTCGAGGACGCCGTTCGTGACGCACTCGAGACGCTCCTCTAGCGGCGGACCTGCCGACGATTGCTGTTGTCAGGGAGGTCCACGTCGTCGGGCGCGGGCATCCAGAAGTAATCGAATGCGACACCGACTGACGCCGGCGTGACGACAGTGAGGACGATGACTGTCCCGGCGCTCCCGAGATTCGGTCCCATAACCGACCCGAACACCAGCGTCGTGACGACGAGGACCACCGGAATCAACAGGAGCGTATAGATGACACTTCCCCACTGCGTATTGAGTCGCACTCGGAAGAAGCGAGTCATCAGCGCGGCAATAGCTGTGTTGACCAGCAGGATGAAGAGCAATCCAACCAGCTCGAGCGCGGCGACCATACCCTCGCTTGGGCCCGGACCACCTTTTGGGTGTCGGAGCCAACGGTCGCTACTCTAAACAGATGTACGTGCGCGTATCGCCGACTCCATCGAGGTCACGTACGTCCGTCGCGACGCTGTGAATCACGTCGTAGACTTCCTCCCCCTCTGCCTCGACGATGAGGTCGTACTGTCCCGCGACGACGTGCGCCTCCAGTACACCCTCGACACTCGCGATGTCCTCTCGCAGGTCTGCCGACTTCCCGGCCGCCGTCTTCACCATGATGAACGCGCGAACCATCGTGTGCGTGGTACGTGTTGTCATATCAAAAGCTTTCCCCCACGGAACGTGGGCAACTTTCTTAGTCTGTCTCGTCGTAACGAATACCATGCGATTCGTTATCATTGGTGCTGGGCGTGTCGGATTGCGCACCGCACGTGCTCTCGCAGACAGTGGCCACGAAGTCGTTCTCGTCGAAGGAGACGACGACGCCGTCTCACGCGCCCGCAACGAAGGGTTTCAGGTCATCGAAGGGGACGGGTCGCTCGAATCGACACTGGACCTGGCTGACCTCGATTCGGCCGACGCCGTCGGCGCGCTCACGGGCGATCTGAACGACAACTTCGCGGCCTGCATGATTGCGCATCAGCATGGCTGTCGGACGGTCATGCGCATCGACGAGGACTACCGCGAGGAAATCTACCGCCAGTACGCTGACGAGGTCGACGAGGTAATCTATCCCGAACGGCTCGGCGCTATCGTCATGAAAAACGCCCTCCTCGGCGGCAACATCCGTGCTATCGCCGACGTGGCACAGAACCTCCAGCTCGTCGAGTTCACCATCACCGAAGCCTCCCCGATGCGTGGCTACAGCCTCAGCGAACTCGAACTCCCCGGCGAGACCCGGCTGATGGCCTTCGGCAAAGACGCCGACTCGCTGGCACTCCCGAACCCCGACGAGTCCCTCGACCTGGGCGACCGACTCGTCGTGCTGAGTGCCTTCGACAAGTTGGACGACGTGCGGAGTCTCATCGTCGGCGAAACCGGCCGTGCCGCCGCGGAGGGTGTCTGAGATGGTGCGCGCCTACATCATGGTCAAAGCCTACACCGGCGAAGCCGATCGACTGAAGACCGCTATCGAGGACATCGAGGGCGTCGAGCGCTCGCATATCGTCGCCGGCGATATCGACCTCATCGCCGTCGTCGACGTGGACTCTCCTGCCGCCGTCAAGGACGTGGCTGCCACCGAAATCCAGTCTATCGACGGTATCGAGGACACGCAGACGTATATCGCGATGGACTAACCACTACTTTTTGCGTCGTCGGGTCTCGCACACGCGCCTTCGGCGCGTGGCGGACCTCTCCTTGCAAAAACATAGTGAAAAAGGCTGCTCGGGCTCGGTAGAGCCCTCGCAGATGCTAGCGTAGCTTCTACCGCAACAGCACCGCACAGCAACGGCAGGCCTGCCCTTCCCCGACTCGCGCGATGAAACGCGCTCGCGGCCACCGTACGTCTCCGTAGACCCCAGCACGAAAATTTCGAAGATCCAATTCTTCAGCACTCCGCGCGAGCGAAGCGAGCGCGGTTCACTGAAGCCGAGCAGAGCGAGGCTTCAGCTTTTTAGCGTAGATTTTTGCCGCGAGCGGTTCGCGCGAAGCACGAACCCGAGCGGGAAAAAGGTACTATAGCGGCGTCCCGCCACCACCGCCGCCCTCCTGACTGGCGGTGTCGACGAGGTCTTCGACCGGCGAGACGTACTCGTAGCCCGGAATCACGCCCTCGACGTAGGTCCCCTCCACGTACTCGACGAACGCCTTTGCGATGTCGGCGGCGCGGTCGGCGTTCCCCCACTCGAACCCGTAGGTTACGTAGACGTCTTCGCCGTCCCGTTCTACGTCGAACGTCTCGAGTTCGACATCGGCACGGGTGGCCTTGGGTGCGTCCTCCAGACGACGCTCCAGCGTCTCGAACCAGCCGTCTGCGACGGCGTCACCGACTTCGTCTGCGGTGGCCGCAGGGAGAGTCGGAACGCGGACAGTGATGGTGTACGCAGAGAAGTACTCCGGTCCGTCGACGGCGGTCACACGACCCTCGAAGGCAGTCGTCGTCACGACGTAGGCATCGCCATCGCGCTCGAAGGCATCGTGGTAGCCGAAGGCGCGCTCGACGCTGTCGGGAAACTCGGTCATTGCACTGCGATAGGTGTGTCAATCCCAAAAGCCCGTCGTATCCGGGCGTAGCTGGTGAAATCAGGTAATGAGGGGACGGGGGTTCGAACCCCGGAACTCCTACGAGACGGGTTCTTAAGACCCGCGCCGTTGACCACTTGGCTACCCCCTCTCAGATACTTACTCCGACAGGCAGCCGAAAAGCGGTTACGGATTCGATGATCCAACATAGCGCCGTCTAGAACAGTCCAAAAGTAGACAAGTGTGGTTGTTTATACGCAACGTTGTTCGTTTACACGAAGGAATTACCTCGGATAAATGACCCTCTAGATGATTTTAGTTTGCGTTGCATTTTTATTGTAAGTGCGTTAATTGGTGGCATATGTCCGACCGCATAGATGCTCAAAGTGTCGACAACAAACGAAGGCATCTACTTGCCCTCATGGGTGGTGGCGGAGTCGCAAGTATGGCAGGGTGTCTCGGTATCTTCGACGACGGCGGGGACGACCAGGATACCCTCCCTGCCGACGAGATACCGATGGACGGCGAGTTTACTGCGTCCGTCGGTGCCAATCCAAGCCAATTCGACCCGACGCCAATCAACGACGCGCCATCGAATGCCATTTCATCGCTCCAGTACGAGACACTCGTCGAGGCTGATTTCAACAACGAATCGTTCAATGCTGTCCTCGCCGAGGACTGGGAGCAAGAGGAAGAAACGACCTATCGGTTCGACCTCCGAGAAGGTATCCAGTTCCATAGCGGGGGGGAGTTGACAGCGGACGACGTCGAACACTCCGTCCTTCGAATGCGAGGGACAGTACAGGACGCAACCGTCTCGACGTGGTACGAAGACAGTGAGGTCGTCGACGACTACACGATTCGGTTCGAACTGTCTCAGCCGCACGCACCGTTGCTCACGGACATCGCAGGAATTCCGATCGTCTCCGCGGATGAAACGAAACAGGATATCTCGGGTGAGGACGTCGAAAAGGACAACAACTTCGAGGAGAATTCGGTCGGAACCGGTCCGTTCGTCATCGAGAACTTCGAGCCGGAAGACCGAGTCGAGTTGAGCCGGTACGACGACTACTGGTTCGAAGAGACCGAGGATATGCCTGGAATGGCACCCTGGGAAACGGTGACCTTCCGCGTCGTCGTCGAGCAGACGAGCCAGCAGGAGGCGCTCCGGTCCGGCGAGCTCGATATGATCGACAACGCCAACCCGGTCGAGCTCAGCACACTGGATTCAGAGGCCAACACGAGCGTCGTGACGACCACCGGGCTGGGCTTTGACTTCCTCTCGTATCCCGTCAATAACCCGCCCTACACCAATTCGAAGTTCCGCCGGGGCATCACGCGGCTTATCCCGACATCAGATGTCATCGAGGCAGTCTGGAGCGGGTACGCAGAAGAGCAGGCCGGTCCCATTAGCCCCGGATTGGGCGCCTTCTACGACGAGGACTTCGAACAGATGTTGCTCGACGAGTACGTCGGCGAGGATCCCGAAGCGGCGAGGCAGTTGCTCGACGAGGCCTTCGAAGAGGAGGATATCGAGAAACCCTTCGATGTGAGCCTGATTACGAACGAAAACCGGACCCGCGAGCGGTGGATGGAGGTCATCCAGCAGACGCTCGACGACACCGAGTATTTCAACGCCAGTCTCGACATCCGACCGTTCGACGCGCTCGTTCCGTTCCTCATCAGTGGAGACGCAGCAGAGAGCCAGGACATCGTCGGCATCGGCTGGACCGGTGGCTCGGACCCCGACGGCCACGTCGCCCAGCTCCTCGAGAGCCGATACCACGTTCCGGACGGGTTCAACTGGATTCTCTACGAGAACGATGAAGTCGACCAGCTCATCAAGGACGCGCGCCAGGAAACGGACCAAGAGGAACGAAAACAGCTGTACGAGGACCTCTCAGAACTGCTCGCGCAGGAGGTTCCCTACGCCTTCATGTGGACGAGCGAACAGTACGACGTCGTCCGCACCGACGGTGTCGTCAACTGGCAGGCCTATCCAAACTCGAGTCTGCGGTACGTCGGCCTGTATCGCCCTTACCACGGCCAGGTCTCCTACCGTCCACAATCGTAATACCGCTCCAGAGCTGGAATGAGTCTCCAACGGTACGTTATCAAGCGGTTGCTCGTAATGGTCCCGGTACTCCTGGGTGTCACCGTCATCACCTTCTTTATGGTACACCTGATACCCGGCGACCCTATCGATTACATCACAGCATTCACCGACATCAGCCCGGCACAAAAAGAGGCGATACGAGCAGAGTACGGGCTAGACGACCCGATATACATCCAGTACATCGACTGGGTGACAAACGCCGCCCAGCTTGATTTCGGGGAGTCGATCATTACTGAGCGGGCAGTTTCAGCGGAGATTATGGACCGGCTGCCATACACGCTGTTGATGGGCGGGATGGCACTGGGCGTCGCGCTGGTGACCGCGATCCCGACGGGTATCGTGGCTGCCTACTACGAGGGGACGAAAATCGACGAGGCGAGCCGCGTCTTCGCACTGTTCGGCATCGCGATGCCGAACTTCTGGCTTGGGTTGATTCTCATCCTCGTGTTCGCGAGTACCCTCCAGATGTTTCCCGTGTTGCCACCGACGGCGGAGGGGCTGTTGAGCGTCCAGATGATAGTGTACACCATCCTCCCCGCAATTGCGCTCGGAACCGCGTCGACGGCACTGCTGATGCGGCTGATGCGCTCGTCGATGGTCGAAGAACTCAACAAGGAGTACGTGACGATGGCACGGGCGAAGGGACTTCCCGAGCGGACGGTCATTCGCAAACACGTCCTCAAAAACTCGCTTATCTCAGTTGTCACGGTGACGGCGTTGCAGATTGCCTTTCTCATCAGTGGGGCCGTCGTCGTCGAAATCGTTTTCTCCTATCCGGGCATCGGCCGACTGCTCGTCGACCGGGTCGCACAGCGTGACTTCCCGGTCATCCAGGCCCTCGTTCTCATCATCGGCGTCTCCGTCCTGGTGATGAATCTGATTGCGGATATCGTCTACGCATATCTCGACCCACGGATACGATACTGACTATGTCACAGGAACGCGGACGAATCACAATCGAAGGCTTCGACGCGTCAGACGTAGAGCAGCGCGACCCACTCTCCACCTGGGAACCGTCGATGGAATCCGGGGAGGGGAAAGGCCGCCTCTACTACGCCTGGCGCCGCTTCAAACAGAACCGACTCGCACTGCTTGGCTGTCTCACCATCGTCGTCATGGTGCTCGCCGCAGTGTTCGCACGCCCAATACAGCTGCCATCCGGCTTCCCCATGCTGGCGGGACAGCCAATTCAGCCAATTTCGCTCGTCACTGACCCGGCGAGTCAGAACTTACTCGATGCGAGACAGGCACCGTCGGGCGAGTACTGGTTTGGAACCGACTGGGCCGGCCGGGATATCTTCGCCCGTGTCCTCTACGGCGGCCGATTCAGTCTCTCGATTGGCTTCATCGCCGTCAGCCTCGCGCTGTTTATCGGCGTCCCGCTCGGGGCGATTTCCGGCTACTATGGCGGTATCGTCGACGAAGTCGTCATGCGCGTCGTGGACATGCTGTACGCGTTCCCCTTCATCGTCCTCGCCATCGCAATCATCGCGGTCGTGGGCCGGGGCTACTGGGAGATGGTCGCAGCGCTTGTCATCGTCGGCTGGCTCTCGTATGCCCGCATCATCCGCGGTGAAATACTGAGCATCAAGGAAAACGAGTACGTCCTGGCCGCGAAAGCGCTAGGCGCGCGGGACCGCTCTATCATCGGCAGACACATCGTCCCCAACGCGATGGCCCCTGTCATCGTCCAGGCGACGCTCAGCGTCGGGTCGCAGGTCCTCGCCGCCGCCGCGCTCGGATTCATCGGCCTCGGCCTCTCGCCGGGTAGTGCGGAGTGGGGAACGATGCTCAACGTCGGGCGCGACTCGCTCAGTCGGGGTGAGTGGTGGATAACGTTCTTCCCGGGCTTCGCCATCTTCCTGTTCGTGATGGCGATCAACCTCGTCGGTGACGGCGTTCGAGACGCGTTCGACCCACAGGGGAAGACAGAGCAGACCGAAGGAGGGATGCGATAATGGCGCTGCTCGAAGTCGAGAACCTCAATGTCCGCTTCTATACCGAAGACGGCGTCGTGAAGGCGACCAACGACCTGTCCTACGAGGTCGAAGCGGGTGAGCAGTTCGGAATCGTCGGCGAGAGCGGTGCCGGCAAGAGCGTCGCGAGTCTCGCGCTCATGCGGCTCATCGACGACGACGTCGGCGAGATAGAGAGTGGTGAGATTCGGTTCAAGGGACAGAACATCCTCGAACTCGACAGTACAGAGATGCGCCAGCTCAGGGGCAACGAGATGGCGATGATATTCCAGGACGCTGAAACCGCGCTCAACCCCGCCTACACCATCGGCGAACAGATTTCGGAGGTCGTCCGACACCACCTCGATATGAACGACGCCGAGGCCAGAGAGCGCACCATCGAGACGCTCGCCGACGTGGGTATTCCGGACCCCACCGAACGATACTCCGATTACCCCCACGAGTTCTCCGGCGGGATGCAACAGCGAGTCGTCATCGCTATCGCGCTGGCGTGTAACCCCGACCTGCTCATCTGCGACGAACCGACGACAGCGCTAGACGTGACCATCGAGGCGCAGATTCTCGAGTTGCTCGACGAGGTTTCCGACGAGTTCGATACGGCAATCCAGCTGATTACTCACGACCTGGGCGTCATCGCGGAGTTTTGCAACCGTGTGATGGTGCTGTACGGCGGTCATCCCGTCGAGATAGCGTCGGTCGAAGACCTCTACTACAACCCACAGCACCCCTACACCGTCGGGTTGATGAGTTCGATTCCCCGCATCGGTGACGACCGTGAGACACTTCAGACGATTCCCGGCCGGATGCCGGACCTCATCGAGATGCCGCCGGGGTGTAACTTCCACCCGCGCTGTCCCTACGCCGAGGACATCTGTGCGCGCAACGAACCAGAACTGGTCGATACCGCGACGGGACAGCCAGCCGACGTATCGCGCCACGACGAGCAGTCGGCCGCCTGTCTCGCCTACACCGGCGACCTGGACAACGAACTTGACTACGAAGTTATCGTCGCCGGAGCGGAAGAAACGCCGCGTGAAAACACCGACAGAACTGGTGTAATACCCACCGACGACAGGGAGCGTGACTCGAATGAGTAGCACAGAGCCGCTCGTCAGGGCCGAGAACCTGACGAAGCACTTCCCGACGAACGAAGGCTTTCTCGACCGGCTGCTCGGTGGGCAAAACTGGGTCAAAGCGGTCGACGGCATCGACCTCGAAATCAGAGAAGGGGAGACACTCGGGCTGGTCGGCGAGAGCGGGTGTGGAAAAAGCACCGTCGGCCGCACGCTGCTCCAGTTAGAGGAGCCGACTGACGGGACGGTGTACTACCGTGGTGAGGATATCACCCAGTACGGCGACAGCGAGTTGCGCGACCTGCGTCAGGACATCCAGATTATCTTCCAGAACCCCTTCTCCAGCCTGAACCCGCGCCTGACGATTAACGACATCATCGGTGAGGCGCTGGACATTCACGGACTCGCGGAGGGACAGACCCGCGACCAGCGAATCAAGGAGTTGCTCGAACGGGTCGGACTGAGCGCCAGCCACGCGAATCGGTACCCCCACGAGTTCTCGGGCGGGCAGCGCCAGCGCATCGGTATCGCGCGGGCACTCGCCGTCGAACCCGACTTCATCGTCTGTGACGAACCGGTGTCGGCGCTTGACGTCTCCGTCCAGGCCCAGATTCTCAACTTGCTGAAAGAACTCCAGGACGACCTGGGGTTGTCCTACCTGTTTATCGCCCACGACATCTCCGTTATCGAGCACATCGCCGACCGCATCGCCGTGATGTATCTCGGTGAAATCGTCGAGACGGGGACCCCGGAAGAACTGTTCGCACCGCCTCAGCACCCCTACACCGAAGCGTTGCTCTCGGCGATTCCGGAACCGGACCCGATGTGGGAAGGCGACCGAACGCTGCTTGAGGGGACCGTCCCGTCGCCGATTAATCCGCCGTCGGGCTGCAAGTTCCACACGCGGTGTCCACAGGTCATCCCGCCGGAAGCGTACAGCTTCGAGCAGGCAGAGTGGCGTGCCGTCCTCTCGCTTCGGAACAGAATCGAGAGCGGTGACATCGACATGGCAGTGGTTCGGTCGAACGCCGAGAGAGACGATACGACCGCAATTGCCGATGCCATCCGCGATGAGTACGACATCCCGCAGACCCTGTCAGACCCGAACGCAGAACGGATTCTGGAAGGAGCACTGGAGACCATCGTCGCCGAAGATGCAACGGCAGCCGCAGACGAACTGTCGGAGATGTTCGTCACGCCCTGTGAGGTCCACGAGCCACAGCTTCGGGAGCTGGAAAACGGCCGTGCCGCCTGCCACCTCTACGACCCCAGATACCAGGACGGGTCACTCGGTGAGAATGGGTCACTGTCGGCGGCAGACGCCGACGACTGATTCGAAACGAGGAGGTACCGACCCAACGGAGGCGAGGAGTTTTTGTCCCGGACGTGGTAGCAGTACCCAGTGCGACGAATCTACGACTCACCGGCAGTTCGTCGTGACGACGACGACCCTCACAAGCCAAACGAGCGCGACCAGACGGCGGACCCGGAGGCGATGCGAACTGTCCCGAGCGGCCTCGTGAGTCGACTGCTCATCCCCCAGTGGCTCCAGTTCCGAGCGCTCAGCGTGACACTCTCGACGCCACAGACAGAGTACGATGTCGGCAGCCCGGTCCCCTTCGCCGTCGAAATAGAAAACACGATGCCGTTCCCGGTGACGGTCCCGGCGCGCTCGCCGGTGTTGTGGACCTGGGCAATCGATGGGCTCCCGGAGGCGTCACACGTTTACGAACACCCACCTGACGAGAAGCGGTACTTCAGTTTCGGCCGCAGCGAGCGAAAGCGGTTCACCCGCCACTGGCGACAGATGATTCAGATGACAGCCACAGAGTGGGAACCCGTCGACCCCGGCGAGTACACTATAAGCGTCGACCTCAACGTCGACGGCGCTGCCGAGAAGGGGTTGTCCGACAAAGTGTCTGTCCGTATCCGCCCCAATTGACCAGCCCCGGTCACCAGTCGACGGAGACGGTACCGTCACCGTCGGGGTCAGGGGCTAGCTCCTCGCCAGTCTCTCGGTCGATGACGTGGATGACCCCGCGGTCTTTTTTCGCCGGACAGACCTCTGCTGCACGGACGTTCTCGTCGAGTTCGTCCGCCGAAAGAAAGTACGTATTCGGCTGTGCAATAGCCGTCGAGAGGTCAAGTTCCCAGTTGTCGGAGACCTCCGCGCACTTGCCAGCGCCGATGCACTTGTTGGCCTCGAAGAGAATCTTGTAGGGTTTCTCGTCGACCGGCGGCGCGTCCCGCTCGCCAATCTCTGTTGGGTCGATTGGCCTGTCGTCGGCGTCCATAGCGGAAGTATTTCCCGAGTGTGTTTGTCGCTGTCGGTCGGCACAATCGACTGGCCGACACTCCCCGACATTGCGCGAATCTGTTTGGCTATCTGCTTTGGCACGTCCGATACCACCACGCGTAGCTGACTACGGCGAGAGGGCAGAGACGGTTCTCGACGAGCTCGTCGACGAAAGCGACCGGCTAGAACGGGCCTGAATCGGCCATTTCGGCGAAGTCGGTCGGTTCGCTGTGTTAGTCGTGAATCTCGACCGATTCAATGGTAATCGGCGTCGTCGGCGCGTCGTGCATGTCCGTACTGGCGTTGCCGATGGCTTCGACGACGTCCATCCCGTCGGTCACTTCACCGAAGACGGCGTGTTTGCCGTCCAGGTGTGGCTGCGCGTCGAGCGTGATGAAAAACTGCGAGCCGTTCGTGTTGGGGCCCGAGTTTGCCATGCTCAAGATGCCGGGTCCGTCGTGGGTCAGTTCGTCGTGGAACTCGTCGTCGAACTGGTAGCCGGGGCCGCCGCGACCGGTCCCGGTCGGGTCACCGGTCTGAATCATGAAGTCCTCGATGACGCGGTGGAACTCGACGCCGTCGTACAGCGGGTCGATGCGCTTCTCGCCGCTCTCGGGGTCCTCCCACGCGCCGGTTCCCAGTCCGACTTCGGTGTTCTCGTAGTCGTCTGCGCCCTCGGCGAGGCCGACGAAGTTCTCGACGGTTCGCGGCGCGCGCTCGTCGAACAGTTCGACCTCGATATCGCCTTCCGATGTGTGAATCGTCGCAGTCAGGTCACTCATGTCTTCGCGGAGGACGGCGGCAGGCAAAACGTTGGTGGTGGCCGTCGGGTAGAATCGGAATCGTCAGGCGTCGACCGTCTGCCGAAGGTCGTCGAGACGGGCCGCGAGTGTATCGGCGTCGCCCGCCTGGTACTGGGTCGCGAGTCGGCGTGCCATCGCCACCTGTGCGGCAGCCCCCCGGTAGTGGTCACGCGCCTGCTGTGCGCGTCCGGCATCTCGGTGGGCGTCGGCCTCCGCTTCGAGACGGTCGGCCAGTCGGCAGCGCTCGCTCACGACGTTGGCGACGACCCACTCGATTTGCATCCGGAGCGCGTCTGTCTCCCCGTCGAAATCGACGGCCATCCCCCACCCGGCAGACAGTGCCTCGCGATAGTGAGTGAGTGTGTCCTCCCAGGCGACCACGGCACGTTCCGGCGAGTCGGCAGCCTGCGCAGCCTCCAGGGACCGCTCGGCCAGGTCGAGCGGCCGCGATTGCAGCGTCTGGAGTCGGTCCTGCAGGACCGAGAGGGCGGACTGGATCTCGCCGTCGAGCGCGAAGCCGTCTCCGATAGCGATAGACAGCGCCCGCTCGAAGTGCTCGCGGGCACGCAGGAGCGTCGCGGCCGCGTCGTCGTACTGGCCGGCCGTCGGACGAACAGTTGCCTCTTCGAGCAGCGCCTGGCCACGTTCGAACCGGGCTTCCATCCTGGTGCGAGCCAGTTCAGTCTCGACGCGCTCGTAGCGCTCTTCGAGCGGGGTCTGAAACGTCTGGTGGGCTTCAGCGATGCGTGTTTCGGCGGTCCGTAGGTTCGATTCGGCAGACTCCTGGGCGTCCCGTGCGTCGTCTATCCGGCCCTCGTGAACGTACGTCTCGATGGTCGAGATGTGCTGTCTGGCGTCCTGGAGTGCGGCGACGACGCGCTGCCAGGCACGACTCCCGTTCGTGGCGAACTCGGTGACCTGTGCTGCCCTGTCACGCTGTGCGGGTCGAAACGAGTAGGTCCCCCGCCCCCAGACGCGCACCGAGAGCGTCGTCCGCAAAATTCCGCTGTCGGCGGTGATGTCCTTGAGGTCGGTGTAGGGGACGTCAGCCGTCTCCAGTCCCGAACGGGTATCGACGACGAACACGAGTTTGCGGTCGGTCACTGCGAGCAACAGTCCCCCGTCGCCGCCGCCTTTCTCGTACGTGTCGCCGTCCGTTCGTTCGTGAGTGAGACTCCCGCTGCTGGTCAGTTGGTACTCGACCGACTCCGTCTCTTCGAGACGCGACTCTAGCGCCTCGACCATCCGCTGTTTCGTCGGTCGGTCCTCGCCCAGCAAACGAGACCGGAGTGTGCCTACCCTGTGAGCCATCGGTCTGCCCCTTGTCACTGACTTCGTCTAGCTCTCTGATAAATATTCCCTCATTTTCAAATTCAGATACTGATAATCGGTGGTAACAGGTGTCACGTGCCAAACGAGAGCAATGCAGTCAGTACTCCACCACCGAATC
>JAZKTK010000072.1:0-15106 GCA_036625595.1 Haloarculaceae archaeon | reverse complement strand
ACGCCTGTGGAGACTGCGCTCCCTACGGACTGTTCTGGCTTTCAGAACGTGTCTGCAAAGCGCGTCGTAGAAGCAGGAAGCCCCACCCTCAAGGAGCGAACCGCGCAAGCGGTGAGCGAGTAGGGTGGGGTAGTTCACCACGGTACGGCAGGATGCAGTTGCCAGCGGTGACAGTCGTACATCACTCCGTTACCACCCCCACGCTTGTGCATCCTGCCGACACGCTGTCGTGTCGTAGTCTGTCCAGTCGTTCAGACTCTCGATCGTCAGAAGCGCTGAGGGACGCCGCCGGTTAAATCTGGACGGACGTGTAGTTCTGTGAGGGCGGGTTCTTTTCGAACGCCTGCGTGTGGTCTGGCAGGAGAACGACGACGAGATACGGGACGAACTGTTCGAGGTAGGAGACGAGGTCGACGAGTCGCTCGCCGTCGATCATCTCCACCGAATCCAGGAGCATGAACGGGACCTCTTCGTGGATGTCGTGGACGATGTATCCCGCGAGTGCGACGACAAGTCCGACTATCTCGCGTTCGCTCTCGCTGAGGTGGTCGATTGTGTCCTCGTAGACTTCCTCGTCGGTATTCTCGCGGATGACGTGAAGGTCGAACTGCGTCTCGGTCGTTTTTCCTCGCCCCTCTCTCACTTCGACTTCGGTTCGCTCCATCCATATCTTGTCGATATTGTCGTAATCGAGTTTGTCGAGGAGCGCTGCCATGTGTGTGTTGAACTCCTCGATTGCTTCCGACTCGATGCGGTCGATTCGGGTTCGGAGTTCTTCGAGTTCGGCGGAGAGTTCGCCTCGCCGCTCCCGGAGTTGCTCGCGGGTTTCGAGTTCGGATTCGATGGCGTCGATCGTCGCGTCGATGTCGTCGAGTTCAGACTCGACCTGTTCTTTCTGGAAGCGGAGCTTGCTCACCTCCTGCTGTACGTCCAGTAGTTCGTCCTGCTGTGACCCTTCCAGTGATTCGACTTCTGATTCGAGTGTGTCGACACGCTGTTGAAGCGTTTCCTTCCGCTGCTCGAACGTCGCTATATTCTCTTCTCTACGGTCGATTTTCTCTTCGAGACTGCTCCGTTTCGATTCCAGTTGGGTTATCTCTTCTCGCTGTGACCGAAGCGTGTCGAGTTCCTGGCGAACCTCCTCAATCCGTGACGCGAGGTCGTTTTTCTCCTGGGTTTTCTCGGCTTCGAGCTCCCGTAGTTTGTCGACCATCTCGTCGATGCTCGCCCGTTCGACCTGGCTGCCGCAGGTCCAGCACGTCACTGTGGTCTTCGACGGGTCGAGTCGTTCGGCCGCCGAGTCGCCCTGTTCTGTCTCGAGTGCCTGGTCCAGCGCCGAGTCCGAGTCAGTCAACTGTCTGTCGTTGAATCGGATGACCCGCTGGAGTTCCGTCACTGTCGAATCGAGGCTTTGTTTCTGGTCTCTGAGCCGCTCGATTCGCTCTTCGAGCGCCGATAGTCTGGTTTCGTCGGGCATCGACAGCGAACTGTACTGTTGGTCGACTGTCTCCTTGCTATCTCGGAGCGACTGGAGGCTCTTTTTTTCGCCGCGCAGGTTCGCACTCACCCGCTCTAGCTTCGACCGTGCGTCGTTCAGTTCGTCGAGCGTCTCGTCGAGTTCGGCTGTATCGGGGCCGTTCCCTGACTGGGCGTCCTCTACTGCGTCGAGCGTCGCCGCTTTCTGTTCGAGTTGGGCTTCGAGTTCCTCTAGACGCCGCTGTTTTCGCCTCTGCTCGGTCTGTTTTTCCACTAACTCTTCTTCCAGACTGTCCAGTCTGTCGAGTTGTTTGTCGACTTCACGGCGTTCGTCGACGCGCTCGGATATTTTTTGATTTATCGCTGCTGTATCGACGGGAGCGAGAATCAACGTCCGGAGGTCGCCGGACTCACGGACTGCCGACCTGATATCGTTCGAGCGCAACAGTACGGCGTACAGTTCGGCGATACTCGACCGTTCCAGGTATGGGTCACCGCCCGCTCGAATGTCCCCGTTCTCACGCCGGAGTTCCCGGGTGTACGTCTCTCCGGCTACTGTGAGTGAAACTTTGCCAGTGTCGGAGTCGCTCTTGAGTGAGTACTGGTCTGCACCGAGCCCTGCAGCGATGGCCTGTATCAGCGACGTGCGATTCGTTGCGTTCTCACCCACGAGCGCTGTCACGCCCGGCCTGAGCTGCAACGAAGTTTCTTGAATCCCACCTATATTCTTGACATACAACTCCGTTAGTTGGTTTTGGTGGGGCTCCTGACTCATGGGCCGACATACTCCGTCCACAATTAAACACTTTCTGTCCGCGATTATTTTTGGTGATTAAAACGCGTTGTCGACGCCAAATCCCCGATAATAACTAAGAATATTGTTACGAATATCTAAGTTGTAGTATTATGTTATTTCTATCTGTGAGAAGTACCGTCAGATATACCGTATTTCGAAGATGATTCGCTGCTCTTGCTTGTGGTTCGCTGCTGGTTCGGGATACTTACACTGTATTTTGATAGTGATTGGAGAAATATACGGCAAATATAACGTAATTCTCTTATTATCTGATATAAATTATAAATTTAAGAAATAAAGTCACCTTAAACTTCAGAGTTTAAATCATCTGCTGCTGTAGCATCTCTAGAATAGTCATACAGATAGTGTATGTAGAAATATTATACTATTCAGTATCACGGGGCCTATTAGTCATTGAGAGCACGTTGTACGTTCGCGATGGGTTCGGTGTATGCTGGGCAGCGACAGCGAGCGGTGGTGTCAGTTCATCCGCCGAGCAGTTCGTCGAGCAGGTTCCGCTGGGCGGCCGCAAGATGTTCCGAAAACGTCGAAGCGACGATGTTCAGTTCGTCGGCGACCGTTGCTGCGCTCACGTCTCGAGGATGCTCGAAATACCCCAGTTCGTGGGCCGTCGACAACACCTCACGCTGTCGCTCGGTGAGCGCTCCGATATCAACGATGGTCGACTGCTCGGTTCCACCGTTCTCTTCGGTCTGGAGGAGTCGACAGACGCTCATACTGTCGTACCTCCTGGCCAATTCCTGGAGTACGGCCTGGAGTGTTTCGTGGTCTGGTGTCACGAATGTCACGTACAGTGTTCCGTCGAGCGCTTCGACGTTTCTGATGGGACAGTCGTGGGACTCAATTCGTTCACAGACGCAGTGTTGAGGTGTCTGTCTCCTGAACCGGAACACCTCTTTTTGACTACTTTTGAACAGTCTCTCGGCACGCTCTTCGGCCAGTGTCTGTCCGCCGTCAGCCTCGACAGAGACGGTGTCGTCGATCAGCGTGAACTCCTCGGTGAGTTGTTCAGCCTCGCCAGCCATGCGACTTTTTGTGACGGACGTGACTGTCTTCCCCTCTCTGTTAGAGTATGGACTGACCTGACAGAGTTGCGTGTCGCCGACGGCGACTTCCGCGTGGATTCCCCCAGTCATATCATACCAATATCGTTGGTAACAAATCACATTTTTCGCGAACACGTTCGCCCCAGAACAATTTAAATGCCCGAATAGTACCGGGTGCGGGCATATTCCCCTTGCCGGGCAACCAATGCACATTGAGGTAAATTCCTGTGTTCCAAATTACTCCAACACTATCAGGCCACACCCACGTCTGGTATGGATGTGATGCGCGATGAGGCGAGGGACGGTTCTCGTCGTAATTGTCGTCGGACTCGTGTTGGCTCCGATGTGGTACGTCGCGAGTCAGGGAGAGCCACCGAGTGCAGAGATAGAGCTTGACCAGAGCGTCAACGAAATCCAGCCACTCGATGGATTTGTCGACACGCCAAACAAACTCTCACCGAGTCAGGTTGGTGTCATCGTCTGGGTTGCACTATTTGTCCTGCTCGGGGTACTTGCCTTCTTCCATCGGTTTATGAACCGCGCTGCCAGACCCGGTGGCAGCGACGAAAGTGTCTCGACTGCCTCACCAGAAGATACGGTCGAGACGGCCACAGATGGGGGCGTGAGTCACTTCTCCTGGCTCGAGACCAGTGACCGCTGGATAGTGGAGTATGTCCCATCGAGTGACGCCATCGAGGGGCTGGCTGCAATGGGCGCACTGACAGCGCTGACGATTGCGTTTGCAGCGCTGTTTACGGGTGAGTATCTCACCCTTGCCCGGACACAGTACTTCGGCATCTACGCCTTCGGGATGTTCATGTCACTCACTGGGCTGACGGTGTCGTACTACGCCTGGTTCATGCCACACGTCGAAGTGGCCGAACGGAGGGGTCACAAATGACTGGCGATGAGTTCTCGACCGACTACGACACGACCACAGATGAGTGCGCTTGTGAGGGCGATACCCACGAGGAGCCGAGCATCTATCAGCGGTTCTGGCGCGACAGTCGTGGGGAGATGGAACGCCGTGACTACGCGAAGGTGCTGGCGACTATCGGCGGCCTGACCGCTATCGGAAGTCTCACCGCACCGGTCGTCGGTCTGACCCAGGTGTTCGAACGCTCTTACACCGGCCCAGTGTACTCCGACGGTGTCGCGTTAGTCGACGAGAATGGCGAGCCAGTCACCGAGAATCGACTCAGTGAGGGCGAACAACTGACGGTGTTTCCGGAGAGTCGACCCGGTATCGAGCGAGCGCCGACCCTGCTCGTTCGGTTTGCCGAGGACGAGTACGGCGAGGGCACGAACCTGGAGTTCACCGTCTCGGGCTATGCAGCCTACTCGAAGGTCTGTACGCACGCTGGCTGTATGGTCGCTGACGTCGACGGAACGACGCTCGTCTGTCCCTGTCACTCCGGCCGGTTCGACCCGCTGTCCGGGGCGGCAGTTACCGGTGGACCGCCGCCACGAGCACTGCCCCAACTTCCGATTACGCTCTCCAGTGAGGGGACACTCATTGCGACCGGCGACTTCGAAGGGGCTGTTGGCCCCGGAGGTGCGTGATGAGCCGGATTCGTCGCGTCTACGACTGGTTCGACAGCCGTCTCGACTTAGAGGACGCGAGGTCGTTCCTTGGGAAGGCCTTCCCCGCAGAGGACTCGTTCTTGCTGGGGGAAGTTGCGCTGTTCTGTTTCCTCTTGCTGGTGCTATCGGGTGTCTTCCTCGGATTTTTCTACGAGCCCAGTATCAGCGATGTCGAGTACGAGGGCAGTGTCGCCGAATTCCAGGGCGAAGAACTCCCAGAATCGTTCGCGAGCGTCTTGAACATCACTTACGATGTGCCCTTCGGGATGCTCCTCCGCCGGATGCACCACTGGGCAGCCCACCTGATGATCGCATCGATGGCTTTGCACATGTTACGTGTGTTCTTCACCGGCTCATACCGGAATCCGCGTGAGCCAAACTGGCTCGTCGGAACCGGGCTGGCGGGCCTGACCATGTTCGCTGCCTACACCGGCTACGCACTCCCCTTCGACGAGTTTGCCAGCACGGCAGTCGGTATCGGGTACAACGTCGCACTCTCTATCCCCCTCATCGGTGACCTCGTCGCGAACCTCGTCTTCGGGGGGAGTTTCCCATCAAGTGCGACAATACCGAGATTCTATTTCCTGCACGTGCTGGTGTTACCACTGGCTATCGCGGGGCTCATCGGCCTCCACATGCTCATCCTCGTCCGGCAGAAACACACCGAGGCCGAACGTGACGCCGACGTACCCGGACCACACTCGGTTGGTGAGTCCGTCGCCGCGGATGGGACGGGTGCGGATGCGTCGAGCGGCGATGCCACCGCGACGGACGGGGCTGGAGCGACGGCCATAGACCGAAACGACGACAGCGTCGTGGTTGGCCTGCCGGCGTTCCCGAACCAGATGGCCGTCAGCGCCGTGGTGTTTTTCCTGACGCTGGCGACGCTGTCGCTGCTTGCGGGCTTCCTGCCGGTGCACAACATCGCAGAGTACGGCCCCAACAACCCCGCAACGACTCCGTCGCTCGTCATGCCTGACTGGTTCCTGATGTGGGGCTACGGCTTCCTGAAACTCACTCCTGCCTGGCTCAGCTTCGACCTTCTGGGCGTCCACATCAGCGCCGAGTTTGTCGGGGGGTTGCTCCTGCCGGGCATAATCTTCGGCGCGGTGGCGCTGTGGCCGTTCATCGATTACGAAGATGAACCGGTCCACTTCACCGCGAACCCGCTGAATAGACCGTTCCAGACCGCGGTCGGCGTGGCTGGCGTCGTCTTCATAATGCTTGCCTCCACCGCGGGTATGGATGTCATCGTTGCCGATGTTCTCGGGACGACGACTGCGGCACTCCGGCCGTACTTCATCGGGTCGCTCGTCTTTGGCCCGCTGGTTGCGGGGCTGGTTGTCTACGCCGGCCTCGGTGGGTTTGGCGACGACACAGATGGAGGGGAACCAGCCGACGAATCCGACGAGTCGACGGCTGAACCGGACACAGCCAGCGAGGGGAGCGACCAATGAGCACGTCCGAAACCGCCGGACCGACTCTCTCGCGCCGGCAGTATCGCTGGTTTGACCGGGTGACAAAACTCGGTGGTGTCGCGCTGATTGCCGCTGGCCTGGAGGTCGGCGGCAACACAACCGCTGGTATCGTTCTCGCGGCGCTCGGCGTCGCGTGTGGACTTGCGACCGTCTTTATAAGCAAATCATGAGCGAACACGACAACTATCGCGATTCGACGGCTGAGGACATCTCGACTGCACGGCGGGATTTCCTGAAAGGTATCGGCGCAGCGGCAGTGCTCGGTGCAACCGGCACGGGCCTCAGTGACAACTTCTTCCAGATGGACGGCCTCGAAGTGGTTGACGACCCGATTGGGTCCTATCCGTACCGAGACTGGGAAGACCTCTACCGGGAGGAGTGGGACTGGGACTCGAAAGCCCGCAGCACGCACGGGGTCAACTGCACTGGCAGTTGTTCCTGGGAGGTGTACGTCCGTAACGGGCAGGTCTGGCGTGAGGACCAGGCCGCCGACTATCCGGTGTTCGATGAGGACCTCCCGGATCCGAACCCGCGAGGCTGCCAGAAAGGTGCCTGTTACTCCGACTACATCAACGCCGATGAACGTATCTTACACCCCCTTCGCCGGACCGGCGAGCGTGGTGAAGGGAAGTGGGAACAGCTTAGCTGGGACGAAGCGCTGACAGAGATTGCAGAGAAAGTCATCGAAGTCGTCCATGAGGACGAGGAGTACGATGGTGTCAGTAGCTTCACACCGATTCCGGCGATGAGTCCCATCTCCTTTGCTTCAGGGACGCGGATGGTCAATCTACTGGGTGGTGTGTCTCACTCGTTTTACGATTGGTATTCGGATCTGCCGCCGGGACAGCCAATCACGTGGGGGACACAGACAGACAACGCCGAGAGTGCCGACTGGTACAACGCCGACTACCTCATCGCGTGGGGGTCGAACGTCAACGTCACGCGCATTCCCGACGCGAAGTACTTCCTCGACGCTGGCTACAACGGTACGAAGCGTGTTGGCATCTTCACAGACTACTCCCAGACGGCAATCCACTGCGATGAGTGGATCGGCCCCGAACCCGGCACCGACACCGCGCTCGCGCTGGGGATGGCCCAGACGATTGTTGAAGAAGGACTCCACAACGAGGAACATCTGAAAGAACAGTCCGATATGCCACTGCTCGTCCGGGAAGATACGGGTAAATTCCTTCGAGCCGACGAAATCGCGGGGCTGGATGTCGACGCCGACAGGCCCGATCAGGTATTCGTCATGCAGGACGCCGACGACACTCTCCGGGTGGCCCCGGGCTCGCTGGGCGCGCGTGACGGGAAACACGACGATTCGGTGAGTATCGAAGTAGACTTCGACCCCCAGCTGGCGGTCGAGCGACCCGTCGAGACGGTCGAGGACGGCACAGTACAGGTCACGTCGGTCTGGAACAACCTCCGGGACGAGCTGTCGAACTACACGCCGGAGTACATCCAAGAAGAGACGGGCGTCGGCCGCGAAACATATCAGGAAATCGCCCGCGAGTTCGCCGAGGTCGACCGTGCGAAGATAATCCACGGCAAGGGCGTCAACGACTGGTACCACAACGACCTGGGGAACCGAGCTATCCAGCTTCTGGTGACGCTGACCGGCAATATTGGCCGGCAGGGGACCGGTGTCGACCACTACGTCGGTCAGGAGAAAATATGGACATTCAACGGGTGGAAGAGTCTGTCGTTCCCAACTGGGAGCGTCCGTGGGGTTCCAACGACGCTCTGGACCTATTATCACAGCGACATTCTCGACAACACTGACCAGGAGACGGCTGCCCGAATCCAGGAGTCAGTCGACAAGGACTGGATGCCACTGTATCCCGAGGAACGCGACGACGGGACGAGACCGGACCCTCGCATGATGTTCATCTGGCGTGGCAACTACTTCAACCAGGCCAAAGGAAACGTCGCTCTCGAGGAAGTACTCTGGCCAAAACTCGACTTGGTCGTCGACATCAACTACCGAATGGATTCGACAGCGCTGAACAGTGACATTGTCCTCCCAGCGGCCAGTCACTACGAGAAACACGACCTCAACATGACGGATATGCACACGTACGTGCACCCGTTTACGCCTGCTGTCGAACCGCTGGGTGAGGCAAAGACTGACTGGCAGATCTTCCGTGAAATCGCCCAGAAGGTGCAGGAGATTGCGACGGAACGGGGTCTCGAACCCGTTCAGGACCGGTCGTTTGACCGCGAAATCGACCTGCAGTCACTACACGACGACTACGCCCGAGACTGGGAGACCGACGAGGACGGGGGAGTCGCTGAAGACAAGGCTGCCGCCGAGTTCATCCTCGAACACTCAGAGGAGACGAATCCCGAGGGGACAGACGAGCAGATAACGTTCGACGACACTGTCGAACAGCCCCAGCGATTCCTCGAAGCGGGTGACCACTGGACGTCTGACATCGAAGATGGAGAAGCCTACGCTCCCTGGAAGGACTACGTCCAGGACAAGCAACCGTGGCCGACGTTTACGGGACGCCAGCAGTACTACATCGACCACGACTGGTATCTCGACTTGGGCGAAGAACTCCCGACTCACAAGGCTGCTCCTGACCCGATGACAGACCTGAGTAGCGACGAGGGCGACGGAGACAGCGAAGCGTATCCGCTCGGGTACAACACCCCACACAGTCGCTGGGGGATTCACTCGAGCTGGCGAGAAAACCAAAAAATGCTCCGACTCCAGCGGGGTGAACCACTCGTCTGGCTCAACCCGGAGGACGCAGCCGAGCGCGGTATCGAGGATGGTGACATGGTCAAAGTATACAATCAACTCGCTGAGGTCGAAGTGATGGCTAAAATATATCCGAGCGGTGAGCCCGGTACTGTCCGGCACTTTTTCGGCTCCGAGCGCTTCCAGTACCCTGACCGGAACAACTTCAACTCGCTGGTCCCGACGTACTTGAAGCCGACACAGCTCGTCCAGTATCCCGAGGACACCGGAGAGCACCTGTATTTCTTCCCCAACTACTGGGGACCAACAGGAGTCAACAGCGACGTTCGCGTTGAGGTCGAGCGAATTGGCAGCGGTGACGGCGGTGATGACGAATGAGTTCCCACACCGAGGACGGCGACGACACTGTCGACCTCGCGGAGGGGGTCGACCACCAGGTCGCGATGGTGATGGACCTCAACAAGTGCATCGGCTGTCAGACCTGTACCATCGCCTGCAAGACGAACTGGACCGATGGTGGCGGTCGCGAGTACATGTACTGGAACAACGTCGAAACCAAACCCGGCGCGGGCTATCCGCGCGACTGGGAAGAGATGGGCGGCGGCTGGAACGATGCTGGTGACGAGCGCACACCCGGCGACCTCCCCGACGAGGAGGACTACGGCGCACCGTGGGACTTCAACCACGAGCAGATTATGTACGATGGGAGCGACGAACCCCTCCGGCCGATGGACGACGCTGCTGAGTGGGGTCCGAACTGGGACGAAGACGAGGGTGCCGGTGAGTATCCCAACTCCTACTACTTCTACCTGCCACGCATCTGTAATCACTGTACGCACCCGTCCTGTGTCGAGGCGTGTCCGCGCTCGGCGCTGTACAAACGCGAGGAGGACGGTATCGTTCTCGTCGACCAGGACCGCTGTCGGGGCTACCGCTACTGTGTCGAGGGCTGTCCGTACAAGAAGGTGTACTACAACGCCATGAAGAAAGTCTCCGAGAAGTGCATCTTCTGTTACCCGCGCATCGAGGGCGAGGGTCCCGACGGCGAAGTTCGGGGACCGGCGTGTGCCGAGGACTGTCCGCCACAGCTCCGGATGGTTGGCTTTCTCGACGACGAGGACGGTCCAATCCACAAGCTGGTCAACGAATACGAGGTCGCCGTTCGGCTCCATCCCGAGTTCCGGACGGAGCCGAACGTCTACTACATTCCGCCGTTTGCGCCGCCTCAGCACTCTGACTCGGGAGAATCTCTCGACGCCGAACGGATCCCCCGAACCTACCTCGAAGAGCTGTTCGGGCCGGAGGTCAACGACGCGTTGAACACCATCAGCCGCGAGCGCGACAGGGTGCGCCGTGGTGAGGAGAGCGAACTGATGGACCTGCTAAACAGTGACCGGGACGACAAGTACCGGTTGGAGGTGTTCGAATGAGCGACCGTCAGGGAGCGAGTTCGAGCACGTCAGATGAGAAATCTGGCGGCGTTCGAATGAGCGACCGTCAGGGAGCGAGTTCGAGCACGTCAGATGAGAAATCTGGCGGCGTTCGAATGAGCGACCGTCAGGGAGCGAGCCGAGAACTGCTGTGGGTTGGCGCGTTCGCGGCGCTGCTCCTGGCAACGGCAGCGGTCGGGCCGATGGTCGTTGACGCGCGGCCGGCTTTCGAGATCCCGGTACACAGCGGGGCCGACGGCGACAACCTCGAAAACGTCGAGTCCGACGCCTGGGCGCAGGCACCGGCTGCGACTGTCTCGCTGAGCAGTTCCGGAGCGAGCGTCCCGTCTGCGGACAACGTCACGGTCGAACGAGTGAGCGTCGCAGCCGCACAGACCGACGAGCGACTGTACCTCCGCCTGTCGTGGGCGGATGCCACCAACGACACGTCGACACGGTCGCTCCGGTCGTTCGCTGATGCAGTCGCTGTCCAGATTCCGGCCAACGCCAGTGCCCGGCCACCGATTACGATGGGCGGCTCCGACAACATGGTCAACGTCTGGTACTGGTCGGCCGACAACACGACTGAGGAACTGCTTGCCGGTGGCCCGGGCTCTACGTCAACGTTCGCGGAGAATCAGGTTACCACGAACGCAACGTACAATGATGGCCGCTGGACCGTCGTGTTCTCCCGACCGCTCAACGTCTCGGGCGCGAACCACACGACGATTCCGTCAGACGCCGATATGGATATGTCCGTCGCAGTCTGGAACGGGTCGAACTTCGAGCGCTCCGGCCAGAAAGCAGTGAGCGACTGGTACTATCTCGCACTCGGGCCGGGCGCGCAGGGGCCACCCTACCAGACAATTCTGTGGGTCATCGCCGGCCTTGCAATTGTTGTCTCGATGCTGGTGACAATCGAAGGCGTCCGCAGAACGAGGGGGGCCGATGGCAACTGACGACCGCGACCGGGGCGATGCGGACCGGGGACCGACCCGAGTCGTCGAAGAGGATGGAACAGCGGCAGGCGCACGCGGCGCAGTGTACGCGCTGGCTGCACGGGCGTTCGAAGAGGCAGGGCCGGAGCTGTACCAGGCACTCGACTCCGGTGCGGTCGACGAAGAGGTCAGGACGCTACTGGACCGAAGCGGCCTCGATGTCGACCCGCCGGACCTGACAGTCTCGGACGACAAAGAGATGCTGTCGGCGCGGTACAACGACCTCTTCGTCGTCGGCTACTCGGAGGTCGTCGACCCGACCGACGGGACAATCGATAGTCAGGGCCCACCAGTATCGCTGTACGAGTCTGACTATCGGTCGGAGGTGTCGTGGAACGACGTGAATCTCGACCTCGCGCGCGCCTACGAGTACTTCGGCTGTGAGGTCGACCAGGAGAATCGGCGCAACCACGACCACTACTGTCTCCAGTTGGAATTTATGGGATATCTCTGCCGGCGCGAGGCGACAGTCGACCCGGCAGTGGCCGAGGCACGACTCGACTTTCACGACCGTCACCTCCGTGTCGTCACCGAAGGCGTCGCCGGCGCGCTCGCTGAGGAACCCGGGACCGGCTTCTACGGCCGTCTCGCTTCGTTCCTCAATCGCTTTACGGCGGCTGACGTTGCGGGCCTCGCGGCCAGACAGGAGGCGGATGACCGATGAGCAACGAACGGACAACCGAGACGCGAGATGGGGGCCAGGAGACGACTGCCAGGACGATGACACCGAGTGTTCGCGACCTCCTGACAGACCGGTTCAGAGTCGTTCTGGTCGTGAGTACGCTGGCACTCTTTGCGGTCATCAGCAGGACGCTCGTCGTAATCTTACGGAACCTTCCCTTCGACCCGCTGGTGACTGCTGAGCCGATACGGATGGGGACCGCAGTTTTGTTCCCTGTTGTCGCGGCCGGCGCACTCGTGACTCTTGCCCTCACAGACGAACGGACTCCGGTCAGGGTCGGCCTGCTGTTTGCCGGCGTCTTCGGGTTGCTCGGACTCCTCGTACCGACGACGACGCTACCTGCCGTCGTCGCCATCTCGACGGGGGGTGCGGTTGCACTCCTGGGAACGCTCGGAATCCCGGATACCTGGACCTACGTCACCGTCCGGAGACGAGCGATTGCGACCGGCTTCGTCCTCGCTATCACCATCTCGCTCGCGAGTGCAGTCGGTATCGTGGCTGGTCTCCGCGGCATCGGTGCGCTCGTCGGTCTCGCATCGCTGGCAGCAGTCGGAACCCGTGCGGAAGCGTCGCCAGTCGCTGGTGGTATCGGAATCGCCGTTGCGGCGCTTCTCGTCGTCGGCAGCCTCACCAATCCATTTATCGCCGGGAGCGCACTGCTCGTCGGCTTTGCCATCACCGGTGTTCCACATCTGGTGGTCGCGGTAGCCGTCGCCGGTGGTGTCGCCGCGGCCGTCGCCGGTATCCGTCGGCGCAACTATCCGCTGGCACTAGGTGCCCTTCTCGTGCTGTTCGCGGGCGTTCCGGTGACGCTCCCACAGGCAATGGCAGTCCTGCTCGGTGCAGTGTTAGTCGTTCTTGACTGGAATACGATGCCTGATTCGGAGGTGGCGCTATGAGAGATGAGGAAGAAGCGACCGACGGACCGACCGACCCCCGGGTTCACCCCGAACAGAGTCCCGGCTTCGGCGAGGAGCACGACGGCCTCGAAGACATCGAAGTGAGCCGTAATGTGACGATTGGCGAGGCGACCCCACGGGAACTCCAGGCGACCGATACGACACCTGTCGCGTCCGCTGCAGTCGCCGAGAAGATAGCCGACCTTCGCGATGGCGACGTTGTCGAGCGCCGGCGTAGCGCGCTGGCACTGGCCGAGGAATCCCCAGAGAACGTGGTCGTCGACGCACTCGCCGAGTTCGGCCTCACTGACGATGACAGCGACGTGAGACAGTTCGCTGTCGAGGCGCTGGGCGAAATCGGTGGCGAGCGGGCTGGCGAGGCAGCCGTCGCCACGCTCGCAGACTCCGACCCGTGGGTCCGTGCGGAGGCCGTCGTCGCACTGGACCGCACCGACCGCGCCCAGTACGAGCCCCACATCGAGCGGGCGCTCGACGACGACCACCACGCGGTCCGTCGGAACGCCGCAGTCTCGCTGTTCAAACTCCGCGGCGAGGACACGCTCGACGTGCTACTCGAGCAGTCGAGAGCCGACAGCGAACGCCTCCGCGAGTGGGCGGCACACCTCATGGCTGGTATCGACGACGAGCGTGCAGCAACGCGCCTGCGGGAACTCGCTGGTGACGAATCGGAACCCGAAATCGTTCGGAGTACCGCTGCTCGGTCGCTGGAAGCCGACCCCGGACGGTTCCGTCGGCAGTTCACCGGCGGGACGGAAAACGACAGTAGCGACCTCCCCGGTGAGAGCCGGCTGAACAGACGACCAAATCTCTAGCATGTCACGGGAATATCAAACAGATGCGAGCGACGCAGCGGAACAGGTAACCGACGACGTCGAAGCGGCTCTTCGACAGGTCAAAGACCCGGAAGCGGAGGTCACCGTCTTTGAGGCGGGACTTATCGAGGATATCCACGTGAATGACGGCCGCGTCACCATCGATGCGGATTTGAGTGACTTCCCACCACAGGAGGCAGAATCCGTGACTGCGACGATGATTCGGGCCGTCTCGGGTGTCCCTGGTGTCGAGCGCGCTCACGTCGAACACGTCCAGCCCGTGCCCGACACCGACGAGCGGGCTGTCGGAATTGGGGCAGCCGACCGCGTGATTGCAGTGGCAAGCGCGAAAGGGGGTGTCGGGAAATCGACGGTAGCGACGTCGCTGGCCTGTGGACTGGCTGCCACAGGTGAGAACGTGGGCATCTTCGATGCGGACATCCACGGGCCGAACGTCCCCGAGTTGCTCTCGGTCAGCGGACCGGTCCACTCCGACGATGATGGCAATCCGATTCCAGTCGATACCGACGGGATGGACGTGATGAGCGTCGGTTTACTCTCCTCCAGCGCGCCGCTCGCGTGGCGCGGTGCGATGGCCCACGACGCTCTCGTCGAACTGTTCGAGGAGACTGCCTGGGACGACCCCGAGACGATAGTGTTGGACCTCCCGCCGGGGACCGGTGATGTGGCGCTGACGACGCTGCAGGAGACCCAGGTCGACGGTGTCGTCTTCGTGACGACGCCGTTCCACGCGGCCGTCTCGGACACCCACCGGTCGATTCAACTGTTCGAGGAAAACGACGTGCCGGTGCTGGGTGTCGTCTCGAACATGGGCGAGTTCGTCTGTGACGACTGTGGCAGTACCCACGACCTCTTCGACGGCACTGACCCGATAGCAGCGCTCAACGTCCCGATTCTTGCAGAAATCCCGTTCGAGCCGGAGATGCAGGAGACGCCGTCTCCGACGAATGTTTCCGACCATGCGACCCAACTCAGTCGGGCAGTCGACGAGCGGTATGAGGAAACCTGGTCGGTCGAGATTCCAGACGGTGCAGTTGATATCCGTGGACTCTCCTCGGAAGACCGCTACGACCGGGTCGAAGCGGGCTGGGCGGACACCGCAAGCGGCGATTCGTTTTATCTCGTCAGTGAC
>JAZKTK010000071.1:0-15260 GCA_036625595.1 Haloarculaceae archaeon | reverse complement strand
GTCGCTCGAACAGGCCGCCCTTGACCTCGACACCCAGCGACAGCGGCGTCACGTCCACGAGGACGATGTCGTCCACGTCGCCCGAGAGGACGCCGCCCTGGATGGCCGCACCCAGCGCGACTGCCTCGTCGGGGTTGACGTTTTTCCGGGGTTCTTTCCCGGTCAGTTCCTCGACGTTCTCCTGAATCATCGGCATTCGCGTCGAGCCGCCGACGAGGAGTACGTCGTCGATATCCGATTTGTCGTAGCCGGCGTCTTCGAGTGCCTGCTCGGTCGGGCCGACGGTCCGGTCGACCAGGTCAGCAGTGAGCGACTCGAATTTCGCTCGTGTCAGGGAGGCTTCGAGGTCCTTCGGGCCGTCGTCGTCCGAGGCGATGAAGGGGAGCGTAATCGACGTCTCTTTCCGGTTCGAGAGCTCGATTTTCGCCTCTTCGGCAGCGTCCTTGAGCCGCTGGAGGGCCTGACGGTCCTCACGGAGGTCGATGCCGTGCTCGTCGTGGAAGTCCTCGGCCAGCCAGTCGATGATGGCCTGGTCCCAGTCGTCCCCACCAAGGTCGTTGTCACCGTTGGTTGCGACGACTTCGTAGACGCCGCCACCCAGTTCGAGAATGGAAACGTCGAAGGTCCCACCACCGAGGTCGTACACCAGAATGGTCTGATTGGACTCGTCGTCGAGACCGTAGGCCATCGCCGCGGCCGTCGGCTCGTTGATGATGCGCTCGACTTCGAAGCCGGCGATTTCGCCGGCGTCTTTCGTCGCCTGGCGCTGTCGGTCGGAGAAGTACGCGGGGACCGTGATGACGGCCTTCTCGATTTCGTCGCCGAGATAATCTTCAGCGTCCTGCTTGATTTTCTGGAGCGTCATCGCCGAAATCTGCTCTGGCGTGTACTCCTCGCCTTCGAGGTTGACGGTGTAGTCGTCCTCGCCCATGTGGCGCTTGATGGACTGAACCGTGTGTTCGGGATTCTGGACGGCCTGGTTCTTCGCCGGTTTGCCGACCAGTTTCTCACCATCGTTGAACGCGACCACGGAGGGAGTGGTGCGGTCACCTTCGCCGTTTACGATGATTTCGGGGTCACCGCCCTCCATGACCGCGAACGCGCTGTTCGTGGTCCCAAGGTCGATACCAAGAATTTTGTTGCTCGCCATGTTGTCAGTGTATACCCGTCTGAGTCGGTTAAAAGTTGCTAGATACGCCAGTGAATCGGCGCGAGTAGACCGGCGATGCCTGCCGATTTTCGATGGTACGACGTTTCTGACCACATCGTATAAGTCGACCGCAAACAGAGCGGTCGTCTCCCGCCTCTGGGCACTCAACTGCGACGATCTGTCGACCCAGTATCGGCATCTACCGCAACCAGTGCACCGACGACAAGAAACGGGACCCCGAGGACCGCAAGCGAAACCGCACCAGCGACCGCGAACAACAGTCGATAGACCAGTCCAAACGTCCAGAAATGGCTAGTCAGCGGGACTGTGGCTACGAGCGCAGCAGTGACGCCCGCGCCCGCGGTGAAAATAGCGGTCCGACGCGCGCCCCTGACTGTGGCGAAGCCCGCTGGGACGAGTGCAAAGAGTGCGACGAGTAGCGGGAGACGTGGCTCGAGTCCGTACCACTGCACACGGCCGTAGAACAGTATCGACCCGGCGAGCGTCGCGACAGCAGCGGCGCCAAGACCACAGATCGATACGGCGAGAGTGGTGAGATACGTCGGCCGGGATATCGGCAGTCGCCCCCACGCGAGGCCGGCACCGAGAGCGACGACGCTTACGCCGAACAGCACCGCCCCATCGACGCCGAACAGACCGAGACTGCTCCCGAGACCGGCCAGTGCCGCGCCCGCGATGCCCGCGAGCATCAGTAGCCGTGAGGAGTCCGCGTGGAGCGACTCGGGTATCGACTGGACCGCCCGGAGAAACCGACCGCTGGCACCCACCATCGCTGTGATGACGGCAGCCGGAACGAGCACCGAAACGGCCGCATTCACCGCGACGACCGGTCCCAGGATGGCGGCGATAGCGACCCAGCTCCAGAGGAATCCGAGTGTCGCATCACGAGGGACGAACGTGACGAACCCGCCACGGTCGTAGTCGGTCAGTATCATCCGTTCGCCATCAGCCGAGCGCGTCGCACCGGGGACCATCGCCTCGATTTGCATCCCCTCGGGCGCGACGACGACCAGCCGGTCGGCACCCAGCCCGTCCAGATTCCGATAGCCGTAGTCGTGCGTAAAGGCCCCCGAGCGGAGCGTATCACCGGCCGCAGGCGATGCAAACTCCACCTGCCGATATCGAGCCGTCAGTACGCCATCCGCCGTGACAGTCACCGAGACCAACGTCGCTTCCCAGTAGCGGACATCGACAATCGCTGTCCGGAGTGTCTCATTGTGGCCGAGGCGCTCGATTGCGCCCTCCTCGCGAATCGTGTTGTTCACCACCCAGATTCCGGTCCCGTTCTCGTGAACTGTGACGGTCGCGGTGCTGTTTGTGACGGTCAGGTCGACACCGCGGTCGGCGGCGCGGTCCTCGACAGTGTCGCCACAGCCGGCACACACCGGCCGTGGTGGTGGGGCTGCCTCAGCAGGTCCGACGAACAGCCCGACAGCGACGAGACATCCGGCGAGGAGGACAACGGAGAGAACACTGCCAAGAACAATCTGTCTGGAGGGTGGCGACAAACGCCATTGGAACATATCGGAAAATCAGCAGAGTGGTAGAAATGTGTTTCCCAGGTGAAAACGAGTGTCGTACCAGCGTCCCTACTCGTCGGTCTGCGACCCGTCGCTGACGGCGACCTGTGCGGGCCGGATGACTTTGCCGGCCATCTCGTAGCCCGGCCGGTGAACTTCTGCGACGGTGTTTTCTGGCTGTTCGGCGGCAATCGTCGCCAGCGCCTCGTGGCGTTTGGGGTCGACGTCCGCGCCGGGGTCGGGTTCGATTGGCGTGACGTTCTCGCGCTCGAACTGCTCGTCGAACTGCTTGAGCGTCGACTCGACACCGTTGCGGATATCGGTGTTCTCGTCCTGTTCGAGCGCGCGACGGAGGTTGTCGCGAACGTCGAGCAGGCGCTCGACGAGGTCCTCCGTGGCGCGTTCTTTCTCGTCTTCCAGCCGCTTCTTTTGCCGTTTCTTGTAGTTCTGGAAGTCTGCCTGCTTGCGCTTCAGACGGGATGTGAGGTCCTCGATTTCCTCTTCGCGAGCGTCGAGTTGGCTCCGCAGCGTGTCGAGTTCGCGGGCGATATCTTCGGGGTCGGAGTTTGCGACGCGCTCGACGAGTTCCTGGCCGGGACCGGTATCTTCGTCGCTGGCCGTCGCACTCGATTCGCCGTTATCAGTCCGGCCAGCCGTTCCGTTGCCGGCAATCTCGTCGAGTGCGTCCTCGGGGTCGGTAGCCGGCTCTTCGGCGATATCCTCGATTTTTTCTTCACTGTCGGCTGTCGGGTCCGACTCGCCATCCGGCCCGTCGGCCTCCGTGGCGTCCTGCTCGCTCATACCCGGATGAAGGTGTCTCGCAAATAAAAGCCACCCGGTAGCTTCTTGCCTGCCGGCCCGCTGGGAACAGCCGACGTGAACTCGGAGTTCGCCTTCGAACTGGGCGTCTGTCAGTGGGCCGAACGACACTGGCCCCCGAACGGCGAGCGCGAGCGCCCCGTCGTCGTCGCGCGCCAGCTCGGCGTCAAGCGCCGCCGCTGGGACACTGTCGTTATCGAGTGTGACCCCGACGGACTCGCCGGCCGCGCGAACTTCGGCCGTGAGCGGCTCGACTCGGACCTCCTTCACGTGGTTCGCAACGCTCCCGCCGAGTGGGCGTGGTACCGCGACGCGCTTCCGCATCCCGGCTACCCCTGGCGATACGTCCGCGAGGCGATTCACCGCGCCGACGACCGCGGACTCCTCGACACTCGAACCGACGGTAACCGCATCCACATCCGCCGCAAGTGGCCCTACCCCGATTGGGTCGAGCGAATCGTCGCCATCGAAAACAAACCGGACCTCACCGCGAGCGCCGCCCGCGACCTCGCGCCCCAACTCGAACGGGACGTGGCGCTGGCACTGGCCGACGAGGTGTGGGTCGCCACCGCCGACACCGGCGAGCGGGTCACGCCGGCGCTGTTCGAGGGGATTCCGGTCGAGTCGGGCATCCTGACGGTCGACCCCGACGGGCGCGGCGCGGGTGCTGTCGACGCGACGTGGCAACCGCGCTCGCTGTCAGTGACTGCCCCCGGCACGCGCATTGTCGAGCGACCGGACGGAGGCGACTGGGACGCCTCAGCTGCCCGATTCGAGTACGCCGACCCCGAGTGGAAAGCGCAAAAACGGCAGGCAATCGCCGAGCGCGCCTACGAGCGTGGGTGGCGCTCGTACGCCGACTCGATGCGACCGGACTGTCGGCACTTCGAACTGGACCCGACCACGGCGGTCGCGCGGCCGTACTGCCAGGCGAAGTCGTGTCATCAGACACAGACCGAATGTGCGGGGTCGTGTCCGGCGTTCGAACCCGAACCGCCGACGTGGCGACAACAGGGGTGGCCACTCGACGGCGGACCGGGGGGGACAATCAAACAGCTCCTCGCAGACCAGCGGGCGCGCCAGCGACCCGACCAGACGCCTACCGAATGACGATGTTCTCGCGCTCGAGCACCAGTCGAAAGGTCGGCACCGTCTTGCGGACCCGTTCGACGGCCCCCTTGTCGACCAGTCCGTGTAACACTGACCGCACGTCGTCGACATCGACATCTTCGCCAGCGTCCTGCAGCGCGTGCAGCGTCGCGACGACGCTCTGTGGTTCCTCGTCGGGACCCGGCAGTACGTCGAGCGTTGCGGCTTCGATATCGGAGACATCGACGACCCGCTCGGAGGAATCAGTCTCCTCGCCCGCGGCGACGGCCTCCGCTTCCGGCGTCGCACAGATGAGGCTGTCGTCGTTGCGGTAGTAGTAGTCCTTGAGTTCGGATTCGAGGTAGGAGTGGACCTCGCTCCCGCTGTCCATCCCCCACCGCTCCTGGAGGTCGGCGTTCTTGGTCGGTTGCAACTCGACGATATCTTCGAGTCGCTCCTGGGCCTCCGCTGAAAGCGTCATTTCCTCTACGTACGGCGACCGGGGTACAATGGCGTTCCGGAGTCGAGTCGCGGGGCTGGCAGTGTCGGTCGAGGAATCAGTATCCGTCGGCAGTGGGGCTGTAATCCAGCACTTCGATGGCCCCCAGGGTGAGCGCGTCGGGCTGGAAGTTCCCCTGCGGTGGGTGATACCCCGTCTCCTCTAACGTGGCGGCGACGACGGCCTGGTTCTCCGCCCGGATACCCATCGTCTCCGACACGTCGTCGACCGCGTCGCGTTCGCAGTAGACCCCTTCCATCTCCCAACTGTGGTCCTCGTAACAGGTCAGCGCGACCGTCACCCGGTCGCCCGACCCGAGCGTGCGCGCACACTCCCGGCAGCCGATAGTCCGGCTCCCAAAATCCTGCTTGACTGCGAGGCTCTCGACGACGCGTCCGGTGAACAGCGAGACGAGGTCGCGCTCGGACAGCGAGTGGTCCGGCATCTACCGCACAGACGGACTCCAGAAAGTTAGCTGGTCTGGTCCGCAAGGTCCGCGAGCGTCTCCGCGACGTCGTCCCAGTGGCTCCCCTGCCAGAAGTGTTGCCCACAGTCGACACAGCGCCAGACCTCGATGTCTGACGGGTCGGGTGCGTAGTCGGGCGTTGGCTCGTCGACGCCGACCCGTTCGACGTGGCCGTTACAGACGCCACAGCGGGCGGGTTCGTCGGCCAGCGAGAGTTCGATACCCGCCGCAGCGAGTTCTCGCAGTTGGTTTTCGACATCGCGCGACTGGAGCAGGATAGCATCCGGCGCGCGGTCGGCGAGGGCGCGACTACGAGTCAGTAGCGTCCGGTCGCTCGTCCGCAGTCGGTCGAGAATCTCGTCGTCGTCCTCGATACCGTCGTCGAGGGTGTAGGCCGCGTCGTACCCACACATCCGGAGATACGTGGCGAGCTTACCGAGCATCGTATCGAGCAGGAACCGCCGTGGCGGTTCGGTCCCGCCGTCGCTCATGATTTACCTCGGGCTGCCAGCGACAAAAACGTACGCTGTGTGCGCGACCCGTTCCAACCCACCCGACGCAGTCAGTCGAGAAACGTCCGAATGCCGTCTGTGTCGCGTGCGTTCAGCACGTCCCCCGATTCGGCCCAGCCGCGACGTGCAGTGTGGACGCCGTAGCGGACGTGGTCGTAACTCGACGTGCGGTGGGCGTCGGTGTCGATAACAATCTGTACGCCCTGCTCGACCGCCGTCTTGACCGCTCGCCCGTCGAGGTCCAGCCGTCGCGGGTCGGCGTTGATTTCAAGCGCAGTGTCGTGGTCGGCAGCGACCGTCGCGAGTCGCTCGATATCCACCGTCAATCCAGCGCGCTGGTTGAGCATGCGGCCGGTCGGGTGGCCGATAGCGTCTACATCTGGGTGTTTAGCAGCCGTAACCAGTCGCTCGGTGCCGTCGCCGTCGAGTCCAGCGTGGGGGGAAGCAACGACAAAATCCAGCGCTGCCAGCACGTCGTCAGCTACCGAAACCGAGCCGCCGGTGGCGATATTGGCCTCGACGCCGGCGAAGACAGCGATGTCGGCGTCCTCGGCGACGGCCCGGACTTCGTCGATTTGCTCCCGGAGTGTTTCGTCGTCGAGCCCGACGCCGCCGACCATCCCCGGGCCGGTCGCGTGGTCGGTGATAGCGACATAGTCGTGACCGAATTCGGCCGCACCCGCGACCATCTCGGCAATCGATTCGGTGCCGTCCGACCAGTCGGTGTGGACGTGGAGGTCCCCGCGAACGTCGTCCTCGGTGAGGAGGTCCGGAAGGTCACCCTCGGCAGCGGCCGTAATCTCGCCGCGGTCCTCGCGGAGTTCCGGCGGTATCCACGGCAGGTCGAGGACCTCGTACATGCTCTCCTCGGTGTCGCCGGCGACGCGCTCGCCCGCCCGCTGGTCGGCCTCGGGGTCCTCGGCGACGGAGGCGCCGTCGGTGTCGACCGACGAATCGTCCGAGCGTTGCTCGGAGATGTCGAACACGCCGTACTCGTTCATTTTCAGGTCCCGCTCGATGGCGCGGTTACGGAGCCTGACGTTGTGGTCCCAGCTCCCGGTGAAATACTGGAGTGCGCTCCCGAATTCCGAGGGAGCAACCACCCGGAGGTCGACGCGGACGCCACCGGCGCGGACGCTGGCTTTCCCGGTCCCGGCCTCGATGACCGAATCGGCCCCGTCCCAGTCGGCAAACGTCCCCACGACAGCTTCGGGGTCGTCGCTGGCCGCGAGGACATCCACGTCACCGACCGTCTCCTTCCAGCGGCGAATCGACCCCGCGAGTTCACACGCCGAGACCGCGTCGGCGTCCCGGAGGAAGTCCCGGACGGCTTCGCCGCGCGGAATAGCCTCGCCGAGCAGCGACCGGTCGTGTGCCTCCCGGGCGAAGTCGATGCCGTCGAGGATGTTCTGTTCGGTCTTCGGACCGAACCCTTTGATTTCCTGTATCTCGCCGGCCGCTGCTGCGGCCTCGAGGTCGTCGAGCGTCTCGACGCCGAGTTCCTCGTAGAGCGCGCCTACGGTTTTCGGACCGACCCCTTCGACGCTGGTGAGCGCGGCCATGTCGACGGGCAACTCCGCGCGGAGTTCGTCGAGTTCCGCGATACTGCCCGTCTCGGCGTACTCGACGATTTTCGACGCGATGGCGTCGCCGACGCGGTCGATGTTCTGAATCGCTGCTTCGCCGTCTGCGGCGAGTGCGAGAACGGACTCCGGATAGTCCCGGACGTTCTCGGCGGCCCGGCGGTAGGCCCGCGGTTTGTACTCGACGCCGTTCGCCTCGAGCAGGTCGGCGAACTCCTCTAGTCGTGTCGCAATCTCGTCGTTGTCACTCATGAATAGCTCCGTAAATCACCGGCTGCGTCCTCGACCGACGCCGACGCCGGAGTCGTCGTCAGTGTGGCCCAGTGCTTTCTGCAGAAACTTCATCCAGCGTTTGCGGTCGGCGGCCTCCTTCGCCTGTGCCTCGCCCTCGATGTCGACGCCGCCGAGCTGTTCGAGCGCGTTCAGCGCCCGGTCGATACCGATAATCGACTGGGCGAGTTCTTCGCCCTTCTCGAAGCTGATGTTCGCCTCCTCGTCTTCGATTCGCTGCTTGCGCTGGAGGCGCTCCCGGCGGAGGTTCTTCTTCGCGCGCTCGACGCGCTCGCGCTCGCCGGAGGGAACCGTCTCTCGGCGGCGGATTTCGAAGACGAACTCCTGGAGGTCTATCTCCTCACCCTGGACCGTGATGCGGTCCGGGATGTCGGCACCGATGGTCGCGCCCTCGCGCTCGATGCGCTCCAGCAGTTGTTTGCGCTCGAACTCTCTCACACCTCACCCTACCGGCTTGCGTCACTTCGCTCCTTCGCTGCCAGCCCGTGTGGCCGTGCCGTCAGGAGGGTCCGACAGTCCGGACAGTGAATCTCGACCGTCTCCGGCCGGAGCGTCAGCACCCAGTCGCCGTCGGTCGAGTCTTCGTGCCCACAGCGAGGACAGAACAGTGTCGACTTCTGATGAACGCGGCGGGACGGATTCTCGGGAACCGACCCAGCGCGGGGAGTGGAATACACGTGGGTCATCACTGTAACAGAGGGTCTACACCAATAAGTGCCTGTTGGCAATATATGGAAACAAGTGGTGTTTGAGACCTCTAGAATGTAAGGGATGGTCGAATATCGTTTCCAGTCGGTAGCACGCAGGCGTTACACGTCGAACACGACGTAGGCGTGCCACCCCTTCTCAGTCTCGGAGATGTCCATCTCCGAGTATGTGACCGCCTTCAGGTCACGGGCGGTCACGTCAGCCAGTGGAACGCCGCGATAGGAGCCGTCGAGGTGCCACTCGCTGCCCTCGTTTTGCACCGTCGTCTCGTTGTCCACCGGAAGCACACCCTGTACGTCCCGTTCGTAGATGAGTTCGTCGAGATAGTCGAAGAGGAGCGCCTCGCGACTCTCGGCAGTCACAGAGAGAGAGCGACGCTGTCCACCCGTTGGCACGTCTTCACACATTGCTTCGGCCATCCCGTCGGCGACAGCGGCGAAGACGCCATCGAGCGACTCTGCAGTCGCTTCGACGGCGACATCGGCAGTGTGGTCTTTGAGTTCGTAGCTCACGCGGTGTCACCAGGACTATCGTCGAGTTCGTCCGGGTCGTTGATAACCACTCCGCTGGAGACGATGGTCTGGATGCCCGCCTCGACGCTCATGTCGATTTCGTGGACCCGCTTTTCCGGGAGGTGGAGGACGAACCCACCCATGAAGGGGTTCGGTCCCATCGGCGCGAACAGCGTCGTCATTTCGTCGTGGCCTGTCGCCTCCTGCATCACAGACGGCTGCTCCGCAGTCACGAATCCGAGCATGTACGACTCCTCCTGTGGGAACTCGACGAGTTTGACCTCCTGGAAGCTGTCCGTGTCCTGTTCGAGGAGGAGTTCGCTAATTTCGTTGAGATTCGAGTAGATAGCGCCGATACCCGGGATGCGCGAGACCGTCGATTCGAAGCGTCGCTCGACGGTCCCGTCGGCGTGACGGCTCTCGGCTGCCGCACCGATGACGAAGATGAGTCCCAGAAAAACGAGAGCGGTCACCAGCTGGATAGCAGCGACCGGGACCGTCTCGAAGCCCAGCGAGTCCTGAACGAGGATGACGCCGGGTGCGAGAAACTGGGAGAGAAAGTCCACAATAATCATCGTGACGTAGATGGTGAGCACGACCGGCACGACGATTGCCGCGCCAGTCACCAACACGCGCCTGAGGTAGCCACGGCCGCTGTCCGTGCGTCCGGTCGGGGGAGATGCGAGCAGTAGCATGGAAGCCAGTAGAGAGGTATCCATCATAGGAGTGAAGATTTTACCGAGAACCGGCGCACGTGTGAGTGACCGTGAGCGGTGGAATTATAATCGTCGCTGCCCTGCTTCCGCGGTAGTGAGCGTCAACGTCCAGCGACGTGTCGTCAGTCCGGGCAACGACGAACACGTCAGTCGTGCCTGGAAACTCAAGGAACGAATCCGTCGAGAAGACGGAATGTTACGCCAGCGCAAGCGTTTTTTCGAGAACGCGTACGAACGCTCGACGGTCTATCTCTACCTCGACCGTTCGAACGACCGACTCGTCGGGTTCGCCGCGGTCCGCCGTGACGGCTACATCCTGTTTCTGGCCGTCGACAGAGACTACCGTGGCATGGGGTTTGGCAAGCGACTCGTCGCCCGCGTCGCCGACGACTACGGAACGGTCACCTGCCACGCCCGCACGACGAATCAGGACGCACTCGACTTCTACGACCATCTTGGCTTCGAAATCACGCGCCGCATCGACAGCTACTACGAGGACGGCGGCGACGCCTACTACCTCAAGCTCGGCGACGAAGAGGGCATCCGCGAGAAGCTGGCCAATTTGCTCGGTCGATAACCAGACCAAAAACGTCGCCGCGGACGCAAACCCTTTTGCCACGCTCGGGCAAACGGACCACCGATGGAAGAGCAGACGCTACGGTACCTCCGGGGGCGCTTTGGTGACCACTACCGCCGGAGCGAGATAACGCCACCACCCGACGCCAACGAGCGCGAGTGGGGCTACGTCCCCTGGACCGACGGACCGGGCGAGACGTACGTCCGCCACAAGTCGCTACTCGACCTTGGCGAGATTTCAGACTTTCTGGCCCGCGAGCGACCCCGGCACGTCTACTTCTCGGCCGGCCGCTACGAGAATCCCAGCGCCTCGACGATGTCGGGCAAGAACTGGCGCTCATCGGACCTCATCTTCGATCTGGACGCCGACCACCTCCCGGCCGCCGACCCCGACGACAGCTACGCCGAGATGCTGGCAAAGTGCAAGGATGCTCTGCTCCGACTACTCGATTTCCTCGAAGACGACTTCGGCTTCGAGGAGTTGACCGTCGTCTTCTCGGGCGGACGAGGCTACCACGTCCACGTCCGCGATGAGGGTATTCAGGGGCTCGAACGCGATGCTCGACGGGAAATCGTCGACTACGTCCGCGGCATCGGACTGGACCCTGACAGTCTCATCCGAAAGGAGATGCGCGGCAACGTCACCGCCCGCATCCTTCCGACCGACGGCGGGTGGGGCCGGCGCGTCCACCGTCGACTGCTGGACTTCGTCGACGAACTCGAAGGCCTCGAGGAGGACGCTGCCCTCGACCGTCTGCAGGAACTGGACGGCATCGGCGAGGGTCGGGCAAAGACGATATACGGAGCCGTCAAGCAAAATCGCGAGGCAATCGAGAACGGCAACATGGAGGCCGGCGGTGTCGGCATCCGGACGCTCGTCGACTCGCTGGTCACCGACGTCGTCGACACACAGAACGCGCCAATCGACGAACCGGTGACGACCGACACCAACCGGCTCATCCGACTCCCCGGGAGCCTCCACGGCGGCAGCGGGCTGGCAGTACAACGACTCGACCGCGACGCAATTGCGGCCTTCGACCCGCTGGTCGACGCCGTCCCGGAGACGTTCCGCAGCCACGAGATAACGGTCGAAGTGACAGAGGGCGGGCGGGTCGAACTGGATGGCGATAGCTTTACACTGGAGGAGCGAGAGGTTACTGTTCCAGAGTCTCTCGGCGTGTTCCTGATGTGTCGGGGCCGCGCCGAGAAGGGGCAGGAATAATGGATCTAGACGAACTGCAATCCGTGCGCGACCGCGAGCGCCAGACCGACAAGCTCCAGCAGTTGCGCCCGACCTTCTACGCGGACGCTGGCACGCTCATCCAGCAGTTGCGCGAGCAGCGTTCGCGTGCGGCCGAGCGAGCCGACGACCCCTTCGACGCCCCCGAAGTGAGTCGGCTCTCCGACGAAATCGACACCGCCGAACAGACCGTCGAGGCAATCTACGAGAAACGTGTCGGCAAAATCGTCAAGGCGGCCTCCTTTGCTGCCGCGGACCTCCCCGCAGAGTCCGACGGGATGACCGAAGAGGAGACGAAACTGTTCGAGACGCTCGTCGACGACATCAAGACGAACCGCCAGCACGTCCTCGACGTACTCGCCGGTGAGGACACCGACGACGCTGCCGAAGAAGCTGGCGATACCAGCCAGTCAGAACCGACAGCAGCCACAGAAGAGGTCTCTCCGCCGGCAGAGGGAGATGCCGACGCCGACTCACCAGAACCGCCGTCGCCTGCCGAGTCAGCGCTCGCAGACGGTCCGCCGACCGAGGTGGCCGACAGCGGTGGCGGCCAGTCCGGAGCCGACAACGTGAGCGCGGCAGACGCGATGGGCGGGTCGGCCACGGACACAGCAACGGAGAGTGGGGCAAACGAGACGACCGAACGGGACCCACAGCCCCCACCGCCGGGCGCTGGTCCCGATGCGTCGGAGACAGCGTCGGAACTCAGAGAGGACGGCGGAACGACGACAGAGTCGCAGACAGGCGTCGAGCGAGAGACGGTCCGCATCACGGCAGATGTCGGCGACATCTTCGGCGTCGACGAGCGCGAGTACGACCTCGCAGAAGACGACGTGGTGACGCTCCCGGAAGCGAACGCAACGCCGCTGGTCGAACGTGACGCGGCCGAGCGACTTTAACTAGTTTTACCGCGGTGCCGGCCGCGAACCGAGCGTCAACTCGACAGTCTCGCGGCGGCCGTCACGGAGTACTTCGACGTCGATGGTGTCACCAGGCCGGGTTTCGAGAGCGAGATACGTCGAGAGCGCCTGCTGAGTCGGGATGTCGACGCCGCCCATCCGGTAGACGACATCGCCACCCGTCCCGACGCGGCGGTTTTCGACGACAATCGTTTCTGAACCTGTCGAGCCCTGTAACACGCCCTCGGCGGGACCGCCGTCGACGACGTTGTCGATGTACACCCCCCAGTTGACAGAGAGGTCGTTCGCCTCGATGACCGGCGGCGTCACGGGGGCGATGTTGACGCCGAGATACGAGTGGTCGTAGGACCCCTCGCGGATGAGCGCGGGGACGACGCGGTCGACCATCGCCGCCGAGATGGCAAAGCCGATGTTGTCGCCACCACCGGCGTTGACGACGCCGACGAGTTCGCCGTCGAGGTTGACGAGCGGACCGCCGCTGTTCCCGGGGTTGACGGCAGCGTCGGTCTGGACAGCGTCGGGAATGGAAAAGCCATTTGCCGCCGGGAGCGTGCGGTCCTGTCCACTGATGATGCCAGCGGAGAGCGAGCCAGAGAGCCCGAAGGGATTGCCGATAGCGACCACCTCGGTCCCGACTGGCGGTTCGCTGGCCACGAGCGGTATCCGGTCGATGTCGTCGGGTCGGTCGGGTGCTTTGACGACCGCGAGGTCGCTGTAGACGTCCGTCGCGAGCGTACTGGCGTCCTGCCAGCCGACGCCGTCGAACCAGACGGAGACGGATCGCGAGTCACCGACGACGTGTTCGTTTGTCACGAGAAAGTCCCGGTCGTAGAGCCATGCCGTACCGCTGCCGGTGCCGTTCGCCGTCTCGACGCGAACCGCTGCGACCGAGTCCGAGATTTCCTGATAGACACTTCCGTATGCCGACTGCGCGGCCGGTGTGTCACCATCACTGCCCCGCTCGGGCGCAGTGTAGGTTTCGTAGCGTGTCGGGCTGTCCCCGGAGGGCGTTTCCGTTCCGGTATCAGCGGGGGCATCGACCGAACAGCCAGCCAATCCAGCAGCGAGACTGGTCCCGACCGCACCGAGTAGTTTTCGGCGGGACCACTGGTCAGAACCCATGTCCAAAGACTGGGGCGGAAGCCGCATAAATCACAGGGCAACTTACTACTCCCGGGCCGCTGTAGGGACCGTCATCCATGGCAGACACGACAGATACCACAGAGGTTCCACCGCCGGACTTTCTCGGTCCGGCCGTCCGGTGTGCACTGGAGATGTTGCTCGTCGCTGGGCTCATTCTCTTTGTCGGATTGCCGACGACAAACGCCTTCTTTCTCGGACTGATTATCGTTCTCGCTGTCGTCGCGATGGTCACCGTGCTGTTCTGGTCGCTGAACCAGCAGATGGAAGCCTGGATTGCGCGGGCGCGCCGAACCGGCACGCAGTCGGGCGAGTGAGACCGATCGTGTCGGCCAGAACGCTCCTGTTCGATTAGCATTAAGAGGGTTCCGGGCGAATTGTCGGACGCTATGGAACTCACCTGGCATGGCCACGCGACGTGGCACGTCGAAGTCGGAGAGAGCAGTCTTCTCATCGACCCGTTCTTCGGAAACCCGAAGACGGATGCAGACCCAGCAGATTTCGAACCTGACTTCGTCCTCGTCACACACGGCCACGACGACCACGTTGGCAACGTCGGCGACTTCACTGACGCGACGCTCGTCGGCAATCCCGAAGTGACCGGCCACCTCGCCGACGAACACGGGTTCGAAGAGGACGACGTCGTGGGAATGAACCTCGGCGGGACCGTCGAACTCGGCGATGCCTACGTGACGATGCATCGTGCCGACCACTCGAACGGACTCGGGGATGGGTTCACGACACCGAGCGCAGGGATGCCTGCAGGGTACATCATCTCGGATACGAAACCATCACAGGTGAGCGACGAAGACTCGACGACGTTCTACCACGCCGGTGATACTGGTCTGATGACCGAGATGCGAGACGTCATCGGTCCGTTCCTCGAACCCGACGCCGCCGCCCTCCCCGCGGGCGACCACTTCACGATGGGGCCGATGCAGGCTGCTATCGCCGCAGACTGGCTCAACGTGGACTACGCGTTCCCGATGCACTACGACACGTTCCCGCCAATCGAAATCGACACCGACGACTTCGTCCGAGAGGTCCGTGCAACCGGGACTGATGCTGAAGCGGTGGTCCTCGACGGCGACGAGTCCTTCGAGCTGTAACGATTCAGTCAGGTCGGCGTCGCGTCTCCAGACCCGAATTACCAGTTTTTGGTGACACTAGTGTTACTTCACGTATTATGTGCCGTCGCATGTGAATAAGTCACGTATGGCACGCGATGTTACACACGACGCGCACGGTCCGTACATGATAGACGAAGAAGAGTTCGAGGAGCAAGGCGGTGCAGCCGCCATCTGCCAGTGCGGTCTGTCGGACAACAAACCCTATTGTGACGGCTCTCACACCGCCACACAGGACGAAGAGGACGGAAAAGTGTACAAGTACGAGAACGACGACGACGAGAACGAGCGGACCGTCGTTCGCGAAGAGTAACGCAGTCCCAGTGGACTGCCACCGGATACGTACTATTTTGAGTCAGGCGGCCGTACGG
>JAZKTK010000070.1:0-15280 GCA_036625595.1 Haloarculaceae archaeon | reverse complement strand
GCGTGGTTGTAGCTCCGCTGTGACATAGACGGCTGTTAGTGGTGCTCCGGCGTCCGAGCATATCATTGTTCGGACGATAGTCTCGATACACACTGTTGCCCAGGAGACAGTCATTTCAGTCACACCCACCTGTGGCCAGATATGCGACTCACGTTTCTCGGGACAGGGAGCGCCATGCCCACTGGCGAGCGATTCCAGACTGGTCTCTTGCTGGAGACAGTCGACGAGACGCTTATGATTGACTGTGGCAGCGGCGCACTCCACGGCCTCGCGCGGACGCAGACGGGTTACGAGGGCGTCGATACTGTCCTCCTGACACACCACCATCTCGACCACGTCTCTGACCTGATGCCGCTGATGAAGGCACGCTGGCTGGCCGGCGAAACGGAACTGACCGTTCTCGGTCCCGACGGGACTGAATCACTCGTCGCGGACCTGCTCGATGCCCACGAGTACATGCAGGACCGACTGGACCTCACGGTCCGAGATATCGAACCCACACCGCAGTCGGCCCCCCACGAGATTGCGGGCTTCGAGGTGGCCGCCATGGAGACGCGCCACTCGATGTACTGTCTGGCCTACCGCTTCGAGTCGCCGGACGAGGCAGGCCCTATCACCTTCAGCGCCGACAGCGAGGCGTTCACAGACCTCGTCGAGTTCGCTGACGGCTCTGCGGTCTTCGTTCACGACTGCTCGTTCCCCGACGAAGTCGATGTGTCGAATCATCCGACACCGGAGAAACTGGGACAGACACTGGACGAGGCTGACGCCGCTCTGGGCCGTGTCTATCTCACTCACCTCTACCCGCACACCGACGGCAAACACGAGGAGATGCTCGCTTCTATCGGCACTTACTACGATGGCGACGTTCGAATTGCGCGCGACGAACTCTCTATCGACGTTTCGGAAAACTGACCGTCAGGCACGGTCGAGCCTGACGCGAAAGTCCGCACCGCCCCGGTCGCTGTCGCGGACGTCGACCGTACCGCCGTACGACTCTGTCAGGGCGCGGGCCAGCCCCATTCCGAGGCCCGTTCCCTCACTCTCGGGACCTTTCTTCCCCATCTGGAAGATTTTGTCCCGCACTTCCTCGGCGATTCCCTTCCCGTCGTCGGCGAATCCGACGACGACAGTGTCTGGCGTCGGTTCTTCGGCGTACATCTCGACGGTGATGTCGTCCTCGTTGTGGACGGCGGCGTTGGAGAGGATGTTCGTGAAAATCGAATCGAGGAGGTCGCCAGCGAAGACCTGATAGTCGAAGTCGGCAGGGTCGTACTCGACGGTGAGGTGTTCGAACTTCGTGTCAACGGTGTCGACCACATCGGAGAGAATCGCTTCGAGAGCCCTCGATTGCAGTTCGCCGTCCTGTTCGAGCGTCTTGACGAGGTCACCGACCCGGTCGATGAGGTCTGCTGCCTCATTTGCCGTTTGGTGGATCTTCTCGACGTACTCGGTGACCCGGTCGTCTTCATCGACCAGATTGAGTACAGCGTCCGAAAATCCGGAGATGACCTGCAAGTCGTTGCCAAGGTCGTGACGAAGCAGGCGGTCGTAGACCTCTATCATCTCCTTTCGCTTCTCGAGGTCGTTTCGCGCTCGTTCGAGTCGTTCGCGCGACCGGATGTTGTTGAGTGCCGTCGCAACGTGGTCGGCCAGATACTCCAGTGGCTTGACGTGGTGTTCCTCGACGCTGGCGAGCGTGCTCCATCGTGCGGTCATGATGCCACCAATCTCACCCATCTCGTCGCTGTAGACGCTGGGAGCGGCGATAGTCAGGTCGTCGGTGGGTTCGTCGATACCGAGGTCGACAGCGCTGACGACAACCGTATCTTCGGTCGTGTAATTGACGCTCGTCGATGCACCCGGCAGAATGACTGTCTTTCCAGTTTCGTAGGCATGCCGTGCAATAGCGGAGGCCTCACTGCCGGACTCCAGTTGCGGTGACATGCTCTCGAGAACGCGGAGTTCCCCCTGCTGGACCTCCGTAACCGTCGGTGATGGGTGTCCGTCCATCACGTGAACGGTTGCTTCTAGTGCGTAGGTTCCGACCTCTTCGACCGTCTTACTCTGGTTTACCTCCCTACTGTACTTGACAAGTTGCCCGACTGTCCGGGCAGTCTCGGGATTGTCCTGTCTCCCGCTAGACCGTTCATCAGATGACATTATATACCCGTTCGAAACGCAACTGACGGAACGACGGTGCCAGCATTAAAAGTCGTTTCGCCGACCTCGGCTATCGATATTCGAACTAGTACCTTGGTCAGTCCGGCGACGGATTCACTCCAGCCTGTAGCGTAACAGGGCTGCAATGCCGCCGAGATTCCGGAGTTGCTGTCCCGGAGCGAACTCCCCGGAGAAGACGGTGATTTCACCGCCTTTCTGTTCGGCCGTTTCGATGACGCGGTCGACGTCGATATCCCAGTCGCCGTCTCCTCCGCGCTCCTCCCGGAGTCTGTCGTCGAGAACGAGCAACTGTTCGATAGCCCCGTAGTCTGCCGCCTTCGCCACCTGCTCGGGGCCGTAGGCCACCTTCGCACCCTCGGCGATACGCTCGGTGAGTTCGTCGATGAGTTCGGACTCCTCGGCGATGCGGGTCTCTTTTTGTACCTCGTCGACTGCGCCGCGTTTGAGCACTTCGTGGACACCGCGGTCACCGACGCTGCTCGTGTCCACGGTCGTAATCTTCTCGCTCAATTCCTGTGTATTCTCCTCGATGTAGTCGAGGGCATCCTGTTTGGTGAACCCGGGACCGGCGAGGATGATTGCCTCTACATCGAGGCGCTTGAGGACGTCAGTCAGTTCGGCAAAGAGTTCCGAACGCGGGCGGGCGTAGTCTCCTTTGCCCGTCGGTGCGGTAATCGTCGCACGCTCTTCGACGCCGTACTGAGCGACGGTGTGAACGTGGGCCTCGCCCTCCTCGACGGTGGCGATAGCCACGTCTGCGTTCTCCGTCGCTTCGACGGCGTCCTCGATTCGTTCCATCTGGTCCGGTTTCCAGTGCTTTTCGACGGTGAGTTCGTCGCGCTCCTCGACGTTGATGGTGTGGTGGAGACCGAGCTGGTCCTCACGCGAGCAGTCGGTGATGGTCCCCCCGACGCGAAGTCGATTCGCGAACTTCGCGAACTCCACGTCCTCGACATCGAGCGCGAGCCAGAGGTGTTCGCGCTCCCCACCCGTGTCTCGGAGCTGGTCGTCGTTGCGCTGGATGCGGCGCGTGGTGTCGCCGGCGACGCGGTCGCCCGGCTCGATGACGTGCGAGAGATGCCAGAGGTCGTCGAGGCTCTCGGGGACGAGCGTCAACCGCTCGCGACCGCCCTCGACGGTCTGCCGGTCGGCTATGCGCATGCGCCGGTGTCCGCGCTTCCCGGATAAGTGGCTACTGGTCGCGGCTCTGAATCTGAACGTAGTATATAAAACTTTCTCAGAGTCGTCGGTCCAGAAACTGCTCGTTGGGTCTCTTTATACGTGGTGTTCTATGTCGAACTGCGATGGACGGACTCCCCCGCGGATGGCTGGTTACCATCGCACTGACGCCACTCGCTATCGCTGTCGGCGAATCCAACCCGCGTCGACGGAGCGATAGCCGGTTCGACCCCGACTGGGACCCCAGTCGTCCTGTCGGGGGACTCTCGACACCCCACACTGCCCTGGTGGCTCGGGTCTAGCAGATAGTCCCCTGCTGACGAACTGTCCCCTGAAAATGACCCCCTGACTCCCCGGCCACTTCGGCCCTCCATCGCGTACCCGGTCCCCGGGTTCGAATCCTCTCGGTCGCGAACCGACGTTCTCAAACTGCCTCCGCCGGTAGCAACTGCCGTGTCCCGGGAGGCTGCTGACCACTTGCGAACTGACCACGCACTCGCACCGCTCGTCGAGCAACACGGCCCGCTCGACCTGTCCCCGGCAGACGACATCTTCGAGCGATTCGTCGTCTCTATCATCCGCCAGCAAGTGTCGATGGACGCTGCAGCGGCTATTCGAGAGCGCCTGTTCGAGCGCGTCGCTGTCACACCAGCCACCATTCGCGCTGCAGACGCCGACGTACTTCGGGAGGCCGGATTGTCGGCGGCAAAAGTCGAGTACGTGAAGGCAGTTGCCGACCGCTTTGCCGAGCGCGAGTACGACCGCTCGTACTTCGCCGATTACTCCGACGATGCGGTCATCGCCGAACTCACCGACATCCACGGGGTCGGCCCCTGGACCGCGAAGATGTTCCTTCTCTTTTGTCTGGGTCGCCCGGACGTGTTCCCCGTCGAGGACCTCGGCATCCGACAGGGGATGCAGGCTGTTGTCGGTGCTGACCTTACGCGAGCAGAGATGCGCGAGCGAGCGAACGAGTGGCGGCCGTACCGGTCGTACGCGTCGCTGTATCTCTGGCGGGCTACCGACGGGTGACCCCCGCAGTTTAGTCCCTCGCCATCGAACACGTCTTTTACGGCTCTGTCAGGCATGGCTCGCTACGAAACTACCGTCGAAGACGGCACGATTTACGTCGGGACGGCCGATGGCCCACTGGAAGTCGGTACCGTCGACGACGCCGTCGCCACTGTCGGCGGTCCGTCCTGGACTATCGTCTACTCTGACGAGGAACGCGAGCGCCATCCAGAGATGGATACCTCCGACGAAGGGCTGACCGTCGACGTCGTGGACATGCTGCGAGCGATGACCCACTCCGAGCGGTTCGTCGAGACGCTTGCCGCTCAACCCGCAGAGCCCCCGGCTGACGACGATATCTCACCACGACTGGGCCTGCTGGTCGGCAAACTCTTGAACAATCTCGAAAGCGGACTGGATTGAGACTGCGTCTGGCAAACTGACGGTCCGTACCCGTTGCTGACAGGATAGTATTTCACACAGACCACGATAGCTGCTGCTCGTGGTTGTTGAAGAGACGGGGTAGGTCAGCCAGCATTCACCACACGTCGAAACGTGGGCTGAAAGGTACCGGCTGACCGTGCCGTCTACCTGACCCTTCCCGACGTTGCTACAAGACACCTCCGATACGTGAGTTCAGTGTGCTGGACGTGTTCGGCCAGACTACTCGAAGTCCCACAGCGACTGTTGCCCGTCGGCTCCCCCCGACCGGCGGGTATCGGAAGCGTCCACAGAGCCCGTCTCGTCGGGTATCTCTGGATTGTCGTCGGTGTCGTCGTCATCGCAACCTGTGCTGTTTTCCCAGCCGTCGAGACTCGACTGGTCTTCCTCGGTGAACTGGAGATTCGAGACGCGGACACCGAGTTTGCGAACGCGGTCGTCAGCGAACTCCGTCAACAACTCCAGTGCGACCTCTTCGACGAGGTCGGCGTCTTCGACCGGTCCCGGCAGCGAGCGCGCGCGAGTGTGTACGTCGAACGGTGGCGTCACGACTTTGATGCCGATGGTCTGGTAGAGTGCCCCCTCCTGCTGGGCTCGCTCTGCGACATCACCCGCAAGCCCGCGGACGCGCTCGCGCTTCGTCTCACTCGCCGCGGTCGGTTCGGTGAACGCGGATTCGCGATTGAGGCTCTTCGGTTGCCCTTTCGGCTCGACCGGCCGACTGTCCTCGCCGCGAGCGAACCGATGGACCTCCAGTCCGCGCTCGCCGAATCGCTCCTCGATGCGCGTCGCGTCCGCCCCGGCGAGGTCACCGGCCGTTTCGATACCCATCTCACGGAACTCACTCGCCGTGACCGGCCCGACGCCGTGGACTTCCTCGACTGGCAGTGGCGCCAGAAAATCCCGGACATCGCCTGGTTCGACGACCACGAGACCGTCTGGTTTGTCGTGGTCGCTGGCGACTTTCGCCGCACTCATCGCAGGGGCGATGCCGATACTGGCAGTGACACCGACCTCCCGATCGATACGCGATTTGAGCGAGTGGCCGAACGAATGCAGGTCCTCGTCCCAGTCGATGCGGTCGGTCACGTCCAGGTATGCCTCGTCGATGCTGACCTCTCTGACCCGGTCAGCCTCGTCGTGGAGAATCTCCTTTACCTCCGCGGCGATGGATTTGTAGAAGTCCAGGTCGACCGGGCGATAGAAGCCCGCTTCCTCGACAGCGAGGTCGGGGTCTTTTGCTGCGTCGACCTTTCGGGGGAGCTTCTCGAGCGCCTCGGAGATTGCCTGTGCCGACTCGACGCCGAACTCGCGGGCCTCGTAGCTTGCCGTTGCGACGGCACCGTGGGGTTCGTCGGCCTCGTACCCCATCCCGACGACGAGTGGTTCACCTCGCAGTGGCGGCTCGCGGAGGCGCTCGCAAGCGGCGTAAAAACAGTCCATGTCGACGTGACAGACCACTCGCTCCCGTTCCTCGATAGCGCCCGGCAACGTCCCGTGCCGCCCCATACCGATGGCTGGGGCTGGGCCGAGTTAAACGGTTCTCTCGAAAGAATCGACCGCAAAAGTGCCGCGGTGTAGCCGGCCGGACATACACCGGGCGCGTTTCCTGGACTGCGGTGCCAATTGACCGTAACGGCCGGCGGTCATTCCCGCCGGAAGCCCCGCTCACCAGGGCTTCACGTGAGTGTTATTGCCTACCATACTTAATCGTTGCGGCGATTTCCGGAGCGTGAGACGCCCGAAGCTCACTCACTCGATACTCGCGACGCGTTCCATCTGGCGCACGAAACAACTCGGACTGCAGTATTGCTCGGTCCGGGCGTCACGGCCGCCGTCGGCCGGGAGCACGTGTTCGACCCGTTCACCGCCCCCATCGGCGGCGACATCTCCGCCACAGAATCCGCAGGTCGGCTGATTGTTCGTCGATTCGGACCGTCGCTGGCTCGCCAGTAACTGTCCCTGATGTGTCCGATTGTGAACTCCCATCTGTGGTCCTCCAATCACTCGCTGTGATGTGTTACCACACAGTTGTCAGCTCTGGGTCTTAATTCTCTGTCAGACGCTGAGCAGACACAAGCGCCGATGCGATACTTTCGAGACAGTGGCAGCCATCGACTCGACAACGACGCCGCCAATGACAATAGAGCAAAGCGACAGGCCGTGTCCAGACTGTGAGCACCCGCTACAAGTCATCTACGTGACCGAACTTCAACAGGTCGTCTCCGGGTGGGCCTGTCCCGAGTGTGGGTATCTCGACTCCGAGAAGAACGGTATCGAGGACAGCGTCGACAAACCCGTCTCGCGAGAGTTCCTTCTGCGCATCGAGAAACCACTCTCCGATGACGACGTGCGCGACCCGCTGGCGAGCGTCGAAGACGAGTTCCGTGCTCGGGCGCGTGCGGAGATGGCCGACGACGAGGTGTGGTTACTCATCGACCCCGACGAGGACCGCGTCGTCGACGCACAGCTGGGCGACGACGTTGCAGAACCGAAATCCTGACCTGCGCTCTTTTCGTCGTCCCTACACCTGTTCGCAGACGCGCTCGTGGAGTCGCTCCCTGAACCGGTGACTCGCTTCGCCATCAGTCTGGAGTTCGATGACGGTTGTGCTGCCGTCGCCGACCGACGAGTCGAATGTGTCGAGGAAGTCAGCGCGCCCGTCAACGCGTTCGAACGAGAGGTCGTAGAGGTCCTCGGTCGCCTCGAAGTCGATTCCGTGTGGCGTTTTGAACTGCTCGGTAAACGGCGGCTCGAACGCTTCGATGGGGAGGATGTGGAAGATGCCCCCGCCGTCGTTGTTGACGAGAACGATAGTCGCGTCGACGCCACACCGACCGAGTGCGAGCAGGCCGTTCATGTCGTGGTAGTAGGCGATGTCGCCAGTGACGAGTACGAGCGGGTCGTCGGTGGCGCTGCCGGCACCGAGTGCCGTCGACGTGACGCCGTCGATGCCACTCACTCCGCGATTGCCGTGCGTCGAGAGCGCCGCCGTGCGCGGCCGCCCGAACCGGTCGAGGTCCCGGACTGGCATGCTGTTGGAGACGAACAGCGTCGTCGGGTCCGGGCTGTGTGCGGCTACGTCGTGGAGGACTGCCCCTTCGAAGTACTCCTCGTCGCAGGCGTCTTCGACGAGGTCCCAGTAGCGCGCCTCTGCGCGTTCGAAGCGCTCGCGCCAGGCTGGGTCGCCGACTTGATCGAGACTCGCTGCCAGGTCCGAGAGCACTGCTGTCGGATCGGCGACAACGTGGTCAGTCGCAGTGAACTCTGCTTCCGGCCAGTCTCCGACGGGGTCGACGACGAGTTGGCGCGTGTCCGCGTCGCGGAGATACTGCCGGAGCACTTTCGATGTCGGCGAGAATCCAGTTCGAACGACGATGTCGGGGTCGGGCCAGTCGACGCCGGCGAGATAGGAGTCGTAGCCGCCACAGACCGTCGCCGCCGCGACGTTCTCGCCGAATCGATGGCCCGAGAGCGGGTCCGCGAGCACCGGAAACCCGGTCGCCTCGGCGAAGGCTCGGAGCGCCTCCCGAGATGGGTCCGGTCCCTCCGATGGGCCACAGACGAGCAGTCCCCGCTCGGCGTTTTCGATGGCTGTGGCAAATCGGTCGATATCGATGCCGCCCAGCCGCGACGTTCCCGTAGTCGTCGTGACGAACGGCCCGTCGCGTCCATTTGCAGCCAGCGGGGCGTCCGTCTCGAAGGCCTCTGGGACATCGCCGGGCACCTCAGTCGGTTCGAGGGGTTTCCGAAACGGGACGTTCAGGTGGACCGGCCCGGCCGGTGTCTCGGTTGCATCGCGGACGGCACGAGCGGCGCTTACCCGGAGCGAGCGGACTTTTCGCGCCTCGGCCTCCGGCTCCGGGAGCATCCGGTAGGAGCGGACGGCGTCGCCGTAGAGGTGCTCCTGTCGGGTCGTCTGGTTCGCGCCGCTGTCCTGCAGTTCTGGTGGTCGGTCTGCGGTCAAAAGCAAGAGTGGAACGCGGCTCTCGCTCGCTTCCAGCACTGCAGGGTGAAAGTTCGCCGCTGCAGTACCGGACGTACAGACGACGGCCGTCACGTCGCCGGTTCGGCGGGCGCGTCCGAGCGCGAAGAAGGCACTCGACCGCTCGTCGAGGTGTGAGAATACGTCGATGTCGGGATGCTCGGCGAACGCCACGGTCAGCGGCGTCGAGCGACTCCCCGGTGAGAGACAGACCGAATCCAGCCCAGAAGCGGCGAGTTCGTCGACGAGCGTCCGCGCCCACAGCGTGTTTCGGTTGGGCGCAGTCATGCCAGTTCGTCGAGCATCGGACCGTACTTCAGTTGCAGTTCGTCCCACTCCTCGTCGGGGTCGCTATCGGCGACGATGCCTGCGCCGGCAAAGAGCGTGGCAGAGCGCTCGCCGGCCAGTGCCGACCGGATGGCGACGGCGAACGTTCCGTCACCGTCGGCGTCGAGCCACCCGATTGGGGCCGCGTACCAGCCGCGGTCGAACGCTTCCGTCTCCCGAATCGTCCGGAGCGCGATGTCCGGCGGCAGTCCACCGACAGCCGGGGTCGGGTGCAGCGCTTCGACCAGCGAGAGGATGTGTGTGTCTGCGGTCAGTTCCGCTCGAATCGGCGTCTGGAGATGCTGGACGGTGTCGAGCTGGCGGACGGTCCGACTGCCGGTCGTGATATCTGCGGCGAGGGGTGACAACTGGGCGCGAATCGCGTCGGCGACGAGTTCGTGCTCGTGGACGTCCTTCTCGCTCTCGCGGAGTTGGGAGGCGAGCCACTCGTCTTCCGCGGCAGTTTCACCGCGCCCGGTCGAACCGGCGAGCGCTTCTGTCCGGACGGTCCGTCCCTCGAGTGTCACCAGACGTTCCGGGGTCGCACCGAAGAAGGTACTCCCGACGGCCGGCTCGAACAGGAACCGGAAACAGCCCGGGTATGTCTGACTGAGTCGAGTCAACGCGTCCGGCACGTCTACGTCTCGCTCGAGTGAGAGCGTCAGCGACTGCGCGAGCACGACTTTCTGGAGCGCCCCGCGTTCGACCTGGTCGGTCGCAGACAGGACCTGTTCGCGCCAGCCGTCCTTTGACGGCGTCGGATTCCTGTTGGTAATACCTGGCGGGGCGGTCGGTGCGAGGTCGGGCAGCGAGGCGAGTCGGTCATGCCACTTCTCGAGGGTCTCCGCCGCACGGGTGGCCGCATCGACACCAGTTGCGGCGGCTGTCAGCCACGCGCCGTCGGTGGTCATCGTCAACTGTATTGTCGGGAGAACGAACTGGGCACCGGGATAGCCACTCCAGATGTCGTCGCCACCCGGGTCGGTGTGGTTCTCGTGAAACGCGAAGCCACCGAACAGGCGGGGGCGTGCGTCCTCGTGGATGCCGTCGGGCGTCTGCAGGTCGTCGAACAGTCCGTTCGCGGCGTCTTTGACGGCCGTAAACCGCTCTCGGCCGTCTGCAGCGATTATCGCGGCAGCACCACCGGCGATGAGTGTCGTGGTGGCGTTCCCCCACGCGAAACGTGGCCGCTCGACGGCCTGGAGCATCGCCCGGACGGACGGGCGCTCGACCGGACACGACTTGACGACACCGGTGACCTCCGACACTGGCACCGCCTGTCCGTCGGCTCGCACAGATTCCATCTACCGCGTATTAGGATTCCCAACGTTTGAGCCTAACTATACGCCGTGCCAGCTCTTCCCGGGACAGGCGATTCAGACCCTTCGAACTCGCCGTTCTATCGGAATATCGAGGGGTATACGATATTTGGGAAGAAAATATCTACTCGAACCAAGTTCAGTTTAGCTAACTAGGTGTTGATTTTGTGCGATTCTGAACAACCCCCGTCAGGTTTAAATACCCCTCAGTCGAAGCACCCACCGTTGAGATGCCAAAGGTAGAGATCACGATTCCGGAACATCTCGAGATGCAGATCGCCCAGTTGGTCGAACAGGGCGAGTTCCTCAACCGCGAGGAAGCAATCGAGGACCTCCTTTCGACAGGGCTGAAGGCGTACAAAACGAGTGGCCCGAGCGATGACGAAGACGAACCCGGCGGTCTCGAAGACGACGGGATGATGGGTCACGACGACGAGTACGTCTTCTGACCTCGCTTGCGGCGCGAGACAACGGTCCCCGAATTCTGGTAGCGACTCCCAAACAACCCTTAAATCGGAACCGAACCATTACTAGTAGTATGCACAAAGACGAACTACTCGAACTCCACGAACAGATGGTCACTATTATGGAGTACTTCAGAAACCTCGAACAGGTCGACAGCACACTGTTCGACCCCTACGAGGAACTCGACGTCACACCGTCGGACGTCCACATGTCCAAAAGCGAGCACAAACACGCGGTGTTCGTTCTCGGGAATGCACTCGCAAACGCGATGAGCGAAGACGAGTTCTCCGACGCCGGCCGCGTCGGCAAGCGGATGAAGGAACTCGCCGAAGACGCCGAGCGCAAACTGTAGTAGATTGTGAACGTCAGTGCTCATTCGACCGACTATCGTCCCCGGTCGATGTGTAACCCGTTTCAAAATCTGCGATACCGTGTACCGTCTGTTCGTCCCGGTGCATTCGCCCGGTGAGTCCTCTTTGCTGTCTTACTCTACTTCCAGCGTATCCAGCAGCCCCGGGTCAGTCCGGAATTTCAACACGTTGTGCAGTGCCTGGTTGCGGAGGCTATCGATTGCGTCGCCGTGCTTCTTGTAGAACTCGTGGACCCATCGTGACTCTGCCTCACGACCGGGAAACATCATGATCGTTTTCCACTGGTATGTGCCGGTCGAGAGGGAGTAAAACAGCGTGTGCTCGTCGTCGCGGATGAACTCCATCGCCTCTCGCCATCGGTCGGCGTACTCGGAGGTGTCGAACTTGAACTCCATGAGTGTGAAGTTGAAGTACGCCTCGTTGATCAGAATCGCGTCGCGGAAGACCCCTTCCTCGCGCATCTTCCGGACTGATTCGCTGACGGTGACGTGTGACACGTCGATGTCGTACTTTTGTTCCAGTCTATCGGCGAGTTTCCGCGAGGACAACTGCGGGTCTCGCGAGAGTTCCTTGAGAATACAGATGTCCCGTTCACTGAATTCCCAATCTGGCGCATCGTCCATGTTTCTACCAACTGTTCAGTGTGATGCAACATGTGGTTTACGGTGAAATGTTAATACGACTTAATTTAACCAGCACGTGGATTCGCACGAAAGTATCTCTGCCGGGTACTACTCCCCATCGAACGCCGGGTCGCGCTGTTCGACGAACGACCGTGCCCCTTCCGCGTGGTCCGCGGTCGCGAGTGTTTTTCGCAGACTGTCTGCTTCTGCCTCGATACTCTCCGGGAAGGTGCGGCCCGGTCCGGATTCGATGAGTCGCTTCGACTCTTGTAGCGCTACGGTCGGGCCAGTTGCGACGTGGTCGACGAGTTCCTGCGTGCGCTGTTCGAACGCCTGGTCGGGAAAGACGCGATTGAACAGGCCGAGTTCCGCTCCCCGGTCGCTATCGATGAGTTCACCGGTGTACACCAGTTCTTTGGCGACGTTCTCACCGACCTGCCGCGGGAGCAGATACGAGGTCCCGGAGTCAACCGACAGCCCGACCTGCCGAAAGCCGAAACTAATCTTCGACCGCTCGCTCGCCAACACGAGGTCACACGCGATAGCAAGTGCGCCGCCGGCACCGAACGCGGGGCCGTCGACTTTCGCTATGGTCGGGAGCGGGCACTCGTAGACTGCCTGCACTGCGCGGTTGATGGGCAGTCCGAACTCCTCGACGCGTTTTTCGATATCCATGTCGGTCGAGACTCCCTCGACCATCGCCTTGATATCGCCGCCGGCACAGAAGTACCCACCCGAGCCCTGGACGACGAGACACCGGGCATCGCCGTCTTCTACCGTTTCGACGGCCGCGATGAGTTGCTCGGCCATCTCGACGGAGAGTGCGTTGCGAACGTCGGGATTGTTCAGCGTGATTGTGGCCGTCTCCTCGGCAACGTCGACGCGGACGAGTTCGCTCATGTCTCCGCTCGATGGGTGACACCGGCATAAGTGCTGGGTGGTGTCACGCGTCAGTAAGCTTCGGTGCTATCTCGTCGAGAACCGCCGTTCCACTCTCACGCCCCGTCAGGTCCGGTAGTTCGATGATGTCGGTTCCCTCGAACGCCGCCTCGATGTCTGCCAGCACGTCCTGCTGGCTGTCACGTTGGGCGGTACACCGGGCGCAATTTTCGTTCACATCGGTGAGGACGCGGTTCACGACCAGGTGACCGACCGGCACGTCGGCGGCACGGAGGCGCTCGACCAGCCGCTCGGTCTCTGCGAGTACGAGCCGTTCTGGCTGGCAGACGACGCGAAACTCCGTCTGTTCGGGGTTCCGGAGCAAGGCTGCGACTCGTTCCATCTCGTCGAGCAGGTCGGTAAACGCTCGTTCGTCATCGTCATCACCGCCCATCGTTGCGTACGGCCCGAAAAGCATCGTCTTCGCGGCGTCGGTCTTCCGGGACACCTGCTCGCGTACCGAGAGGGCCGTTTCGACGCCCGTCCCGACGGCCTGCGGGAGGTCGAGCAATCTGAGCGTGTGGCCTGTCGGTGCCGTGTCGAAAACGACGCGGTCGTACTGGTCGTCGTCAGCGTAGCTATCGAGTGTCGTCAGTGCGGCGAGCTGGTCGCTCCCGGGAACCAGTCCAGAGCGAAAGAGGTCTTTGAGCCCCGCTTCGTCCAGGTCGATACCGGCTCCGCCGAGGTCATCGGCCAGCGTTTCGAACAGGGCCTCGTACTGTGCTGTCCCTTTACCTGGGTCGACCTCGACCGCAGAGAGCCCCGGTTTGATCTGTGTGGGATCGCTCCCCACGTCGGTCTCGAAGACATCGCCCAGCGAATGAGCGGGGTCCGTCGAAACGACGAGCGTCTCCTCTCCGCTGTCGGCGCTGTTCCATCCGGTCGCAGCCGCACACGTCGTCTTTCCGACGCCACCTTTGCCGCCGTAGAGAATGACCGCTGGCATACGCTCACGTTGGGTAGCAGGGACAAAAGCGCACCGCAGAAATAATCAGTATGCCCGCTCGATGAGGAAGTCCGCAATCCCTTCGAGCAGGTCACGTGCGTCGTTGTCCGGGAGCGTCTGGAGGTTATCCTTCCCACTCTGGACCAGGTCCTCCGCTTGCTCGCGGGCGAACTGGATGCTGCCTGCTTCTTCAAGCCGTTCGACTGCGGTGTCGATTTCTGCCTCGGTCACGTCCTCGACGCTGTCGGCCGCGACGAGATTGTCCACGTCGACGCCGTTGCGGCGGGCGTGGACGGTGATGAGCGTCTGCTTGTTCTCCACGAGGTCGCTCCCACGCTGCTTGCCGAGTTTCTTGGTTGGCGTCGTCAAATCCAGCAAGTCGTCCTGAATCTGGAACGCCCGGCCGATGTCGAGGCCGTACCCGTACAGCGGGTCGACTGCCTCCTCGTAGCCCAGCAACATCGCCGGAATCGCCGCGGATGCCGCGTACAGAACCGCCGTCTTCAACTCGACCATCTCCAGGTACTCGTCGGGCGTGACGGCACCGCGTTGCTCGAAGCTGATGTCGAGGGACTGGCCCTCACAGATGCGCGTACAGGTCGTCGCCAGTTCCGAGAGCGCCTGGACGGACCGTTCGGAGCGTGCGCCGGTTTTGAGCATCTTCTCGAAGGCCTTCGAGTAGAGCGTGTCACCGGCCAGAATCGCCGTCGAAAGTCCGTACTCCTGGTGGACGGCGGGGACGCCGCGCCGGACGTCGTCGTCGTCCATGATGTCGTCGTGGATGAGGGTAAACGACTGGATAATCTCGACGCTGGTGGCGGCCTCCATCACGTCGATGGGGTCGTCGTCTGCGGTGGGAAACGAACTGTAATCCGCGTCCTCGGGGTCGATATCGGCGAGTGACTCTGCGACCAGCAGGAGAATCGTCGGGCGGAGTCGTTTGCCGCCAGCCTCCAGCAGGTAGCGCGACGCCTCGTAGAGCTCTTCGGGCTCTTGCAGTGGGAGCCCCTCGTCGAGGGCGTCGTTGATTTCGCCGCGTCGCGTCGCGATGGCCGCTTCGACTGCCTGCTGTCCCGACATTGCTCACTCGACCAGTGAAATCATGTTGCCGTTGCGTGTGATGTGCAGGTCGCGGCCGACCTTGTACCCCATCCCTTCCGCGAGGTCGACGTAGGGTGCAAAGCCTTCCATGTCCTGGTGAGCCGGGATGACGTGCTCGGGCTGGAGTGCGTCGAGCATCTCGTAGTGACCCTCACGGTTGAGGTGGCCAGAGACGTGGATGTCGTCGTAGATGCGTGCCCCCTGCATGCCGAGCAGGCGCTCGCTCTGGTAGCGCTGTCCCTCGTTGGTCGGCTCCGGAATGACCCGAGCTGAGAACAGAACTTTGTCACCGGGATCCAGTTCGTACGGCGTCTCGCCGCGGCCCATCCGCGTGAGCATCGCCCGCGGTTCGCCCTGGTGGCCCGTGACGATGGGCAGGAAGTTCTCCT
>JAZKTK010000009.1:0-50016 GCA_036625595.1 Haloarculaceae archaeon | reverse complement strand
CGTTGAACGCGTGGTGGGCCATCATCTCGAAGGCCATCGTGTGCCGGCCGGTCTTGCCCACGTTGTCGATGTCCTGCATGCGGATGCAGGGCTGGCTGATAGTCAGTGGGTTCGCGGGCGGGGGTGTCGTGCCCGAGGTGACGAGTGGCTGGAAGTCGTAAATCGACGCTTGCGTCAGCAACACGTCGTCGCGCCAGCGGTTGGCCGCGACTGGATAGGGGTCGATGCGGGTGTGGTCCCGCTCCTCGAAGTAGGAAAGAAACGCCTCGCGCATCTCTTCGAGGCTGTGGTGCTCTGCGAAACCGGGGTCGTCGATGAACTCGTACTCTGCACAGGGTGGCTCACCGCACGTCGACCGGGACTCGTCGCGCGTCCAGAAATGGGCTCCACACTCCGCACACGTCAGTCGGTGGAAGCCGTTCTCCGCGAAGTAGTCCAGTTGGTATTCCTCCTCCAAATCGGTCATCCGTTGCTCTAGGGTGGCCTACCAGTCCCTAAAACAGTTCCGAACAGGGAGCCACTCGGGTGCGCGTACTCCTCTCTGCCGGTCTGTGTCTCTCTGAGATTCACGACGTTCGCGCCGATGTAGCAATACTCTTCCCGGTCATTGGGTGATGCGTCAACCCTCTGTGTGGTGACCGGTCACAAATCAACCAGTCCTTATTCTTTCATAGCCGTCGTTCGTCCCACGTGGGACGTCCCTCCGTTTCCGACTGTTCCCAGTCGTCCCACCCGCTGGCGGACCGGTACTACCGGTTCGCACCGGCACCCAAGTAATCGTCGTCTGTTCGCCGGCCGCTCCATGACGGTCGCCACTGACTTGGCGACCGCGGGCCGGCGGTTTCGTTCACTCGTCGAGCGCCAGCGACGCCAGCAACGCTTCCAGTTGAATCCGCTCGTTCGCGCCTTCGGTGATGCGGTAGTCCGCTTCGCCGATGCGGTCGAGCAGTCGAACAGCCGCCTCGTCGTCGAGTTCGAACTCCCAGACGGAGCGGTGGAGCTGGTCGATGATGTCGCCACCGGCGATGCCCTCTTCGGTGATGAGCTGGTCGAGCCGCGAGCGAGCGGCCGTGAAATCGCCCGAGAGCGCCAGCGTCACCATCTCGTTTATCTCCTCTGGGCGGGCTGTCGAGGTAATTTCGAAGACCGCTTCCTCGTCGACGGTATCGCCAGTGACTGCTGCGGCCTGCAACCCGTTGATGGCTTTGCGCATGTCGCCGTCTGCGGCGTAGACCAGCGCGTCCACACCGTCGTCGGTGACAGTGATACCTTCCGTCGCGGCGATTTTCCGGATCTGCGCTTCGACCGCTTCGTCGGCCAGTGGGGAGAAGCGAAAGACGGCACACCGCGACTGAATCGGGTCGATAATCTGACTGGAGTAGTTACACGAGAGGATAAAGCGGACGTTGTTCGAGAACTGCTCCATCGTCCGGCGGAGTGCTGACTGGGCGTCGGAGGTAAGCGCGTCTGCCTCATCAAGGAATATAATTCGATAGTCGACGCCGCCAAAAGAAGTGCGGGCGAAGGACTTTATCCTATCTCGAACCACGTCGATACCCCGCTCGTCGGACGCGTTGAGTTCGAGGAAGTGCTCCTCCCAGTCCTCGCCGTAGAGTTCCCTAGCTATTGTGACACTTGCGGTCGTCTTGCCGATACCGGCTGGCCCTGCAAACAGCATATGCGGGAGGTCATCACGCTCGACGTAGCTTCGCAGTCTGTCGACGATGGTATCCTGTCCAACGATGTCGTCGAACGTCTCCGGACGGTACTTTTCCAGCCATATCTCCTCGCGGCCGGTCCCCGATTTTTCGGCCTCGCTCATGCGCGAACGGAGTGGCGGGGCCGGCATAAACCCCGCGAGTGACCGCCGGCGACTCCACGTTCCGACACGCTCAAACGCCGCCAGCACCGACAACGGATATGGTCACGGTCGAACTCGTCGGCGAGGGCAGTCGGGAGGTGTCCGTCGACGGGGACACCACCTACGGCGACTTGCTCGCTCCGTTCGACGTGAGTCCCCACGAAGTCACGCTGACAGTCGGCGGCAGTCCGGTCCCGGAGGACGCGTCCGTCGACGGAACTGTCGAGCGCGTACGCGTGGTCAGGCTCATCAAGGGCGGATAGTCGCGCTTACTCCTCGGTGTTATCGCTCGCTACTGTCTGAGCGTACTCCTCGAACAGGTCTTGCCGGTCCGCGAGAATCTCTTCGACGCTCTCTCCATCGGTGACTTGCTGGATATCCTCCAGCAGTGCCCGCCTGAATTCCATCTCGATGTTCGGACTCTCGTCGAAAATCTGCTTTGCGACCGTGCTAGCCTGCTCACCTGTCAGTACCCACTCGTGGCTGTCGGCCAGCGTGCCGCACGCTCCACAGACGACGTGGCCACAGGCAGTCGGTTCGTCTTCGTCGGTGTGCGAACACATCATCGGGTCCGCACAGACCAGTGCCGCATGCGCTGGATTCTCCGGCCAGCCGAGCCAGTCGTCACAGTCGGGACAGTACCACTCGAAGACCGAGAGTTGGTCGTCTCCCCGCTCGACGTTCTCCGCCGGAATGTCGTCGGGGTCGTATCGTGGGCTGTCAGCGTGATGGCGTTCTACCACGGGTTACGCGGGTGTTCGTGTCCCCGCACATCAATTGTTGGGACGAGGCATCCCCGAAACGACTAGTTCGTCGTCGTAATCTCGACCACGTCACGGTGGTCCAGTTTCGTGTCCGCGCCGATCTGGCGTTCGGTGCGCACGTCGTGAGCGTGGAGGAAGCCGTCGCCGATGTCCGAATGCAGGAAGTACGCGAAGTCCTCGGCGGTCGACCCGTCGGGCAGGACGAAACAGTCCTGGAGGAAGCTCCCGTCGTCCTGGGGCTTTCTCGCACCGGGGAACACGGCGATGGCATCGAGTTCCTCGAAGAGGGCAGTTTCGAGTGCCTGCTGGACACCGGTGCCGCCGTAGGCCCCGATAAACTCTCGAATCTGCTCCAGCCCTGCCCGTTTCTCGTCGGGCAGGTCGGCAGTCACCTCGAAGTCCTCGTCGCCGGGTCGGTAGTCGAGGACGCCCTGCTCGTCGCCGTTCTTGAGTGCCTTCTCGGCGTGTGCGGAGACGGGGACGAAGGTGAGGTGGTCGTACTCTGGGTCGGTCGTAATGTCGCCCCAGTTGTCCTGTGCCGCTTCGGTGTCCATCTTGTTGGCCGCGACGAGCATCGGCTTCGTCCGGATGCGAATCTCGCGAGCCAGTCGCTCCCGGTCCTCCTCGTCCCACGTATCGGGGTCGAGTTCCAGGTCGAGTGCGAGCACCACGCGCTTGATTTCCTCCTCGGTAATTTTGAACGCCGACATCTGCTCGGCCAGGTCCTCCTCGACGTCCTTGTCCTCGCCGTGGTATCCGGAGTGGTAGCGCTCGATGCCCTTCTCCAGGATGTCGAGATACCACATGTCCAGTTCCTCCTCCAGAAAATCGATATCCTCACGGGGGTCGTGGTTATCGGTGGGTTCGCCTTCCAGGTCCGTCTCGCCGGTGAAGTCGACAACGTGAATCAGCACGTCGGCCTCGTTGAGGTCGGTCAGGAACTGATTGCCGAGTCCCTTTCCTTCGTGGGCACCGGGGACGAGCCCGGCCACGTCGACGAGCTTCGTCGGGACGAAGCGGGTGCCATCGGCGCAGTAGCCGTGGTTTGGAGTACAGGCGTGGTCGAACTCCGGAGCGGCACACTCGACCCGGACGTAGGCTTCGCCCATCGACGGGTCGATGGTCGTGAACGGGTAGGCCCCTTCGGGCACGTCGTTCATCGTCGCGGCGTTGAAGAAGGTGGACTTGCCGACAGAGGGCTTGCCGACGAGTCCAATCTTGTAGGTCATTGGAGAGATGCAGGTCAGTCGACGGCTAAAACGTTGTCAAACGGTCCGAGAGCGTGTGTGAATGGCAAACGCACTGGTTCGGTGTGGTGCGTGAAACTCTCGGTATTGGTTTGAGGCTGGCAGCCGTACGTACCATCATGTCCGAGTCGCGTCCCACTGTCAACTTCTCGCTGCCGAACGTCGGTCCTGGCCCGGACCCCTGTTCACTCGCCGACCTCGCCACCGACAACGAGTTCGTGGTTGTCTACCTCCAGCGCGACCACCTCTGTACGAACTGCCGCAAACAGGTCCAGACAATCAACGACCGCTACGAGGAGTTTCGTGACCGCGATACCGAAGTCGTCTCTATCGTTCCCGAACCCCGCGAGAAGGTCCAGTCCTGGCAGGACAGCTACGACCTATCCTATCCGCTGCTGGCCGATCCCGATGTGGCTGCCGGTGAGACCTTCGACCAGCCGGTTCGATTCGGCTTCCTGGGTGGGCTCAGTGACTTTCTCGGCCGGATGCCGGAAGTTATCGTCCTTGATTGCCGGGACGACGAGCCACGGGTTGCGTGGAGTTACAGTGGGTCGTCGACGTTCGACCGTCCCGCTGTTGACGAGGTGTTGACCGAACTCGACACCCTGCGAACCAAACCGTGACCGACCGAATCCGCGTTCGCGAGGCGACCGTGCCCGAACTCCCCGACGTGTTGAACGTCGTCGACGGCGCGGTGCTGGCCGTCGATACTGGTCGACTGCGGAGTGCTATCGACCGCGGTGACGTGCTGGTGGCGGTTGCTGGCGGCACGGCCGAAGACGGCGGCGATGAGCGCGTTCTCGGCGCGCTCGTTCTCGACGGCGAGGAAATCACCGCCGTCGCGGTCCGGCAACGCCGCCGCAACCAGGGCATCGGGACGATGCTCGTCGCGGCGGCCGCTGACCGCCGCGAGCGACTCGTGGCGACGTTCGACCCCCGCGTCCGGTCGTTCTGGGAATCACTCGACTTCGCTATCGAACCCGCCGCAGAACCCGACCGGTTCCGCGGCGTTCGGTAGCCGCGCCTACTCGGTTTCCCGCCATTCGTCGGCGAGCAGACCGTACCGGTAGATGTCGACGTAGTTCCCTTCGACGAACGCCTCCTCGCGCAACTGCCCCTCCTCGGTGAACCCGACCTTCCGGAGGACGCGCAGTGATGCGGGGTTGGTCCCGTACGCTTTCGCGACCACTTTGTTGAGCCGTCGTTCCTCGAAGGCGTACCTGCAGAGACTCTCCAGGGCGTCGGTGGCGTAGCCGTTGTTCCAGTGTTCTGGCGCTATCATGAACCCGGCCTCGGCGACGCCCCAGACATCGTTGTAGTCGTTGAGTCCAATCGTGCCGACTGGGGTCTCATCGTCACAGATCAGGAAGTGCCACCCGTCGACCTCGGCGAGTGAGTCGACCCACTCCGTTTCCTGCTGGTGGGTTACCGGGTCGACGCTCTGGAGGGTCTGTCGAACGTGGGGGTCGTTGATGAGTTGCTGCATGAACTCTACATCTTCGCGTTCGATGGTGTGTAACTCGACGGCCTCACCGTCGAGAAAGAGCGGGCCTGGCATACTGCCTGTTTCGTTGTCACCTCTCTTGAAATTGTGTGGTGGCCGCTCGCGTTCGAGTCGTCCCTCTCAGATGAGCGGTTCGACGAGTTCTTTGCCGGCAGCCAGCAGTTCCTCGGTCTGTTCGGCGCTTCCGGCTTCCGCGTAGATGCGCATCTTGGGCTCCGTTCCGGACGGACGGACGAGCAGCCACGTTCCGTCGTCCAGTGCGATTTTGAAGCCGTCGACGGTGTTCACGTCTGCGACGGGAACGCCCGCGACGCTGTCGGGGAGTGCCGGTTCGAGGGCCGTTAGAACAGCCTGTTTTCGGTCGTCGGGACAGTCGACACTGACGCGGTCCTGGTGTATGTCACCGTGTGCGTCGAGGATGCGGTCGGCACGGTCGTCGATTGATTCTTCGACTTCCGCGGCGGCAGTGAGCAAGGCGAGGAGCACGCCGTCTTTGTTCCGGAGGTGTGCGGTCACGCCGAAGCCGCCGCTCTCCTCGCCGCCACAGAGTGCGTCGTAGTCGGCCATCGCCTCGGCGACCCACTTGAAGCCGACCGCCGTCTCGTGGACGGTGTGGCCGTGTTCTGTGGCGACACGGTCGACGAGGCTGCTCGTCGAGACGGTCCGGACAGCGTCCCCAGCGTCGCGGTCGAGCAGGTAATCGTAGAGAACGGCGAGATAGACGTTCGGGTCGAGAAAGCCGCGGTCGGGGGTGACGACGCCGAGGCGGTCGGCATCGCCGTCGTTGACGAAGCCGAGCGTGGCTGTCCCGTCAGTGACCCGTTCGACCACTTCTTCGGCGCGTTCGGGGACCGGTTCGGGTGGCGTGCCGCCGAACGTGGGGTCGCGGTCACATCGCAGACGGGAGACGGTCGCCCCGCCGCGTTTGAGGAGTGCGTCCGTGACGCCGCGGCCGCTGCCGTGCATCGCGTCGTAGACCACGCTGAGTCCGTCGAGGTCCGTCGGTACGAACTCGACGGCGTGGTCGCTGAAGGGCGTCACGAGGTCCTGTTCGGTGATACTCCCGCGGTCGTCTGCTTCGACCGCGTCTGGTTCTGCGAGTCGGGCTTCGAGTGCGTCTGTCACGTCGGGGAGTGCGGGCGACCCGTCTTCGGGGACGAACTTCACGCCGTTGTACTCCGGCGGGTTGTGCGAGGCGGTAATCATCAGGCCGCCGGCGTATCCGCCGCTCTTGACCGTCCAGGCCAGAACCGGTGTCGGGCAGTCCCGTTCGGCGATGGTCACGTCTCGGCCGTTGACAGCGAGGACGCGCGCCAGTTCCTCGGCGAACCCCCGCGAGTGGTCGCGTGCGTCGTAGCCGACGGCGACCGCACCGTCGATTTCCTCGTCGGCCAGATACGTGGCGACAGCTTGCCCGACCATCCTGACGCGGGGCCCGGTAAACTCGTCGAGTGTCGCGCGCCAGCCGTCGGTACCAAACGATATCGCGTCAGCGCCGTCTGCAGCCATGCGACTGTCTGCGTTACGTATGCACTAAAAGACCCACCGTCGTCACATCGGCTCATCGCACTCGGTTGCGTCGCTGGTTGTTGCTCACGGAAGGGGAGCCAGGGGGTCCGCGGAGGCTAGACGCTCACACTCGCCTGGCACGCTGTCTCGCGACCTCGGCAATTCCGGCGTTAGCCGAGCAACTCGGGCACGCGTATATATCGCCGTGTTCGTCGGCGAAGACGCGAGCGAACCGTTCTGAGACGTGCGCGCCGCAGTGATTACACTCTGACATCGTGTTAGGCCGGCGGCCTGTTGCCGGCAACAATAGAGAGGAGTGGAACGGGCAATACCATTGTCCCAAATATATTGGGTATGTTCAACTGCCGTTGTACCCGACGAGAGATTCCTTTGCAGCGCGACTGAGTTGCTTGATTTCGTACTCACGGGACATCGCGGCCGACCGGGAGTCGAAGGACTCGACGTGGACCAGTTCGACAGGTGTGCGTCCGCGGGTGTACTTCGCGCCCTCGCCGCTGTCGTGTTCGGCCACGCGGCGCTCGACATCAGTGGTGTACCCCGTATAGAGCGTGTCGTCGGCACAACGCAGGACGTAGACGTAGTGGTCGGTCATCTGTCGGTTGGTCGGTCCATCATTCGGCTCGTGCGGCGTCGACGCGGCGAGCGATGAGACCGGCCTGTGCGCCGGCGGTAAAGCCCGCGTCAACGTTAACGACAGAGAGTGCGGTACATGACTGGAGCATGCCCGAGAGTGCGGCTTCGCCCTCACCAGCGTGGCCGTAGCCCGTCGAGATGGGCAGTCCGATGATGGGCACGTCGACGAGGCCGGCCGTGACCGTCGGCAGTGCGCCCTCGCGACCGGCGGCGACAACGAGCACGTCGTGTGCGCGCAACTCGTCGAGTCGGTCGGTCAGGCGCGTCAGCGCGGCCACACCGACGTCGCTGATGCGTTCGACAGTCGCGCCCATCTCACGGGCGACGGCCGCAACCTCTCCTGCCGGCACGGCGTCGGAGGTCCCGGCGGTGACGATGCAGACACTCGCATCGAGGTCGGGTGGTTCGAAGTCGGGGCCGTGCGCGACGAGGACGCCCGCGCGGTCGTAGAGGCGGATGCTCGCCGCGGGAAACTCGCCGTCGAGTCGGCGGCGTGTCGCCAGTACCTGCTCGTCAGTGAGGCGGGTCGCGATGGCGCGACCAGTCGTTTCGAGACTCGTGGCGACGAGCGTTGCCACTTCGTCTGGTGTTTTGCCGTCGGCGAGAACCGCTTCGGGGACGCCGCTGCGCGTCTCGCGAGCGGCGTCGTAGCGGCCGGCCTCGCTGGTCGCGTAGCCGCTCAGCTTCGCTTCGGCGGCCTCGGGAGTGAGCTCGCCGGCGGCGACTGCATCGAGGATATCGCGCATACCGGCTACTGGTTAGCCGTCCACTCTTAGGTGTCGGTCCTCTTCGACAGGCTCAAACCCCTGTCAGTACCGGTATGAGCGGTCTGAAACGGGAAAGCTTATAAATCCCCATCTGGAAATCACGCGGTGTATGGCAGACCTAATTGTCAAAGCAGCCGTCAAGGAAGAGCTCGATGATATGAACGTCGCTTCGGACTTCTACGACGCACTCGACGAGGAAGTCGGGGAACTGCTCGAAGACGCCGCACGACGCGCAGACGAAAACGACCGAAAGACCGTCCAGCCGCGCGACCTGTAAGGCCGGACTCTGCTCGCGTCCCCGCTGTCTCTCCGCGTGGGAGACGGAACGGGAGCATTTCTTTCAGTTTTGACCCGTGAGCGACAGCACTGAGACCGCTTACAACTCCTCGATACGGACGCGCTCGTCTGTCCCGACGCGAATCTCGTCTGCGACGCCGACGAAGAGTCCGTGTTCGACCACACCCGGAAGCTCAGCGAGTGCAGCCGCCCGCGCGGCGGGGTCCGCAATAGGTCCGAAGTCACAGTCGAGGACGAGATTTCCGTTGTCGGTCACGACGGGGCCGTCCTTGCACTCGGCACGGCGCAGTTCGGGGTCACCGCCCTGCGCGCGAACCGCGTGGGCGACCGTCTGGCGCGCGTCGGGGAGTATTTCGACTGGAACGGGGGCGTCGAGTTCGTCGGCGAACTTCCGTGCATCGACCACGACGAGGAAGCGGTCGGCGGCGGTGTCGACGATTTTCTCGCGGGCGTGTGCCGCCCCACCACCCTTGATAAGGTGGCCGTCCGCAACCTGGTCGGCCCCGTCGATAGCGATGTCGGGCGACGATTCGTCCAGTGTGGTGAGCTCGATTCCGGCCTCGTGTGCGAGTTCTCGGGACTGGAAGGACGTGGGAATACCCTCGATATCGAGTCCGGCGTCGACTTCACGACCGAGCGCGCGGATTGCGTGGGCGGCAGTCGACCCGGTGCCCAGTCCGACCACCATCCCGTCGTCGACGGCGTCGGCCGCGCTCTCGCCCGCCCGTCGCTTCGCGTCCTCTGAACCACCGCGTTTCATATCTCCCCACACCGGGTCCGGCCGCAAAAGTCGTCCGGTGGCCAGTGTCTTCTTTTCGCTCCGGTCCCACACTCCGCGTATGTCGACGACTATCGAGACACCGGAGCGCGAGCAGGCGTGTGCCTACTGTGGGTGTGCTATCTTCGACCACGACCCCATCTGCGTTCGGGATTGCACCGACGACTGCGGGTCGCCGACGTACTACTGCAACCACGGCTGTCTTTCGGCACATATCGACGACGCTGGGCTGGCGACGGGGACGACCTGCGAGTGGTCACCGTAAGCGACCGCCTACTTTTTGGGGTGGCCACCCGCCCACACTGATATGTTCGGAACGAGCGGCATTCGCGGACCAGTCGGCGACGAGGTGACGGCGGACCTCGCACTCGCTGTCGGCCGCGCGCTGGGTATCGACACTGACCGTGTCGTCGTCGGCCGCGACCCGCGCGAGAGCGGACATCTGCTGACCGACGCACTTACCGCCGGACTCCGCGAGTCGGGGACTGACGTACTCGACCTGGGGCTGGCGGCGACGCCGACGGTCGGTCGCGCCGTCGCGTGGGAGGACGCCGATGCGGGCGTCTCTATCACCGCCTCGCACAACCCGCCACAGGACAACGGCATCAAACTCTGGCAACCGAGCGGCCAGGCCTACGACGCAGCACTGCGCGAGCGAATCAGCGAGCGCGTCCGTGAGGACGCCGCCGCGCTCGTCGACTGGAACCAGCTGGGCGACCGGACGGCCGTCGACGCGACCGAGCGCCACCGCGACACGCTGGTCGCAGACCTCGAACTCGACCGGTCGCTCTCGGTCGTCGTCGACGTGGGCAACGGAGCCGGCGGGGTGACTGCCGACGCGCTCGATGCGCTGGGCTGTGCTGTGGAGACGCTGAACGCCCAGCCCGACGGGTCGTTCCCGGGCCGGCCGAGCGAACCGACTGCCGAGAACTGCCGGTCGCTGGCGACGCTGGTCGGCGAGAGTGATGCAGACCTCGGTATCGCCCACGACGGCGACGCCGACCGGATGCGCGCGGTGACTGCCGACGGCGACTTTCTCTCTGGCGACGTGCTGCTGGCACTGTTCGGGCGGGACGCGGCGAGTGCGGGCGAGCGCGTCGCGGTCCCCGTCGATACGAGTCTCGCCGTTGCAGACTATCTGGCCGAGGCGGATATCGAGACGACGCGAACGCCGGTCGGCGACGTGTACGTCGCGGCGGCGGCCAGCGAGTCGGACGTGGCCTTCGGCGGCGAACCCAGTGGCGCGTGGATTTGGCCTGACGAGACGCTGTGTCCAGACGGGCCGCTGGCGGCGTGCAAGATAGCAGCGCTGGCCGCCGAGCGACCGCTGGCCGAGCGTGCTGCTGACATCGAGACGTACCCGATTCGGCGAACGAGCGTCGAAGTCGACGAGAAAGCAGCAGTGATGGACCGAATCCGTGAGACAGTTATCGAGCGGTACGATGACGTATCGACGCTAGACGGCGTTCGCGTAGACCGTGGCAACGGCTGGGTGCTACTGCGAGCGAGCGGCACCCAGCCGCTGGTCCGAATCACGGCGGAGGCACGCGACAAAGAGCGCGCCGAAGAACTCTTTGCGGAGGCGACGGAGTTGCTCGAATCCGCTCGGTGAGCGGACGAACCACCCCACAGCGGCGACAGTCGGAGGGACAGTCGCTATCCGCGTCTGGTCGACCGCGCCTGGCGAACGTCCGCGCCGTCTCGAATCTTATCTTCGCACTGTGGACACACCCGCGGCTTGTCTATCCCGTTCGGTGTGAACACACGCGCGTAGTCAGCCGTCACAAATGCACCGCAGTTCTGGCATTCCGGCATACACGCAAAGGATTGGTGTCTTCCATCTTAATGATTGGTGCTATGGTATTAACCCACACTTTGGATTCGTCAGTTTCATGCCAGAGAATGCCACACACGAAATTTCTGGTCGGTCTAGAACGTGGCCGTCAGTGTCCCGTCCTCATCGAGTTCGACGATGCCGTCGAACAGGGAACGGAAATCGTCGACGACAGGCTCTTCGTGGACTTCGGCAGCGAGGTGGAAGAGGCCGACAGCGTCGTGATCGGCGAGCAGGCTCTGGATGTCCTGAACTGCCTCGCGGGCCTGCTCCTCGTCGGCGTAGTAAATCATCTCGGTGATGGAGTCGACGCTGACGCGGCGTTTCCCGTCGGTCTCTGTGAGGAATCGCTGGACCTGGTCGACGATGCCGTCCAGGTCGTCCGGTGAGGAGACGTACCGGACGCTGTCGCTCTTTCGGCGGCTGTATCCCCGCTCGACGGAGAGCGTATCGAGAATCGTTGCTCGCTTTTCGTCGACCTCGTAGTGTTCGAGTTTCTGTTTGACTTCTCGGGCGGTCGTCCGGGTGGAGACGACCAGCAGGTGGTCGGTGTCGGTTTTCAGGAAATCGGTGTCGACGCGGTCGGTTTCGGCCGTACTCGGGTGGACGAGCAGGATACTGGTCCCGCCGGGGACTGTCTCCGGCGCGTTCTCGATAGCCAGCGAATACTCCATATGCCCGGGAAAGCGGCCGGACTGTCTTAAGAATACGGGTCACTACTCCATCGAGCGCTGTCGTTACACCAGTTGGTCGGTGAGTCCTGCCGCGGCGAGTCTGCTCGCTAACTCCTCACCATCAACGACAGTCACGTCCAGTTCGTCGGCGCTGGAGCGGGCTCCGCTGGTGAGTGTCCCGGTCGTGACCAGCGTCGCTCGGTCGGCCCCGTGACTACTGTCCCGCGTCGTCGCACAGCGCCGCACGACCGTCGCACCGAGTGCGCCGTTGTCGGGGCGATGGACGGTCCACAGCAGTAGCCGCTCGTCTTCGCTCTCGCCCTCGCCCTCACGGAGGGCGACGACATCGTACACCGTCTCTGTCGTCGCTGAAAAGATGGTCGTCGACCAGCCGTTCTCCGCCCAGAGATCTGCGACCAGTTCTGTCAGCGACGCTTCGTCCAGTTCGCTGAGCGCTCGTGCCACGTCGGTCTGTGTTCCGTCCGTCGTCGACTGTGACAACTCTCCGCTGGTACCTGCCCCATCTCGGTCGGGTTCGACGACTGTCTCCTGAGTCTCGATACTGCTCTCGGATTCGGAATCCGCTGTCGACGGTGCTGGTTCGGCGTCTGGCTCGACGAGCGTCTCACGCTCGGTAATCGAGTCCGGACTGTCCAGCGCTGCTCGCTCCGTCGTCTGGCTCCGTTCGGTCGTTCCGCCGTCCCCCGGTTTCGTCTGCCGCTGAATTGCCGGCGTGCGGTCGACCGATTCGTCGATGCGGTTGGCCGGTCGAGTCGTCCCTGTCCCCGCCGATTCGGCGTCCTCGTCCGGTGTCGAGTTGCGACTACCAGGGCTGTCGAGTTGGTCGTACTGGTCGCTGTCGGGGAGTTGCTCTGTGATTGCTGCGACCGATAGCGTCGTCTCGCCAGCCTCGGTCGACGGAGTCACTTCGCCGCGCTGCCGTTTTTCGAGCTCATCCAGCAGGTCCGCGATGTCGTCGGTCCGCTCCGGTGCAAGTTCTCTGGCAATCTCTCCTGCCCGCTGGAAGTGGTCTTCGGCCCGCTCGTAGGCCTGTCTGGCCGCTCGCTCGCGACCGTTCCTGACGATTTTGTCGCCCGCTGTGGCCCACGTTTCGCCCGCCTCGATGTGTGTCTCGATGGCTTCGGTGGTGGCCTCACCTGCCCGCTCCCTGGCACGGTCGCGCTCAACGACGAACCCTCGCTCGCGTTTCCCCCAGTCGAGCGTGACTGCTTCCCGGTAACAGGTCAGCGCTGTCTCCCACTCGGCGGCAGCTTCGTCGGGGTCGTCGGTCGCCATTGCGACCTCGCGAGCGGCCTTCGCGTCGGCCATCGGCGCGACTCGTAGCACTTCCCGCTCTTTGAGAAGTCCCTTCAGCCGCAACTGCAGGGCTTCGTCGGACGGAACCGCCCCCTTTGCCTCCAGCGCTCGCTCGTACTCGGTGGCTCCTCTCTCGTACTCCTCGGCAGCCTGCTCGAAGTCGTGGTCGGCCTTCCAGGCGTCCTGTGCGGCGGCGTGATGGTGTGCTCCTTTCGTCGCGGCAATCTCCTGATCCAGTTGACGGAGCTGGTCGATAAGGCCGCTCGCCCGCGATTCGAGTGCCTCGGCTGCTCCGTCGCCGACCGACGAAACTCGCTGTCGTGCGGTCGACACGTTCTGCGAGACATCCGCGAGTACGTCCCGCGCCTCAGTGAACGCCTCCGCCTCGAGATGCTCACGACTCGCTTCAAGTTGGTCGCTGGCCTCGTCGATGAGCCGGCTGGCGTTGGCCCAGGTCTGTGCCGCGTCGTCGACGAATTCGGCCACCGTCGAGACGTCTCCTCGGCAGGCGAACCGAAACTGTTCGCCGTCGACAGTTTCGATTAGCAGCACACTCTTCATGAATCCGCTTTTTTCGGCGCGGGCTTCGACGATTTCGTCGTGCCTGACGGATTCGAAATGGTCGCCACTGGCGCGCCCCACGAGATAGAGAACGCGACAGTCGGTTACGACGGCGAGTGCCTGATGGTCACCGTCCGGTCGCTGCGTCCGGTCACTACCCGCGTTCCCGATGCTGACTCCCGATTTCTTGTTTCGAAGGGCGTACTGTGGCTGTTCGTAGGGTTTCAAATACGTTTCTGGCGGGTCCTCGCTCAGATACTGCGTGTCGAACAGACCGCCCGACGCGCTGGTTACCAACTCGTCGGCCCTACCGTCTGTGTCTGTCAGATCCCGTATTCGGTCCATGGCCCCTCGCCGGCTTGCACGTCAGTCTCTCCCCAGTCGACCTAAAGACTTCGGCCGTCTCGCAGCCCACCTGTCCGACTTTTTATATCCGAATCCGCAGCCAGCCCGGCCCAATGATACCGAGATCTCTTCTGGTCTGTGAGTCTCGTGGCTGAGCGTGCCCTCCTTGCCAGCGAACGGGCTGACGGTAGCTACGCCGTTGCAACCTCGCGCTGGGGCGGCACCGACCAAATGCTGGCTGCTGTCTGTGCTGGGATACCGCCGTCTGCGTTGCCCACTCTCTCCTGGAATGCACAGCGGGACCGGCCGGACTTCCTGTCTGTCGTCGCCACACTGGACGTGCTATCGACCGAACTCCTCTACCGTGTCGCAAATGGAGAGACGACTCCGTTCTTGTCACTGTGGTTCGGATTGCCGCTCGCGTCGACAACCGCACGTCCGACTGTCGGTGCGCTCGTCGCTGTCGAGTCGCTGGCCGACGCCCGCGCGATTCGCCGCTGGTTCCGCTCGCTGAAGGGGAATCTCGCTGACGAAGTGACGGCTGGGACTCTCTCACCCTCCGTTGTACCACTGATTCTCGTGGCCGCCGTCATCCATCTTTCAGGTCGAGAACGCTATCTCCTGCCGTTCCCGGGAACGGCCGAGCCTTTATCAACGAACACGGGACCAGACGGCCCGTGACCTGACAACCGCCGCGGCGTGTCTCGCGATAGTGTGGCACGCCACGCCGCGGACTCCCTGAGCGTTCCGCTCGCCGCTGTGCCACCTGTTCGCTACTACCGACACCACCTGCAGTAGTGGCGCTTTAGTGTCCAGCCAGCCTACGCTGTGGCGTGATAGACGGTCTACAGACGGTCCAGCAGCCCGACCCCGCCCAGGCCCAGGCGCTGGTCACTGACGGTATCGAGACTGACGCCGTCGTGACCCTGTTCGGCCGCTGTACCGTCGACTACGACGGCCGCGCGGCCAGCACACTCGGTCCGGGCGACAGACTGGTGGTTCTCAAACCCGACGGGACGACGCTGGTTCACACTGACGAAGGACAGCAACCGGTCAACTGGCAACCGCCTGGCTGTACCCACGACGTACGTATCGACGACGACGGCCAGCTCGTTCTTCGGAGCGAGCGCTCGACCCCCGAGGAACTGCTCGTCGTCCGGTTCGAGTCGCTCGACCACGCCGGTGCCTTCGCTGGTACGGACCCCAGTGACCTCGACCTCGTCGGAACCGAGGCCGACCTCAAAGACCGCATTCTCGAGGACCCAGCGCTCGTCGAGGCTGGATTCGAGCCTCGGGCGACCGAACGCGAGACGCCCGCCGGTGCCGTCGACATCTACGGGGAGGACAGCGACGGCAATGCCGTGGTCGTCGAACTCAAACGTCGGCGGGTCGGTCCTGACGCTGTCGGCCAACTCACTCGCTACGTCGATGCCCTGGAACGGGACCTCCACGCCGAGACGGACGTGCGGGGTATCCTCGTTGCGCCGTCCGTGACAGACCGCGCCCGGCGATTGCTGGCCGAGCGTGGACTCGAATTCGTCTCGCTCGAGCCGGCAGCAGAACCCTCGCTTTCGGGGGAGTGACTGCTGATCGGTCACTGCTGACCGACTGCTTCCAGTTGCGCCGCGAGTATCGCAACTGCGTCGCCTGCTGCGTCCAGTTCCTCGGCTGTCAGGCGTGTAAATGGAATCTCGTACACGACTCGATCGGGCCGAATCGTGTACGCGCCCGGTACCTCGACGGCCAACAGCGAATCCCTGACTACGTCAGTCAGTAGCGCGGCCACGTTTCCCTCCGCGCCGGTGATGACAAAGCGGTCGTCGAGGGCGTCGTCACCGGTCGTCAACCCCTCCTTGTCGGTCAGTTCGCTGTCGACGATGCGAACGGTAAAGGAGGCATCGACACCCTCGACAGCCGCACTGACCTGCGTGTGCTCGGGTGTCATGAGGCCAGTCACGTCCGTCGTTACTGTGACGGACTGCCCACGAACGATTTGCTGGAGGTCAGCGGTGTGACCGCTCGGGCCGGGGTCGAACGACGAATCCTCGACCAGTGCCGACCAGTGGCGTCGCTCGCCGAGACCGAACCCGACCAGCCCCACCACCCAGCAGATACCGGCTGCGCTGACGACGACGACCGTCGGAAGTATCCCCGAGAGCTGGACGGGAGCGGCGAGGAGGCCGACGAGAAGCGTCCAGCCGGCCTGCAGTGCCTTCGTACCCGTGTACCGCCGCCGGTCTGCCATTGGTGGTGCGTCTCGGGCCGGGACAAAAAGCCTCTCCCTACTCGTCGACCGACCGTTTGAGTTCGGCCAGCGTGTTCAGCGCCTCCAGTGGCGTCATCGTCGCCACGTCAGCGTCCGCGAGCGTTTCACGGACGCTCGCCGGCAGGCCTTCAGTCTCCTCCTGTCCGGTATCGACGGCGTCGACAGTCACCGACGCATCCGCCTCGTGCCCGTTCGTCCGCTGACTGTCACCTCCTGGCTGTGCGTTGTCTTCGTCGAGCAGTTCACGCGCTCGGTCGACGACACCCCCGGGTACCCCTGCGGTCGAGGCGACTTCGACGCCGTAGGACGCTGCTGCGGCCCCACGCTCGACAGTGTGGTCGAAGACCACTGTCCCGTCCTCGTGGTGGGTCCGGAAGTGTAGATTGAACACGCCAGCAAGGTCGTCGGCAACGGCCGTCAGGTCGTGGTGATGTGTCGCAAACAGCGTCAGCGCACCTATCTCGTCGTGGATATGTTCGGTGACCGCCTGAGCGATGGCGAGGCCGTCGGTGGTGCTGGTGCCCCGGCCAACTTCGTCAAGCAGGACCAGCGACCGCTCGGTCGCGTGGTCGAGGATGTCCGCGAGTTCGGTCATCTCGACCATGAACGTCGAGCGACCACCGGCGATGTCGTCGCTCGCGCCGACACGGGTGAACACTCGGTCGACCAGTTCGAGGCGGGCCTCGTTCGCAGGCACGAAACTGCCAGCCTGTGCGAGAATCGCAATCAGTGCCACCTGACGCATGTAGGTCGACTTCCCGCTCATGTTGGGCCCGGTGATGACCGCGAACCGTTCTGTGGCATCGAGGTGGGTGTCGTTGGGGACAAACGACGCCTCGGTTCGCTCGACGACAGGGTGCCGACCGTCTTCGATGTGGATACCGTCGATGTCGGGGCCGCCGTCGCTCTCGCCGGCGACAACCGGCCGGGTGTAGCTGTACTCGGCGGCCACCGTCGCAAACGAGACGAGTACATCGAGTTCGGCGAGTGCGTCTGCGAGCGTTTGCACGCGCTCGGACTCCTTTCCGACTGTCGCGCGGACGTCGGTGAAGATGTCGTACTCGAGTTCGTCGGCGCGACTCTCGGCACTGAGAATCTCGTCTTCGCGCTCTTTGAGCGCCGGCGTGTAGTAGCGCTCGGCGTTCTTGAGCGTCTGCCGGCGCTCGTAGTCGTCGGGCACGCTATCGAGGTTGGCGTCGGTAACCTCGATGTAGTAGCCGTGGACAGAGTTGTGGCCGACCTTCAGCGAGTCGATGCCGGTCCGCTCGCGCTCGCTGGCTTCGAGATCGTCTATCCACGCTTTCCCGTCGCGTTCGGTCTCCCGGAGGGTGGCCAGTGTCTCGTCGTAGGACGGCTTGATTATGCCACCCTCCGTAATCTCACGGGCGGGGTCGGGCTTGATGGCCTCGCCAATCAGCGAGCGAACGTCTGCGAGCGGGTCGAGTCGCTCGGAAAGCGACTGAAGTTTCCCGCAGTCGGCGTCGGCTAACTCCTCCCGGAGGTCGGGTACCACGTCGAGTGTCTCCTTTAGCGACCGGAGGTCCCGGGCGTTCGCTCGGCCGCGCGCGATGCGGGAGATGAGTCGCTCGATATCGTACACGTCTCGCAGTCGCCCGTGGAGTCGCTCGCGAGTCTGGACCGCGCTGCGAAGTTCGCCGACGGCGTCATGACGGGCGGCGATGCGGTCGCGTTCGACGAGTGGCCGGCGTAACCAGTCGGTCAGCTGCCGCCGCCCGAGCGCGCTCGCGGTGTCGTCGACGATATCTGCGAGTGTCACACCCTCGCGGCCGTGGACAGCGCGGCGCTCGAACAGTTCGAGACTGTCGAGGGCGACGGCGTCCAGCAACATGTACTCGCGGGGGTCGTACCGCGTGAGATGGTTCAGGTAGTCGAGCCGCTCGTTCTCGCCGCTCCGTGCGTACTCTGCGTAGGCCAGCAGTCCGCCGCAGACCCGAATCTCGCCGTCACTGGCCAGCAGCCGCTCGGGTGCGCCGAAGTACTCGGTGAGCGTTTCTCGCGCGGAATCCAGCTCGAAGACGCTCTCGTCGAACGGACTGACGACACAGGTGTCCGGTAGGACTGCGGGGTCAGTACCGGGGTCGACGATGGCTTCGGCGGGGTCGAAGCGGCTCAGTTCGTCGGCGACGGTCGACTGGTCGCGGTCGCTGGTGGCGTAGAAATCACCGGTCGATACGTCCAGTACGGCGAGCGCATGTTCGTCACCGCTGGCGACTGCCGCGACGTAATTGTTGTCGGCACTCCCGAGGAGTTCGTCTTCGGTGAGCGTCCCGGGCGTAACGATGCGCGTGACGGCGCGGTCGACGACGCCGGTCGTCTCTGCGGGGTCCTGTACCTGGTCGGCGACGGCAACACGATAGCCGGCGTCCAGCAGGCGTTCGATGTAGGATTCGGCGTTGTCGATTGGGACGCCAGCCATCGCGTACTGGCCGGTCGAGTCCTCGCGTTTGGTGAGTGTAATCTCACAGAGGCGCGCGACCTGTTCGGCGGCGTCACAGAACGCCTCGTAGAAATCGCCGACCTGGAAGAGCACGAGCGCGTCGTCGTACTGCTCACACAACTCGAAGTACTGGGCCATCATTGGCGTGAGGTCGTCACGCCGTTCGGCCATCTTCGTGGGTGGACCCAGTGCCGCGTCCATGGATGTCCGGCAGAGTGCCGGCGGGAAATAGCTTTCAGTTGTGGGTCACTCGAGGTCTGCGCCGTTGAATCGGAGATAGCCGACTGCAACGGGGACGATGACCCACGCGGCGAGCAGCAGGAAGACGAACCAGTCCTGCACGTAGAAGGGCTGGGCGCTGATGTCCGACACTGTCGCCGGACCGCCGACCGACTCCGTGAGACGGGGCTGAACGAGTCTGTTGAACAGCCGACTGTACGCCTGTGACGGAGAGAGGAATCGCAACAGATTCTGTACGCTCTCGCTCAGCGAAACATCGAGTCCGGCGTCGGCGATAAAGTTCAACGCAGTAATCAGTCCGCCCCAGAGACCGGTCGCAAACAGGATGACGACACCGACAGCGGGGGCCATCGCCCGCGTTCGTGTCGTCGACACCGACGAGATCCCAACGGCGATACCGACGAAGGCCAGCCCGAGGAGTGCAGTCAGGCCCATCGTTAGCAGGAAGGACCCGGCTGGGAACCCGTCGTACAGCAGCAGACTCGGCACTAGCGCCACGACGAAGGCGATGACAATTGCACCGAGGACGACAGCCGTCCGTCCGAGGAACTTCCCGAGGACGATGTCGCGCCGCGACGGCGGGAGGCTGAGCAGTATGTTCAACTGCCCTGATTCGCGCTCGCCCGCGATGGAGAGATACGACGCGATGACGGCAGTCAGTGGCACGAAAATACCCGCAACGGGGGTGATAATCGTTACCACGAACTCGCCGGGAATGTCGTTGTCCAGCAACCCCGGCACGACGGTGAGCAACAGCACCAGCGCCAGAAAGAGGCCGACGACGCCCCACAGCATGAACGAGCGCCGGGAGTTCTCGAAGTCGTATTTGGCGACGGTGAGCGTCCGGTTCATGCTGGGACCTCCGTCTGTTTGCCGTTGTTCGTGTACGTAGCGAACAACTCCTCCAGCGAGGCTTCTGACGTTTCGATGTCTTCGATGGTCGCGCCGCCGTCCCGAACCCGGTCGATGAACGATATCTTCGCGCTCGGGTCGGTAATCGACGCCTCGATGACTGTGTCCTGTGTCGTGACAGTCGAGACGCCGGGTACGTCCGAGAGGTCGACCGATGGGATGGAGTCGACAGTGAGGGTGAGTGTCGACCCGGTGCCGACCTCGTCGCGGAGGCCGTCGATGGTGTCGATGGCGACGAGTTTACCTTCTGCGAGGATACCGACGCGGTCACAGACGGCCTGCACCTGTTCGAGGATATGACTCGAGAAGAACACGGTCGCACCACGGTCGGCGTGTTCTTCGACGATTTTCCGCATCTCGCGTGCGCCGTTGGGGTCGAGTCCGTTCGTCGGTTCGTCGAGGATGAGCAACTCGGGGTCACCGGCGATGGCCATCCCGAGCGCCAGGCGCTGGCGCATTCCCTGTGAGTAGTCACCGGCTTTCCGGTCGGCATCGTCGCGGTCCAGCCCGACTCGGTCGATGATAGCGTCTGGGTCGTCGCTGGCCTCTTTTAGTTCGATTGCCATCTCGATGTGGCTGCGTCCACTCAGACGGGGATAGAGGTCGTACCCCTCCGGGAGAACGCCGATTTGCTGGCGTATCGTCGTGGTTTCTGCCTGGGCATCGTGGCCCAGTATCTGTGCACTACCGCTGGTCGGCCGGATGAAATCGAGCAACATGTTGATCGTCGTCGACTTCCCGGCACCGTTCGGGCCGAGAAAGCCGAAGACTTCGCCGTCTTCGACTGTCAGGTCGAGTCCATCGACGGCGTAGAGGTCGCGGCCGAACCGTTTCGTGAGGTTATTCGTTTCGATAGCTGTCATATCGGGGACCTTGCAGCAGAGTTCTCGGACGCCCCAAGTATAACAGTACTGGCATCAATGCCGCCGCAATGTCGCAACAAAACGCGGGTGTGACCGACCCTACGCGCTCACGTCGACCGTGTGGTCAGACTGGAGCCATGCCGTCTCCTCGTTTCGGTCGTAGATGACCAGATCGCCGTCTTCCGTCTCGATGGCTCCGTACGTCTCCTTCTCGTCCGTGTCGGTCTCTGATTTCATTGTGCTTCTGGGCCGTGTCGGCCCGTTATGATAGTATAGTGGCCGTAAAGTGAATAAATGTTTCGAGACTGTGCATATTCTATGAACAATCATCACACTTTGCCCAGGAATAAAATCTAGACACTGGTCAGATTCTGCGTATTTTTGTAGATTTTGTGTGGTGAAACAACTCTGGTTCCCGACCGGTAGCCTGGGACATTACCTCTTTGTATGAGCCACTGATAGCGAGGGATATGACCCGCAACGCTGCGCCCGTGACGCCACCGGTCGTGCTGACAATCGCTGGCAGTGACTCCGGCGGTGGTGCCGGCATCCAGGCTGACCTCAAGACCATCGAGGCTGGCGGAGCCTTCGGTACGAGTGCCGTTACGAGCGTCACCGCACAGAATACGACCGGCGTCGAGAGCACGCACGTTCTCCCGGCCGAAGAGATAGCAGCACAGTGTACCGCTGTCCGTTCTGACTTCGACGTGGCTGCTATCAAGACTGGGATGCTCGCGACGGGCGATGTCATCGAACTCGTCACTGACGAGGTCCAGGACAGCGACGCGCCTGCCGTCGTGGACCCGGTGATGGTCGCGACCTCTGGAGACCGACTGCTCGAACCGGCGGCCGAAGCGGCCTACGAGGACCTCGTCGCCGAAGCGACGCTGGTGACGCCCAACGCCGACGAGGCGGAGGTACTGACCGGCATCGAGGTGACCGACAGCGCACGCGCACAGCAGGCCGCCGAAGCACTGGTCGAGATGGGTGCCGAGGCAGCACTCGTCAAGGGAGGGCACGTCCCCGGCGACGATATCATCGACGTACTCGCCACAGCAGAGAGCATCGAGACGGTGCGTCACAGCCGCGTCGCCACCGAGGCGACCCACGGCTCCGGCTGTACGCTCTCCTCGGCGATTGCGACCCGGCTGGCACACGGTGACGACCTCTCCGTCGCCGTTCGGACGGGTATCGACCTCCTCGCGCGCGCGGTCCGGTACAACCTCGATGTGGGTGAGGGACCGGGCACAGTTCATCACATGGTTGCTCTCCGCGACCAGGCAGAACGGGACCCGACCGCCGAGCGAGTCGCGGAGGTCGTCGAGCAACTCGTCCGGCGCGACGTGTCCCCGCTCGTTCCCGAAGTCGGCCTGAACGTCGTTGGGGCGACACCGTACGCGGAGGTCCCCACCGAATGTGCCGCTGTCGAGGGTCGGGTCACGCGAACACTCGACGGTGTCGCAGCAAATCGGGGCGTACGCTTCGGTGCGTCGACGAACGTCGCGCGCTTCCTGCTCGCTGCCAGAGAGTACGATTCGGACCTCCGGTTTGCGGTCAACTGCCGGTTGGACGACGATATCGAGCGGGCACTCGAGGCCCTCGACGGTCCCGTCGCCGAGTACGACCCGTCAGACCGACCGGCAGAGGCCGCCGGACAGACCGTCGAGTGGGCGGCAACAGAGGCGTTTGCAGAAGATGAGACGTCACCGGTCGCCGTCGCCGGCCGTGCGGCCGTCGGGTGGGAGCCGACCGTCGTCCTGTTGGCTCCCGACACGGCGACGCTCGCCGACCGGACGGTGACGCTACTCGACGCGGTGACCGACGAGAAGTAGCGCTACGAGCGCGAGGACCGTCCCGACCAGTCCGAAGCCAGGTCCACTCCCGCCTGCCGTTTCGTCGTCGGTGTCGTCGTCGGACTCGTCTGCAGTCTCGTCAACGCCGCTGGTCGCTAGTCCGGCCCCTTCTTCGACAGTCACGTCGACCGACTGGTAGCCGGCGCTGAAGGTCGTCGACCCCAGTTCAGTGAGCTGTACGGTCGCCGTCAGTTCAGTGCTGTCGCCGCTGTCGAGGCTCACTCGACGCTCGACGAGGGAGTCGCCGTCCTGCTGCAATGAAACGACACCCGTCGCCGGTATGTTGTCGTCGTTTCCGACGGTTGCGGTTACGCTGACAGCCCCGCTCTCCTCGACAGTTGTCCGGTTAGCGGATATGTCTATGACGGTCGGAGTTGCTGGTTCAGAGACGCGAACGTCGAGGCTGTCCGAGCCCGTCGACAGCCGGTAGATACCGGGACTATCGAAAGAGAACTCGACCGTCTCGACAACCCGTTCGCCGGCAGCTGCGGTGCCAGTGCGATTGGCGACGGGGGTTCCGTCGCGGGTAACGGTGATGTCGTAGGTGCCCGCCGTTCCGCCGACGTTTTCGACCGTGATGTCGGCGACGAGCGTCTCGTTAATGACCAGCCCAGCGTCGGTGATGGTTCCGTTACGGAACGGTCCGTTGGCCTGTAGACCGCCACTGCCGACTGGCGGGAACGTCGCGGAGAATTGCGCCGGCAGGTCTTCGAAGGCCTCGTTGTGGTCGCGCTGGGACCACATCTCGGGTCCGTCGGTCGTCTCGGTGAACTGCCGGGTCGTGTCGGCGACGCTGGCCCCGCCAGCACGCTCGACAGCCTGGACGAACCGTCGCTGCGTAATGCTCGATTCGTGTTCGTTCAGCCGCTGGAAGACGCGCTGAAGCGATGCTTCGCTGTCGGTCGCCAGTCGGATGCGGCGGTCGATATCGCCCGCGACCAGCCCGCCCTTGTTGTAGTCGGCAGCGTCGTGCCAGGTGGTCGGGACGGCAAGCGTCACGTCGTCGAAGCGCCGGTCGGCACCGACACCGAGAGACGCCGCGAACGCGTCGAAGCCGATACGGCCCTGCTGGAGGGTCAGTTGTGCGCCGTAGTACTCTGCGCTGGCCTCGATGACCCACCGCGTCGCGTTCGTCGTCTCGAAGTCCTGTCTGGTGTGGACGTACTCGTGGACCCAGGTGTTGTCGGGCGCGTCGACGCTCCGATTGGCGACGGTGTAGAAGGCGTTGTCGCCGCGCTGGAGACCTGCAACGCCCCACGAGACGGAAGTGGGCGCGGTGAACATCGTCACCGTCTCGTCGCGGTCACCGACACGCAACGTGTCCGAGGCGGCCGCTACCGAGTCGAAGATATCTTCTGGCTCCTCGGTCAGCGTCGCTGCCTCGGGGACGACCAGCCGGAACTGCTGGCCATGGGCGCTCTCGTTCGTCATCTCGTAGGGGCCGAGATAGACCATCGCGTTGCTGCTGACGCCCTCGCCGGCGGTCCTGTTCGTCCGGGTGACTGTCGGTTGTCCCGGGTCTTCGTAGTAACTGTACTCGATGTTCGCCTGTGGTGGGCGTTTGATGAGCGCCCAGTCGCCGGTGTCGGCGTACTTCAGATTGCCGTCGTCGGTCGTCTCGTTGACTGACTGGATGAAGGTCACCGACGGCGCCCGCGTCGACTGGTCGTCTTCGTGCCAGCGGAGCTGTCCGTCGACTCGCTCGAAGCCAGTCTCATCGACCGTCTGTGCAGTCGGTGGTGGATTCGTCACGCTGAGTTCGGGGACGCTGTCCGGAATATCGACCGTCCACTGTACCGCCACCTGTCCGGGTTCGGTCGGCGTGAGCCGGAATTCGTGGTCGATGTCGATGTTATTGGTCGTCTGTGTCTGTGGCCCCTCTGCAACTGCTGAGTGCCCAGCACTGTCCGACTCGTTGCTCGACTCCCCAGTGTCGAGCGCCGATGCTGTCTGACTCTCCTGTCCGCTGGTACTGTCGTCTGCGACGGCAGCCCCGCTCGCACTCGCGAGCGCCACCACGAGCGCGACAACCAGACAGACTGCCACACCGTCCTGACGGTTCATCGGCTGTCCCTTCCGCTGTCTCTCGGATAATTGCTGGGTTGTGTCAGCGCTTCTGGTACACCCGGCCCAGGACGACGACCACCAGCGCGGCGACGAGCGAGACGACATCGAACCCGTCGCCGCTCGTACCGACTGTCTCAGTCGTGCCCGACGGTGTCGTTTCCGTCGTCGCCGAGGTCACCAGCACCGAGATGGACTGGTTGGCGGCTGTAAACTGGTACCGCCGCTCTGGGGTCACCGACACCGTCGTCGAAATCCGTCTCGACTCCCCGGTGTCGAGGCGAACCTGTCTGTCGAGAACTGCTGTTCCGTTCTGCCGTATCGTCAGGTTCTCTCTCGCCGGTCTGTCTGCGCTGTTCTGGACGGTGGCGGTCAGTCGAACCGCGCCGCTGCCGGCTACCCGCGTCCGGTTGGCAGTCAGCCCCGTCACTGTCACTGTTGCCGGTTCGCGGACGGTAATCGTGTTGCTCTGCTCCCCCATCGCGAACCGGAAGCTCCCAGGAGTATCGAATACTTGCTCGACGGTTCTGGTCGTGCTCGTGCCACCGCGGAGCGTTCCCGTGAGCGTCGCAATTGTCTCCCCGTCCAGCGTCACGGACTGGTTGTAAGCTCCTTCGGTACCGCCGACGTTGGTGACGTTGATATCGGCGACGAGTGTCTCGCTCGTGACCAGCGGTTCGGCACCGAGTGTCCGGTTTCGGTAGGGCCCACGGACCCGGAGGTTATCGCCCCCGGCCAGCGGCAGCGCGTAGGTGAACCACGCCGGGAGCGGTTCGAACGCAGCCTGGTGGGCCGCCTGCGACCACAGCGACGGTTTCTCCGAGGTATCAGTGTACTGCCGTACCAAACGCCGGGGACTGGCTCCGCCGACCGCGCTTACGTCGTCGAGGAGGCTGGACTGACTGACGGCTGTCGATTGCCGATTGAATCGCCGGAAGACGTTCTGAAACGTCCTGCTTCGATTCGTCGTAAGTCGGAGCTGTCGGTCAAGTTCGGCTGTGACGAGTGCACCGGTGTAGTAGTTGGCCCCAGTACCCGTCCACGTGGTCGGGTCCGAGAGCACGACGTTCGAGAACCGCCGGTAGTTGCCGCGCGAGAGGTACTTCCGAAAGTCGTCGAACTCGATGCGGCCCTGTTCGAGCGTCAACAGTCCGGCGTAGTACTCGGCGCTGGCCTCGGTGACCCACTTCGTTTCGCTCGTCGTCTGGAAGTCCTGCCTGGTGTGAACGTACTCGTGAATCCAGACGTTGTTCGGGTCGTCGACGGGTTCGTCGGCCACGGCGTAGAAGTTGCGGTCGCCGCTCTGGAGCCCGCGCACCCCCCAGGGTATCGTCTCTGGTGCGGCGAACATCAGCACTTGTCTGTCACGCGCTCCCACGCGGAGGCTCCCGGCGGCGTCGACGACGCTATCGAACACGTCCTCTCGGTCTGGTGAGAGCGTTGCTGTCTCGGGGACGACGAGCCGGAATCGCTGGTCGTGTGCCGAGCGTGTGGACTCCTCGTACGGACCGAGATAGACCATCGACTGGCCGGTGACACCCTCGCCGGCGGTGGTGTTAGTCCACTCGACAGCCGGTTCGTCACCGCGGCCCCGGAACGAAAACCTCGGTCCTGGCTCCCGTTCGATGAGCGCCCAGTCGCCGACGTCGACAAACAGGTAGCGCCCATCGGCTCCGATGGGGCCGCTTACGTCACTGTCAGTCTGGTTGACCGCTGCCGTGTACGTCAGCGTCGGCGTTCGAGTCGACTGTTCAGACCGCTGCCAGACGTAGCCGTCGTCGGTCCTCCTGAATCCGTTCCGGCGCGGATTCGTCGCGTCGCTCGGGAGCCGGGTGCTGATTTCGTTTACGTTGTCCGGAATCGTGAACTCCCACTGGATGTCGATTCGACCTGGCTGGTCCGGCGTCAGCCGATACTCCTGTTCGACACTGATAGGGCTGGTCTGGGCTGGCGTGGTGGCGACTGCGCCGCTGGTGTTGCCAGCCGTCGCGTTCTCGACTGTCGCGGCCGGTCGGTACTCACCGTCGGCGACGACCATCGCTGTTTCTGTCGGCATCCCACCGCTGTCAGCTGTCGTGATACCGACACCGACAATCAAAAGCGAAAGTGCGACGACAAGTAGTGCTCCCAGCCGAACCGTCCCTCGACCCATTGTCCCTGCTTACTGTTACTGTGAGAAAAGGCTTCAGGCCGGTATCCAATCGATATCTGGTAACGTACCAGCCAGTACGACGATGCAATTCGTAGTGACGTGCATAGCTGCAATAGCCGAGATGGCCGTCTGTCGACGAACCTGCTGTCGCTACTGTTCTCCACCCGCGAATAGCTGCCGTTGTATTCAACTAACTATCTCTTCTGTTTGTCTGAATATTCTACCTGGGCGTTGGTGGACTGTCTGAGCGCTCATACACCAGAACGTATAATTGCGTGCAGCAAATTCAGTTGAACAATGGCTCAATCGACGGCGCGACTGGAACGGTATCTCGAAGACGAACTCGGGGAGTGTCGAAGCGAGGATGTCGACAGGCGTCTCGACGAACTCGGGGCGCTGGAAGCGGCACTCGGTCCGTCTCGGGTCGAGACAGAACTCGACGTACTGTCGGCACTGGCAAACGAGACGCGCCTGACGCTGGTCCGCGCGCTCGTGGCCGCACGGGGTGAACTGTGCGTCTGTGAACTCGATGCGCTCGTCGACGTGAGCGAGAGCGCAATCAGTCACGCGCTCTCGACGCTGTCCGAGGCAGGGCTGGTCTCGGGACGCAAGGACGGCCGCTGGAAGAAATACCGTGCGACCAACCGCGCCGTCGCGCTGGTGACTGTCCTCGACGGGGGCATCGACGATGAGTAACGTCGCACACGAGCACGGCCCGGACTGCGAGTGTGAGAGCTGTGGGGACCCGCGGTCGATGGACTTTCTCGACAAGTATCTCACCGTCTGGATTTTCGGCGCGATGGCCGTCGGCGTCGGACTTGGCTTCGTCGCGCCGTCCGTGACGGCTCCGATTCAGGACCTCCACCTCGTCGAAATCGGGCTGATTCTGATGATGTACCCGCCGCTTGCGAAAGCCGACTACTCGCAGCTCCCGACGGTGTTCAGCAACTGGCGCGTGCTCGGACTGAGCCTGATACAGAACTGGCTCATCGGACCGACGCTGATGTTTGGTTTGGCAGTCGTCTTCTTCAGCGGGCTCGTCCCCGGCCTGCCGGCTCGACCGGAGTACTTCCTCGGACTCATCTTCATCGGGATGGCCCGCTGTATCGCGATGGTGCTGGTCTGGAACGAACTCGCGGAGGGGTCGACCGAGTACGTCACTGGGCTGGTCGCGTTCAACAGTCTCTTTCAGATTATCACCTACGGCGTGTACGTCTGGTTCTTCGCACTCTTTCTCCCGCCACTGCTCGGCATGGAGTCGCTCGTCGCCGGCATCACCACCTTCGATATCACGCCGATGCAGGTGTTCGAAGCTATCGTCATCTTCCTCGGGATTCCGTTTGCCGGCGGGTTCCTGACTCGCTACGTCGGCACGCGGACGAAGGGGTCCGAGTGGTACGACGAGCAGTTCGTCCCGAAAATCGACCCGCTGACGCTCGTTGCCCTCCTCTTTACCGTTATCGTGATGTTCGCGACGCAGGGTGAGAACATCGTCGCCGCGCCCGCGGACGTGTTGCTCATCGCCGTCCCGCTGACCATCTACTTCGTCGTGATGTTCTTCGTCAGCTTCGGGATGGGGAAAGGCATCGGTGCAGACTACTCGACGACGACGGCAATCGGCTTCACTGCCGCCTCGAACAACTTCGAACTGGCAATCGCTGTCGCCGTCGCCGTCTTCGGCGTCGGTTCCGGCGTCGCGTTCACGACCGTCGTCGGTCCGCTCATCGAAGTGCCTGTCCTGCTCGCGCTGGTCAATGTCGCCCTCTACTTCCAGCGGAAGTTCGACTGGAGCGGCGCGACGACTGGCAGTCTCGACATGACGACCGACGACGACTAACGACAACTGTTCCTATGACTCCATCCACAGATTCCGACGACCCGATTCGCATCGCATTCATGTGCGTCCAGAACGCCGGCCGCTCCCAGATGTCGACGGCCTTCGCCGAGCGCGAACGCGACCGCCGCGGGCTCGGCGACCGCGTCGAGATTCTGACCGGGGGGACTGACCCCGCCGATAGCGTCCACGAGGAGGTCGTCGACGTGATGGCCGAGGAAGGATTCGACCTCTCGGAGCGCAGACCCAGAGAGATTACACTCGACGAACTCCGGTCGTGTGACTACGTCGCGACGATGGGCTGTTCGACGCTCGACGTCGGCGACGTTGGCGAGTCAGTCGACGTGCGCGACTGGGCGCTGCCCGACCCCGACGGCCAGGATGTTGACACCGTCCGCGAGATTCGCGACGAAATCCAAGGCCGCGTCACGGCGCTGTTCGACGACTTTGAGTCCGAAGCGTAGAATTCACCGCGAGTCCACGGCGGACCCACAGCGTTTTAACCGGAGACGAACCCAGAGAGGAGTATGACTGCCGAGGGTATCGTCGGGGAGTTTTTCTCGCTCACGGAGGAGACCGACGCCGACCTGCTCGCGATGCAGTGTGGCGACTTCTACGAGTTTTTCGGCGAGGACGCGGAGCTGGTTGCCGACGAACTCGACCTGAAGGTTTCCCAGAAGTCCTCGCACGGCTCTTCGTATCCGATGGCCGGGGTCCCTCTCGACGAACTCACGCCGTACGTCTCCGCGCTGGTCGAGCGCGGCTACCGCGTCGCCGTCGCCGACCAGTACGAAACTGACGACGGTCACGCCCGCGAGATTACCCGCATCGTCTCTCCCGGCACCCTGTTAGAGACGACAGATGCCGAGGCGCAGTATCTCGCGGCTGTCGTCCGGGACAGTGAAACGACCTACGGCATCGCCTTCGCTGACGTGACGACGGGCCGGTTTCACGTCACGGAGCTGTCGGGGGAAGACGCCCGCGACCGCCTGCTGACGGAACTCTACCGATTCGCACCCGTCGAGATTCTGCCCGGGCCGGACGTGCGCGGTGACGACCCGCTGTTGAACCGCCTGCGCGACCGGACCGACGCGCTGCTGACGCTGCACACCACCGAAGCCTTCGCGCCGGGTCGCGCTCGTCACCGCGTGCGCGAGCAGTTCGGCCGCGAGACCCTCGAAAGCGTGGGCGTCGCCGAACAGGAGGCTGCGGTTCGTGCGGCCGGCGGAATTCTCTCTTACGTCGAAGAGACCGGTGCGGGCGTGCTGGCGTCGATGACGCGACTGCAGGCCCACGGCGGCGGGAACCACGTCGAACTCGACGCGACGACACAGCGCAACCTGGAACTCACCGAGACGATGCAGGGCGACCGCTCGGGCTCGCTCGTCGACACTATCGACCACACTGTCACCAGTGCGGGGTCGCGGCTGCTGACAGAGTGGCTCCAGCGGCCGCTGCAGGCGCGCGGTGAACTCCAGCGCCGTCAGTCGGCCGTCGCCGCGCTCACCGAGGCGGCGATGGCCCGTGAACAGTTGCGAGAACTGCTCGACGGGGCGTACGATCTCGAACGGCTTGCCGCCCGCGCCACGTCGGGGAGTGCCGACGCCCGGGACTTGCGGGCCGCTCAGTCGACGCTCACGCTCCTTCCGGACCTGGCCGACCTCGTCGACGAGACGGAGCGCTTTGCCGACAGCGCGCTCGCCGATATCGTCTCCCGACCGGACCACGACGCCGTCGTCGACCTCGCGGGGGAACTGGACGCCGCCCTCGTCGACGACCCGCCGGGGACCATCACGCAGGGCGATATCATCCGCCAGGGGTACGACGACGAACTCGACGAGATAATCGACCGCCACGAATCGGCCCTGGAGTGGCTGGATACGCTCCCCGAACGGGAAAAAGAGCGGACCGGTATCACCCACCTCTCGGTCGACCGTAACAGAACAGACGGCTACTACATCCAGGTCGGCAAGAGTGAAACCGACGCCGTCCCCGAGGAGTACGAGCAAATCAAGACGCTGAAAAACTCCGAGCGGTACACGATTCCGGAACTGGACGAGCGCGAGCGCGAGGTGTTGCGCCTCGAAGAGCAGCGCCACGAACTCGAACGGGAACTGTTCGAGCGCGTGCGCGAGCGGGTGGCTGCGTACGCAGAACTGCTGCAGGATGTCGGTCGCGCGCTCGCCCGGACAGACGCGCTGGCGAGTCTCGCCTCTCATGCGGTCCGCAACGACTGGACGCGCCCGGAACTCACCGACGGGCGAGAACTGGACATCGAGGCGGGGCGACACCCCGTCGTCGAGCAGACCACCGACTTCGTGCCCAACGATCTCCACATGAGCGACGAGCGACAGTTCTGTATCGTCACCGGTCCGAACATGAGCGGGAAGTCGACCTACATGCGCCAGGCGGCGCTCGTCACGTTGCTGGCGCAGGTCGGGAGTTTCGTCCCCGCCCGCTCGGCCCGTCTCGGGCTGGTCGACGGCATCTACACCCGCGTCGGCGCGCTGGACGAACTCGCCCAGGGGCGCTCGACGTTCATGGTCGAGATGCAGGAACTCTCGAACATCCTCCACTCCGCCACCGAAGAGTCGCTCGTCATTCTCGACGAGGTCGGCCGCGGGACGGCGACGTACGACGGTATTTCTATCGCGTGGGCGGCTACCGAGTATCTGCACAACACCGTCCGCGCGAAGACGCTCTTTGCGACCCACTACCACGAACTCACAACGCTTGCCGACCACCTCGAACGGGTCCACAACGTCCACGTCGCGGCCGACGAGTCCGACGGCGACGTGACCTTTCTCCGGACGGTCAGAGACGGGCCGACCGACCGCTCCTACGGGATTCACGTCGCGGATCTGGCGGGTGTCCCCGAACCCGTCGTCGACCGCTCGCGGGACGTACTCGACCGCCTCCGCGAGGAGAAGGCGATCGAGGCAAAGGGTGGCGACAGCGAACCGGTTCAGGCCGTCTTCGACCTCTCTGCTGGTGAGTTTCAGCGCGGGACCGCTGAGAGCGGTGATGCAAGCGGTACAGCAGGGGGGGCAGACGACGGGGCGGCCGCAGATGGCGGGTCCCGCGGTGACCGCCTGACCGACCAGTACGGCGAGGACGCCGAGTCGGTGCTAACGACGCTTGCGGACCTCGATGTCAACGAGACGCCGCCCGTCGAACTGATGGCGAAAGTACAGGAGTTACAGGATCGACTCGACACCGACGAGTAGCAGGTACCCCCGGTAATGGCTGCTTTTCTCCTCTTGTGGAGTGCGTCGACCACCTGGTACCGAGCTTACTTCTGGAGAGGGCTGGCTTACCCAGAGAGCGTGGCTTGATACTGCCTTTATTACAACGTCCATTCGGGATATTTTTTCGGTAGAGGAACTTGAAATGGTAGACCCACTTGTCCGAGTTGGACACTGCAGTCCGGACGCACCGAACGTCGACATCCACGTCGACGGTAACCCAGCCTTCCAGGATGTGGCCTTCGAAGACATCTCCGAGTATACGACGCTCTCGGCTGGCAACCACGACATCCGAATTACCCCCGCTGGCGCTGACGACCCACTCATCGAAGCAACGCTCGGCCTCGATTCGGAGACGATGTACACAATCCTCGCGACCGGGATACTCGACGACATCGAAGCCACAGTCTTCGAGGACGACCCCGGGGAGGTACCGTCCGGAAAGGCGCACGTCCGCTTCATTCACGCGTCACCGGACGCACCGCGCGTGACCGTCCAGGTCGCGGACGGGCCGAAACTCTTCCGACGGATGAGATATCGAAAGGTGAGCGAGTACAAACAGGTCGATGCCGGGAGCTACGACATCGAAGTCGTCGCGAGGCGAAGGGAGGACCCAATTTTGCGGCTTCCTGACCAGCAGTTTGCCGGCGGCGGTGCGTACACCGCTATCGCCATCGGACAGGTCCAGGAGGGGACGCTCGATGTCCTTCTCGTCGAAGATGCGCTGATGGAAATAGCCGCTGACACCCGATAAAAAGAGAAACGACGACACCGTGACAGACGGTGACCGACGGCAGGTGAGAGGGTCGCAGCTTCAGCAGCTACTGACCTCCTCGTAGTATCCCGTCGAGGTTTCTTCGAGTGTGGTGTCGGTCGTCCCCATACAGCCGAGATACTGGTCGGAGCCTTCGGCGTAGTAACAGCCGCCGGAGTTGTACGCACGGCCGTTGTCGACGTGCGCGTCACGGTTCGTGGACGCCTGCGCACGGTCCAGACAGCGGGCAGTATATGGGGCACGCTTTCGAAGGTGTCCCAATGGCAGATATCCGGGAACTCGACCCCCAGACAGTCGAGCGCATCGCGGCGGGCGAGGTCGTCGAGCGCCCGGCCAGCGTCGTCAAGGAACTCGTCGAGAACAGCCTCGACGCTGGCGCGAACCGCGTCGACGTTGCCGTTGAATCGGGTGGCATCGACGGGATTCGTGTCACCGACGACGGCGCTGGTATGACCGACGAGGAGGTCCGGCGCGCCGTCGAGAAACATACCACCAGCAAGATTACCGACATCGCAGACCTCGAAGGCGGCGTCGGGACGCTCGGGTTTCGTGGCGAGGCGCTGCACGCAATCGGCGCGGTCTCCCGCCTCACCATCACGACGCGCCCACGCGAGGACCGGGCCGACACCGACGCCGACCGGGGGACCGAACTCGTCGTCGAGGGGGGCGACGTGACGAGCGTCGCTCCTGCTGGCTGTCCGACAGGGACCACAATCGAGATTCGAGACCTCTTCTACAACGTGCCCGCCCGCCGGAAGTACCTCAAACAGGAGTCGACGGAGTTCGCCCACGTCAACACTGTCGTCACCAGTTACGCGCTCGCCAACCCGGACGTGGCCGTCTCGCTGTCTCACGACGGCCGCGAGACCTTTGCGACCACCGGGCGTGGTGACCGCCGCGAGACGGTCATGGCGGTGTACGGCCGCGAAGTCGCCCAGTCGATGCTTCCAGTCGACGACACAGCGATGCCCGATGGGCCACTCGACGGGGTTTCCGGACTGGTCAGCCACCCCGAAACGAATCGTGCCTCCCGCGAGTATCTCTCGACGTTCGTCAACGGTCGGTACGTCACCGCCTCGACGGTCCGCAACGCAGTCGTGGAAGGGTACGGCGCACAGCTGGCTTCGGACCGCTTTCCCTTCGCGGTGCTCGACCTGGCTGTCGACCCCGGCGACGTCGACGTGAACGTCCACCCGCGAAAGCTCGAAGTTCGCTTCGCCGACGACGAGCAGGTCCGCGCGCAGGTCAGTACCGCTGTCGAGCAGACGCTGCTCGATGAGGGACTGATTCGCTCGTCGGCACCGCGCGGTCGCTCTGCGCCCGAACAGACCGAGATTCGTCCCAGTAGCGGGGCCGATTCGGACGACGAAAGGGTGGCCGACGCCACCGACAGCGACGCCCGGTCCGCAGGCGGAAGCGCTGACGCCGGCTCCTCGAACGGCCCAAACCAGAGCGAGACCGGTCCCGACACGACGACTTCACCGACACGGACAGAATCGACCACGTCGCCGTTGTCACCCAGTCCGCAAAACACGCCAGCTTCTCCCGAACCACAGAACACGAACCGGGAGTCAGCGGACGACGCAGCAGGTGAGGTGGGAACGGCAGCCGAGACCAGGACGGAGATAACGGACGAAGATGGAGCGGGAACAGGTGGCGACGACTCGAACCGAAAGTTCGCGGTCAGCCACGACCAGCAACGGCTCGGTGGCGGCGCCGTCACAGACGAACACGACTTCGAGACGCTACCCGCGATGCGCGTGCTGGGACAGCTCCACGACACCTACGTCGTCGCCGAGACCGACGATGGACTTGTCCTTATCGACCAGCACGCTGCCGACGAGCGAATCAACTACGAGCGGCTCCGTGCGGACTTCGACGGCGAGACGACCACCCAGGCACTCGCCGACCCGGTCGAACTCGAACTCACGGCAAAGGAGATGGCGGTCTTCGAGCGCCACGGGGATGCCCTCGCGCGACTGGGTTTCAGGGCCGAACGGGTCGACGACACCACTGTCGCGGTGTCGACCGTTCCGTCGCTGGTCGCAAAAGCGGCACATCCCGACCTCCTCCGGGACCTGCTCGGCGACCTCGTCACCGGGGAAGCCGCCGCGGCCGAGACGGTCGACGCTGCTGCCGACGAACTCCTCGCGGACCTGGCGTGTTACCCCTCGATTACCGGGAACACCTCGCTCACCGAGGGGTCTGTCGTCGACCTGCTCGACGCACTCGACGACTGTACGAATCCGTACGCGTGCCCGCACGGGCGCCCGGTCATCGTCGAACTGGACAGTGACGAACTGGAAGCACGGTTCGAACGCGATTATCCGGGCCACGGTGGGTAGATGTCGCCATCGACACCGCATCCGGACGGGTAACGCCGGGCTAGAGAACTAAGCCCCTCCCTGTCAATTGCCCCCGTATGCCAGAACTTGTGACGTTTGGGGAGACGCCGTTGCGACTCTCGCCGCCCGGAAAGGAGCGCCTAGAGACCGCGGATTCGATGACGCTCGACGCAGACGGGACAGAGAGCAACGCCGCTGTCACGGCACAACTGCTCGGCGTCGACAGCACCTGGGTGTCGAAACTGCCGGACTCGCCGCTTGGGCGGCGTATCGTCGCCGAACTCGAAAGTCACGGTCTCGAGACAGATATCACCTGGGCCGACCGCACCGAATACCGACAGGGGCTGGTCTTTCACGAATCGGGCCACCCGCCTCGCGAATCGATGCGATGGCACGACCGGGAGGGGTCGGCAACGGCGACGGCTCAACCTGGGGACCTCCCCATGGACCGCATCCAGACTGCCGATATCGCGTTCACCGGTCTGAGTACGCCTTCGCTCTCGCGGGACGCCGCCGAGACGACCAAGGCGATGCTCCGGGCGGCCCACGGGAGCGGCGTCACGACTGCTATCGATGTCGACTACCAGGCCGGCCTCGCAGACCCGGCGTTTCTCAAAGACGTTCTACTGGAGCTGTTCGAGCATCTCGAGGTACTCGTCGCCAACGAGGAGCGGATTCGGACGGTTCTGGACCGGTCAGGCAAGCCCCGCGAACTGGCGAACTCCATCGCCGCCGAGTACGACCTCGAGACGGTTGTTATCACCCGCAGCAAACGCGGTGCGGTTGCTCTGCAGGACACGCCGGGAACGAACGTGATTCACGAGCGCGAAACCGTCGAGACCGAGGCAGTCGATGACTCCGGGCAGCACGGTGCGTTCTCTGGCGGTTTTCTCGCCCGCCTCGCCGACGATGGTGACCTCTCTGCGGCGCTGAGCTACGGCGTCGCCGCGGCGACACTCGCCCGGACCGTCCCGGGGCCGCTGTTGACTGCCGAACGGAGTGAGGTCGAACGAATCGTCGACGACGTCATCCAGGCATCGCGGTAAGACGACGATATCGCGGGGTAAACTGACCTTTGCCACACTGGTGTACCGGAATAAGCCGTCGTTAGAGATTTAAGACACACCTGCAACATTCAGAGTATGTCACGGTTGTCTGCAGGAGTCGTTACAACGCTACTCGTCGTTTCGGTACTTGCACCAGGTGCTATCGGAGGAGCGATAGCACAGGACGATACTGTCACGGTAACACTCGCCGTCGTCGACTCGAACGGTGACCCAGTTGGAAACACCGACATTTCGGTCACCTGGAACGGGGACGAAGGCGGGCCAATAAACGAGACAACGGCCGGTAACGGGAAGGCCTTCGTCGACGTTCCGCGAGGTGCAGACCTCGAAGTCGAGATAGATGACGACGAGTACGTCCGGAACAGCCCGTTCGTGAAGTTCAACGCTGCCGAAGAAGAGATTCGAGTTCCTGTTTCGCTGAGCGGGCAAGCGACGCTCACTGTCCAGAGTGACACCGGTCCCGTCTCCGATGCCAAAATCACCCTGTTTCAGGGCGGCAGCAGCGTCGAAACGGTGAGAACGAACGACAGTGGAGCGGCGACGACTCGTCGCCTCGAGCGCGGCAAGTACGGACTGCGTGTCGAGAAAGCCGGGTTTTACACCAACGACTCCGAGTTTGAGCTGACTGGTGATACCGAAACCCAGGTCGCACTCGAACGCGGGACCGTCCCGGTCGATTTCCGTGTCGTCGACGAACACTTCGACGAGGCACGGCCCGTCGACAACGCGACGGTGGCGATTCCACAGATTGGCTACTCCTCGCGGACCTTCGACAACGGTGAAACGGCGACCAGTGTCCGGGTCAATCGGGAATACACTGCCGAAGTCTCGAAAGACGGGTACGAGACTGTGAGCCAGCGGTTCACTGTCGGAGAGGAGCCTGCGTCGGTCGACATCACCATCTCGCGGGCCGATACGCTGAACGTCCGGTCGGCGAACAACCGCGTCGTCGTTGGCGAGTCGACGCGCATTACGGTCACTGACGAATACGGCGAACCGGTTCCAAACGCCGCGGTTCGGGTGGGCGGACAGAGTGCGTCGCGGACCAACGACGACGGCGAGGCTGAAGTGACGATTAACGCAACTGGAAACGTGACTGTCACCGTCTCTGACGCCGGTCTGTCGGCATCGGTGACTGTCGAAGGTGTCGAGACTGGGTCGGACCTGACGCCGACAGCAACGCCGACTCCGGAATCGCCGACGCCGTCACCCGAACCGGCCGAAACTGACGAAATGACGACTGAACCCGAGGAGACGGCTGGAGACAGTGGCCCTGGATTCGGTATCGCTGTCACCCTCGCGGCACTGGCTGGTGTGCTCGCCCTTGCTCGCCGCCGCTAACCCAGGTCGGGGAACTTAACCACGCTCCCCCGCTGATTTTTCGTATGACCGTTCTCGCCTCGGTCCACGACGACCACGGTGCCACCTACACGGAGCGTGCGGGTCGGCGAATCGTCGCCCACTATGGCCGGCCCGAGCGCGTCCATCGCGCTGTCAGAAACGTCGTCGGCCTCATCGAACACGCATACGGCGTGCTCACCATCTCCGGTGCTGACCGAATCGACTTCGTCGACAACTCCGTCTCCAATCGTATCCCGTCTGCCGATGGACAGGGTGTCTACGCACTCCTCCTCGACCCCCAGGGCCGCATCGAGACGGACATGTACGTCTACAACGCCGGCGAGCGACTCCTGGTCTTCACGCCGCCTGGCGAAGCCACGCCGCTGGCCGAGGAGTGGCGCGAGAAGACGTTCATTCAGGACGTCAACATTACCGTCGCGACTGACGAGTTCGGTACGTTCGGGGTTCACGGCCCGAAAGCAACCGAGAAGATAGCGAGCGTCTTCACTGAACAGACGCCCGACCACCCACTCTCGTTCGTCCGCGGCGGGATGGGCGACCACGGTGTGACAGTTATCCGGACGGACGGACTCACCGGCGAGGAAGGCTACGAAGTCGTCTGTACTGCCGACGCTGCCGAGGAAATCTTCGATACACTCGAAAACCGCGGAATGAACGCCGCACCGTTTGGCTATCAGACCTGGAATTCGCTCACACTCGAAGCCGGGACACCCCTGTTCGAATCGGAACTCGACGGCGAGGTGCCGAACACGCTGGGGCTGCGCAACGCCGTCGACTTCGAGAAGGGCTGTTTCGTCGGCCAGGAAGTCGTCTCTCGCGTCGAGAACCGGGGCCAGCCCAGCAATCGACTGGTTGGATTGGCTGTCGATTCTGTGCCAGACTCCGGTGCAGCAGTGTTCGCGGGCGACGAAGCAGTCGGCGAAGTGACGCGCGCCGTCGAAAGCCCAACGAGTGAGGCCCCAATCGCGCTCGCCCGCGTCACGTTCGACACCGCGGACGACCTGACTGTCCGCGTCGACGGCACAGAAGTCGAGGCGCAGCGTGTCGAGCTTCCGTTTGTCGAGGGGTCGGACAAGTCTGCGCGCCTGCCACAGTACTGAGGGACCTCTCGCTCTTTTTGTCCTGAGGTTTATCAGGTGAGACGTGACCAGACAGCGTGTGCGCTGAGCGTCGCCCGGCGACGGCTCGCGGTTGTGCGACACACCGTCGTCGGTTCTGTCCGTGTCGCCTGTTCGTCACAACTGCGCAAGCGACAGTTCGCTACCGCGATAGCAGCGCACGCAACTGCTCGCGCGAGAACAGTGATGTCGGCCGGTCCATGTGGACACCAATTTCCCCCTCGAAGACGGCCATGCCGGCGCGCTGGAGCGGTCCCGGTGCCGAGTAGCCCGCGCGGACGAGTTTCCCGAGTCGGATGTCCATCCGGAGGTCCGCGCGCCACGCGCGCTCGTAGTCTCCGAGTGTGCCGGGGTCCTCAGGGTCGATTTCGCGGGCCGCGTGGTCAGCAGCAGTCATGCCGTAGCGGATGCCACCGCCGGTGAATGGTTTTGTCTGGGCAGCGGCGTCGCCGATGAGGAAGGACCGTCGGCCGGTGACGCGACGCGGCGGGCCGATGGGAATGAGTCCCGAACAGCGACGGTGGACGTCGGCACCGTACTCGTCGACGAGTGCGTCGAAGCGTTCGCGGACATCTGCGCTGTCGGCGGTCATCCCGAGTCCGTACTCGACGCCAGCGTCTCCGCGCGGGATTCGCCATGCGAAAAATCGCGGGATCGTGAGGTGAACGTCGACGAAATCCTGATGGTCTGGCGTCTCGTCGAACCCGAGAACTCCGTGGAGTAGTTCGTCGGGTTCGGGCAGGCCGAGCTCCCGGCGGACGCGGGATTTCGGACCGTCGCAGCCGGCGACCATCTTCGCGCGGTGCGTTTCGAGACCGTCGGTTCCGCGCACATCGACGCTGACGTGGTCGCGGTGCTCGCTGACGCCGACGACAGTGTGGTGTTCGCGCAGGTCCGCGCCCGCCTCGCGCGCGGCATCGGCGAGGACTCTATCGAGGCCGACGCGGTCGATGACGTTCGAGACGGGTTCGTTCTTGTAGAACTCGTAGGCGCGCGAGTCAGCACCGCCGAGGTGAAAGCGCGCGCCGAAGACCTCGTTTTGAAGCAACTTCTCGCGCGCGCCAGCCGGGGTGAACTCCCAGATGTCGGTACTGACGTGTCCGGAGCAGGCAAGCGGGGTCCCAACCTCCCCCTGCTCGAAAACAAGCACGTCGTACCCGGACGCGGCCGCGCGGCGGGCGAACCGCGACCCCGCCGGTCCGGCCCCCACAACGACGAAATCGTGCATGCCCGGACGTGCCAGACCGAAAGATAAATCACTCACGATTGGTCGCGAACGCCCCGAATTGGGGTGTCGAACGCGTTGCAACAGTGTGACCCCCGCTCACATGGGTCCTGAACGGGGCAAATACCGAGAGAAAAAAGGAATCTTCAAAAGCAAGCCGCATGGAGACTCACACAATGATGGCTAGCATAGGCGCGTCTTTCTCGTTAGAGGGAATCGCATTCGCGCTGTTCGCCATGGTAACAGTGGGGAGCAGTGTCGGTGTCGTCCTCGTTCGCGACATCTGGCACGCTGCGCTGTTACTCGGCGTCGCGCTACTGAGTGTCGCGGTTCACTACGTGATGGTTCAAGCGGAGTTCATCGCTGCAATGCAAATTCTGGTGTACGTCGGCGGTGTCCTCATCCTCATCACCTTCGCGGTCATGTTGACCCGTGAAGAGGACACGCTGGAGGTGCCAGTATGACGACCAAACCCCGTCCGATAACCCTGGACCGGAGCGCACTCCCTGGTCTGGTTGCGTTCGGGCTGTTTACTGTCATGGCGGCGGTCTTCGTCGGGGCCGAATTCGGCAGTGCAGAGGGATTCCCCGCCGGTGTGAGCATCGTCGCAGGCATCGGAAACTCGCTGCTGGGTATCACCGACGGCGGCCTCGTGGTGGAGAGTTTCCTCGTTGCGCTCATCCTCATCGCTATCGCGCTGGACGCGGCGCTTGACGGTGCTATCCTGCTGGCCGAACGCGACGGGGGTGACGAGTAGATGGCTGTTTCACCTCAGTTCTATCTACTGCTCTCGGCCGTCGTGTTCTGCACGGGTCTGTTCGGCATTCTCGTGCGCCGGAACGCACTGATGTTCCTGATGTCCGTCGAGTTGATGCTCAACGCCGCGAACATCAACTTCGTCGCCTTCTCGCACTACTATGGCAACCTCACGGGGCAGGTGTTCAGCCTGTTCGTTATCGCACTCGCTGCCGCCGAGGTCGCAATTGGTATCGGCATCATCCTGGTGTTGTATCGTAACTTCGATGATATCGACGTGACCAAAGCAACGACAATGAGGTGGTAACTATGGCACTTGCATTCGACATCTCTCCGGCTATTGCGGCGCTTCCGTTTGCCGCATTCCTGATCGCACTGGCGTTCGGCAACTACATGCCAAAGGGCGGTGCCCTCGCTGGCATCGCGGCGACCGGCGGCTCTCTCCTGCTGTCGCTGTGGGTCGCGGCGACCCTCTTTGGCGGTGCCGACCCTTATCACACGCAACTGTACGAGTTCGTCCTCGGTGCTGAAGGCGTTGCCGGGGTCGACCTCACGTTCGGGTTGCTTATCGACCCGCTCTCTGCGCTCATGCTGGTCATCGTGTCGCTCATCTCTTTCCTCGTCCACATCTTCTCGCTGGGATACATGAACGACGAGGGCGAGACCGGTCTCCCGCGGTACTACGCCGGTCTCGGTTTGTTTACCTTCTCGATGCTCTCCTTTGTCTACTCGGACAACCTCCTGATGGCGTTCATGTTCTTCGAGCTGGTGGGTCTGTGCTCGTACCTGCTCATCGGCTTCTGGTTCCGCCAGGAGGGACCCCCGAGCGCAGCAAAGAAAGCGTTCCTGGTCACCCGTTTCGGTGACTACTTCTTCCTCATCGGCGTCGTCGCCGTGCTGGCAACCTTCGGGACGGCGCAGTTCGCGGGCGAAGAATCCTTCGTCGTGATGGCCGAGCACGCACTTGACCCCGGCCACACGGCCGAAATCACCACCTACCTCGGGCTCGGTGCCCAGGAGTGGTTCACTGTCGTCGGCCTGCTCGTTCTGGGTGGCGTCATCGGGAAGTCCGCGCAGTTCCCGCTGCACACCTGGCTGCCCGACGCCATGGAAGGTCCGACGCCCGTCTCCGCACTCATCCACGCGGCGACGATGGTTGCGGCCGGTGTCTACCTGGTCGCACGCATGTACGGATTCTACGCACTCTCACCGACTGCACTCGGCGTCATCGCGCTGGTCGGTGGCTTCACCGCGCTCTTTGCGGCGACGATGGGTGTCGTCAAGCAGGAACTCAAGCAGGTGCTCGCGTACTCGACCATCTCCCAGTACGGGTATATGATGCTCGCGCTGGGCGGTGGTGGCTACGTGGCTGCGGTCTTCCACCTGACGACCCACGCCGTGTTCAAGGCGCTGCTGTTCCTCGGTGCCGGGTCGGTCATCATCGCCATGCACCACAACGAGAACATGTGGGACATGGGCGGTCTGAAAGACAAGATGCGCGTCACCTACCTCACCTTCCTCTCTGGGTCGCTCGCACTCGCGGGCATCGTTCCGTTCGCGGGCTTCTGGTCCAAGGACGAGGTGCTCTACGAGACGCTCCTGCACGCGCTCGGAACCGACAGCACCGTCGGGACGCTCCTGCTCGCCGGCTACGCGATGGGGCTGCTCGCGGTGTTTTTCACTGGCTTCTACACCTTCCGGATGGTCTTCCTGACCTTCCACGGCGACGCGCGGAGTGACACGGCGCGTGACCCCGAACCGGTCCGCTGGAACGTCAAGCTCCCGCTGGCCGTGCTCGGTATCGGTGCAGCGACGGTCGGGCTCATCAACATGGCGCCGGTCGAGGAAGTCACCGGGATTCATCTGACGTTCCTCCACGACTGGCTCGACGGGAGCCTGAGTTCGCTGAACGCGCACCACTACGTCGAGATTCTGGAAGCGGACTTCGGCGCGGGCTACCACGCGGCGGAGCTCTCGCCGCTGGGGCCGGGCGCCGTCTCGCTCGGACTCGCACTCGCCGGTGTCGGGACTGCGTACTTCCTCTACGGCGGTGCCGCTCCCGAACAGCACACGAAGAAACTCGGTTCTATCCGCACGCTACTCATGAACAACTACTACCAGGACGAATATCAGGTCTGGCTGGCTCGGGGCGTGACCGTCCCGATTGCGAAGGCCGCCGACACGTTCGACCAGGGTATCATCGACGGTGTCGTCAACGGCATTGGAAGTGTCTCGCTGTTCTCCGGCGAGCGCTTCCGAAAGATTCAGACGGGCGTCGTCAGCAACTACGCCGCGCTCCTGGCGCTGGGGCTGACGCTCTTGCTTCTCGTCTTCGGAATCGCCGGGGGGTGGTTCTGAATGTACATCGAGGCACTCCTCATTGCGACACTGGCCGCGGCCGGAATCGTCTTCCTGGCCCCGAACCGCATCGCCGGAAAGCTGGCGACCGCACTGTCGGTGATTCCGCTGGTCGGTAGCCTCTACATGTGGTTCACCTTCGACGGCAGCGGGAACGCGCTGCTCGAAGGCAGCACGATTGCCTTCGAGACGACGGCGACGTGGCTCCAGCTCGGCCCCTACCAGCTGCAGTGGCACGTCGGCGTCGACGGTGTGAGCCTCCCGCTACTCGCGCTCACCACCATCCTGACGACGCTCGCACTCATCTCGTCGTGGACGCCAATCGACGAGCGCGAGTCGCAGTTCTACGGCCTCATGCTGTTCATGGAGGCAGCGCTCATCGGCGTGTTCACGGCGCTTGACTTCTTCCTCTGGTTCGTCTTCTGGGAGGGCGTGCTCATCCCGATGTACTTCCTTATCGGGGTCTGGGGCGGCCCGCGCCGGAAGTACGCCTCCATCAAGTTCCTCGTCTACACGAACGTCGCCTCGCTGGTGATGTTCATCGGCCTCTTCGGGCTCATCTTCGGGCTCGGCGACAGCCTGACGACGCTCGGATTGCCCGAAATCGCTCAGTCCGTTCGCGGCGGTGAACTCGGCTCCTTCGCCGGCTTCGAACCGGAAGCGCTGAAACTGGCGGCCTTCGTCGCCATGTTCGCCGGCTTCGCGGTGAAGGTACCCGTCGTCCCCTTCCACACGTGGCTGCCGGACGCACACGTTGAGGCCCCGACGCCGGTGTCGGTCATCCTGGCTGGCGTCCTGCTGAAGATGGGGACCTACGCGCTGCTCCGGTTCAACTTCACGATGCTCGCGGATGTCGCGCGTGACTACGCAGAAATAATCGCGGCACTCGGCGTGCTCTCGGTCATCTACGGGGCGATGCTCGCACTCGCACAGCGCGACCTCAAACGCATTGTCGCGTACTCCTCGATTTCGTCGATGGGATACGTCATCCTCGGACTGGTCGCCTTTACACCACACGGCTTCGGCGGGGCGACCTTCCAGATGATCTCCCACGGACTCATCTCGGGACTGATGTTCATGACCGTCGGCGTCTTCTACAACTCGACGCACACGCGGATGGTCGGTGACATGTCCGGGATGGCAGACCGGATGCCGTGGACGGCAGGCATCTTCGTTGCCGCCGCGTTCGGCTACATGGGGCTGCCGCTGATGAGCGGTTTCGCCGCAGAGGTGCTGGTCTTCATCGGCGCGTTCCAGTCGACGACCATCGCCGGCGCACCGATCTACACCGCGCTTGCGATGTTCGGCATCGTCGTCGTCGCCGGCTACCTGCTGTGGGCCATGCAGCGCACGCTGTTCGGTCCGTTCGAACTGGAAACTGACTACGAAATCGGCCGCGCGCCTGCACACGACGTGGCGCCGCTGGTCGTCCTGCTCCTGCTCGTCATCCTGCTCGGTGTCGCACCCGACATCGCGTACGAGATGATACAGGATGCGATTAATCCCCTCCTCGGAGGTGGTGCCTGATGGCAGCAATCCCACTCCCTGACACGGCCGCAATCGCACCGATGGCGCTGTTCGCGGTGACCGCACTGGTGTTGTTCCTTTACGACACCGTCGACCCCGACAGCATGAACTCCGAAGCGCTCGCTGGCATCTCTGTCGCCGGCTCGCTCTCGGTTCTCGCCGTCACCGGCTGGTATCTCGTCGCCGGTACCGGGCAACCGCCCGAAGGCGCTATCAAGCTCTTCGGCGACAGTCTCGTCGTCGACGGGATGGCGCTGTTCTTCACGGCGCTTATCGCCAGCGTCGTCACGCTGGTGGTCGTCGCCAGCTACGACTACCTGAAAGGCCGCGAGAAGCAAGCGGAGTTCTACTCGCTGGTGATGCTGGCTGCCACTGGGATGGCCATGATGTCGGCGGCCAACTCCCTGGCGACGGCCTTCATCAGCCTCGAACTCGCCTCGCTGCCCTCCTACGCGCTCGTCGCGTATCTCAAACACAACAAGGGCAGCGTCGAGGCCGGGCTGAAGTACTTCCTCATCGGCGCGCTCTCGTCGGCCATCTTCGCCTACGGTATCTCGCTGGTGTACGTCTCGACGGGCGCACTCCAGTTCGACGCCGTCGCAAGCGCGCTCGCCGACCCGACCGCACCGGGCGTGCTCGGGCTCGGCGTCATGATGCTGATTGGCGGCCTGGCGTACAAGACCGCCAGCGTCCCGTTCCACTTCTGGGCACCCGAAGCCTACGAGGGTGCGCCGGCACCCATCTCCGGGTTCCTCTCCTCGGCCTCGAAGGCCGCCGGCTTCGTGCTCGCATTCCGCGTGTTCACTGTCGCGCTGGGCGGACCAGCCGGTGAACTCGCAATTCTGGATACGGTCGACTGGGTCGTTGCCTTCCAGATTCTGGCCGTCGTCACGATGACTGTCGGGAACTTCGCGGCGGTCAAACAGGAGAAGGTCAAGCGGATGCTCGCCTACTCCTCGATTGGCCACGCCGGCTACGTGCTCATCGCACTCGCCGCGCTCACTGAAGGCGCTGACCACCAGCTCGTGCTCGGCTCCGGGATGGCCCACCTGCTCGTCTACGGCTTCATGAACACCGGCGCGTTCCTGTTCATCGCCCTGACCGAACACTGGGGCGTCGGCCGCGAGTTCGAGGACTTCAACGGCCTCGCAAAGCAGGCACCATTCGCCTGTGCCGCGATGTCCATCTTCCTGTTCTCGCTGGCTGGCCTCCCGCTCGGCGGCGGGTTCCTCTCGAAGTTCTACCTGCTGATGGCCTCCATCAACGGCGGCGTTGCACTGCTCGCCGTCGCGCTCATCGTCAACAGCGCGCTCTCGCTGTACTACTACACGCGCGTTGTCCGCGCGATGTGGATCGAAGAGCCAAACGGCGACGTGGAAATCGAGAGCTACCCGACGGGGCTGTACGCCGCCATCGCTATCGCGGCGGTCGCCACCGTCCTCCTGCTGCCCGGCTTCGGCCCGGTCATCGAGACCGCGCAGACGGCCGCCGGGATGCTCGTGTAAGCCCACTTTTTGTTGCGTCGGGTGTCGCACCGCGGCTTCGCCGCGGGCGCACCCTCCTTGCAAAAACTTGGGGAAAAAGGCTCCTCGCGCTCGGTAGAGCGCTCGGAGATGCTATCGTAGACATTCCCGCGACCGCACAGCAAGCGCCATAGCAGGCCTGCCTTTCCCCGTCGGCGCGCGGTCACGGCGCGTTTGCGCCGGACACGCGCGCCCGGCCACACCGGTCACGGACCGGTCACCTTACTGCGACGTGAGCTACCTTTATCCGAACTGCTCCGCAACACTGCTGGCGTGCAGATTTCGCTGTCGCTGAGTGTGTTGCTCCCCGTGGTGGCTATCGTCCTCGTGGCCGGGGTCGTCAACGGCGTGGCGGGGTTTGGCTTCGCCATCGTGGGGACGATGGCGCTGGCCTCGCTAATCGCACCCGCGACGGCCGTCGTGTTCATGATTCTCCCCATCTTCGCGGCGAATCTCACACTCGTCCGCGAACTCTCCGTGGCCGACCTCCGGAGTTGCGGGAGTCGATTCGCGCCGCTGATTCTCTCGGCACTCGTCGGGACTGTCGTCGGGATGGCTATCCTCGAGAGTTTGCCCGCGGCCCCGCTGCGCGTGGGGCTGGGCGTGCTCACGCTCGGATTCGTTCTCACAGCGCAGAACGTGGTCGCGCTCCCGGGACTGGACCGCGCGAAATCGGGCTGTTTCGTCGAGTCGACGCCGGCGATGGTCGGTCTGGGCAGCATCTCCGGTGTCGTCTTCGGCGGGACAAACGTCGGCGTGCAACTCATCGCCTACGTTCGGAGCTGTGACCTCTCTCACGGGCTGTTCGTCGGCGTCGTCGCACTGGTGTTTCTCGGCCTCAACGGCGTGCGCGTCGGCGCGGCAGGCGCTCTCGGGCTGTATCCAGACCTGGCGATGGTCGGGCTATCAGCGGCTGCCGCGGTGCCAGCTGTCGCCGGCGTCACCGTCGGACAACGAGTGCGCGGCCGGGTGAGCGAACGGGCACGCAGACGGGGTGTTTTAATCCTGTTGACACTAATCGGCGGTCGACTTGTTCTCGGCGGCCTCGGCATCGCGTGATATCGGCGTCGGTTCACAAACGCCAAGTGGTGCCCCACGGAGGAGGAGATATGAAGGCGACAGCGAAAGCGCACCCGATTCAGGGACTGGTGAAGTACCACGGGATGCGCGACGAGGAACTCAGACTCCCGTATCACGATTCTATCAGCCTCTGTACCGCACCGAGCCACACGAAGACGACCGCCGCGTTCGACGACTCGCTGGGAGCAGACGAGTACTACATCGACGGCGAGGCAGTCGAGGGCCGCGGTGCCGAGCGCATCCGCGCGGTCGTCGACCACGTCCGCGACCTGGCCGACATCGACCACCGCGTGCGGTTCGAATCGGAGAACACCTTCCCGACGAACATCGGCTTTGGCTCGTCGTCGTCTGGCTTTGCCGCAGCGGCGATGGCCCTCGTCGAGGCCGCCGGACTCGACATGACGCGCCCGGAAATCTCGACGGTCGCCCGCCGTGGCTCCTCCTCGGCCGCACGCGCGGTCACGGGTGCGTTCTCGCACCTGCGCACCGGACTCAACGACGAGGACTGTCGCTCCGAGCGGATTCCCGTCCCCGACGACCTCGAATCGGACCTCCGCATCGTCGCGGGGATGGTCCCCTCCTACAAAGAAACCGAGGCCGCGCACAAGGAGGCCGCTGACAGCCATATGTTCGAGTCGCGGATGGCCCACATACACAGCCAGATTGCCGAGATGCGCGACGCGCTCCGCGGTGGGGATTTCGAGGCGGTGTTCGAACTCGCCGAGCACGACTCGCTATCGCTGGCGGCGACGACGATGACCGGCCCTGCGGGGTGGGTCTACTGGCAACCACGAACCATCGAGATTTTCAACGCCGTCCGGGAACTCCGCGAGGAGGGAGTCCCGGTCTACTTCTCCGTCGACACCGGTGCGAGCGTCTACATCAACACGACCGAGGCGTACGTCGACCGCGTCGAGGAAGTCGTCGCCGACTGCGGCGTCGACACCCGCGTCTGGGAACTCGGCGGACCGGCCGAGATTCTCGACGAGCGCGACGCCCTGTTCTGAGCCCTGCCATCGTTCGTTGCCGGAGGGCTTTACTCCGTTCCAGCCTAACCGCTGCTATGCACGTCGCCGTTCTCGGTGCTGGCTACGCGGGTATCAGTCTCACACGAACACTCGAACAGTCGCTGCCATCTGAAGACGAAATTACGCTCGTCGACGAACGTGACACCCACCTCGTCCAGCACCTGATTCACCGCGTCGTCAGTCACCCGTCACTGGCCGACGACCTCCAGTTGCCTATCGAGGACCTGCTCGGCCGCGCCGAGTTCCTGCAGGCAGAAGTGACCGGCTTCGACCCCGACACGGCGACTGTCGAACTCGCTGACGGAACACTCGCTGCGGATTATCTCGCCGTTACCCTCGGCGCGCAGACGGCCTTCTACGACATGTCCGGCGTCCGTGAACACGCAACGCCGCTCAAACGCATCGAGGATGCAGAGCGCATCCGTGCGGAGTTCGAACCGCTCCGCGAGCACGGGGGCAACGTCGTCGTCGGCGGTGCCGGTCTCTCCGGCGTCCAGATTGCGGGCGAACTCGCGTCGATGGCCGAGTCGGGCCCTGGAGAAGTGGCGGTGTATCTCATCGAGCGACTCGATAGCGTCGTCCCGAACTTCCCCGAGCGGTTCCAGCGGGCCGTCGCCGAGGAACTCTGCGAGCGTGGCGTTATCGTCCAGACCGGTCGCGCCGTCGAAGCCGCCACCGACGAGGCCGTCTCCTTCACTGCCGGTGACGAACTCGACTACGACCAGTTCGTCTGGACGGGCGGTATCGCAGGCCAGGACGCTGCGGGCGGCGAGCGCCCACAGGTGCGTGCGGACCTCCGACTCGGCGACCGCGCGTTCGTCGCGGGCGACGCCGCTCGCGTCGTCGACACTGACGGGGAGCCAGCCCCCGCAAGCGCGCAGACGGCAGTCCGGCAAGCAGGTGTCGCGGCGACTAATATCGAGAAACTTCTCGCTCACGAGCGCACCGGCGAGGGGTTCGAACCGAGGCTCGACCGCTACCGATACACGGAACTCGGCTGGCTGGTCAGCGTCGGCGACGGTGCCGTCGCACAGGTCGGCGGGCAGGTCGTCCGGGGACGAGCGGCAAAGGCACTCAAGACGACGGTCGGTGCTGGCTATCTCACCTCAATCGGTGCAGTACAGAACGCCAGCGACTACGTCTGGGAAAAAGTCGGCGGAGCCAAGGCGGACTAACAGGATTACTCGGCTTCTTCGAGCGCGAGGTCGGGCGTCGTCCAGATGACGAACTCGCCGTCGTCGCGGTCGATGACGCCGTTGATGTAGTCTTCCTGCATGGGTGGGGTGTTGACCTGGTCCTCGCTGATCGGCGAGACCTGGCGCACGTCGTCGACGACCCAGCCGATGTGACCCTGGTCTTCGAAGGCCTCGGAGTCGAAAACGACGATGAGGTCGCCGGCTTCCTTGTTCGGCTTGTCGATGGTCACTTTTGGGTTGAGGATGGTCGTAATCTGCCCGCGGAGGTCGACGACGCCTTCGACGAACTCCGGCGTGTTCGGCACCCGCGTGATGTTCGTGTGTTTGACGATTTCCTCGATGTACTGGATGTCGAGACAGTACTGTTCGTCGTCGAGCGTGAACTCGAGGATGCGGGTGTCGGTTTCCGTGGTCTGTTCGGCTTCGCCAGCGAGGCCTGCCGGGCCTGCCGCCTCTTCGTCTACAGATTCGGTGTCTTCGGCGTCGGCGTCTTCGGCGTCGGCCTCACTGTCGGCTTCTTCAGTGACCTGCTCGGCCTGCTCCATGGTCTGTTCCATGGCGGCCTCCATCTGCTCGGCACTTGGCAACTCGGCCCGCGTGCCGCTGACGGTCTCGACTGCCTCGGCGGCTTCGTCTGTCTCGGCCGCATCGGCGGTC
>JAZKTK010000069.1:0-15369 GCA_036625595.1 Haloarculaceae archaeon | reverse complement strand
GCTGGAGGACGTGGACCGGTTCGTCCATGCCGACGAGCATCGGGCCGATGGCTTCTGCACCGCCGAGGCGCTGGAGGAGTTTGTAGCCGATGTTGCCCGCTTCCAGATTCGGGAACACGAGGATGTTCGCGGGGTCTTCGAGTTCCGAGAAACTGTAGGTGTCGTTCATAATTTCCTCGACCACAGCGGTGTCGGCCTGCATCTCCCCGTCGACGGGGAAGTCGACCTCGGGGTCTGCCCGCAGTCGGTCGGCGGCCTTCCGAACCTTCCGTGTGCCGGCGTTGTCGACGCTGCCGAAATCAGAGTACGACAGCAATGCGGCGCGTGGTTCGACGTTGAACCGCCGGGCGAGTTCCGCAGTGTGTTTCGTAATCTCCGAGAGCACTTCCCGCGAGGGGTCCTGGTTGACCGTCGCGTCCACACAGAAGATGACGCGGTTTTTGAACGTGAGCATGTAGACGCCAGCCGCGTACTCGGCGTCCTCGGCGGTTCCGACGACCCGCAGCGGTGGCCGGAGCGCGGAGGGGTAGTGGTGCATCAGCCCGGTCAACATCGCGTCGGCGTCGCCCATCTCGACCATGACGCTCCCCAGGTAGTTCCCGTCGCGGATGAGTTCGTCTGCTTCACGGCGGGTGAGTCCCTTCCGCTGTCGGAGTTCGTACAGTCGCTCCGCATAAGGGTCGAGACCAGCTTCCTCGGGGTCGACGATTTCGGGCTCGAAACTCAGTCCGAGTCGGTCCATCTCGGACCAGATTACTTCCCGGTCGCCGATGAGAATGGGCTGTGCGATGCCCTGGTCGACCAGCTGGTAGGCAGCGCGAATCATCTTCTCGTCGTCGCCCTCCGCGAGCACGACACGTTTGGGGTCGCTCTTTGCCTTGTTCAGGACGACGCGCATCATCTCTCGCGACTTGCCCAGACGGGCCTCGAGTTGCTCGACGTACTCGTCTAGGTCCAGTTCCCGCCGTGCGGCACCGCTTTCCATGGCCGCGCGTGCGACCGCAGGTGCAACCTCGAAGAGAACCCGCGGGTCGAGCGGTTTGGGGATGATGTACTCCGAGCCGAACTGGAGCGGCTGGTCGCCGTACGCCTTGACGACGGCGTCTGGCACGTCTTCGCGAGAGAGCGTCGCCAGAGCCTCGGCGGCAGCGACTTTCATCTCCTCGTTGATTTCGGTCGCCCGGGCGTCGAGTGCACCCCGGAAAATGAAGGGAAAGCCCAGCACGTTGTTGACCTGGTTCGGATAATCAGAGCGGCCGGTGGCGACGATGACGGTGTCGTCGCGGGCGTTTTTGGCCTTCTCGTAGTCGATTTCCGGGTCTGGGTTGGCCATCGCGAAGATAATCGGGTTGTCGGCCATCGACCGGACCATGTCTTCGTCGACGATACCGCCGACCGAGAGGCCGACGAACACGTCCGCACCGTCCATCGCGTCCGCGAGGTCACCCTCGGGCATGTCGCGGGCGAACTCCTGTTTAAATTCGTTGACATCCCCGGCTTCGGCGCGCTGTTCGGTGATGATGCCACTGGAATCACACATCGTAATGTTCTCGCGGGTGGCACCGAGCGAGACGTAAAACCGTGCGGTGGCGATTGCACTCGCCCCTGCTCCGGAGAAGACGATGTTCAGGTCACCGATTTCTTTCTCGGAGATGTCGACGGCGTTGAGCAGCGCCGCTCCAGAGATGATGGCGGTCCCGTGCTGGTCGTCGTGGAAGACGGGAATGTCCATCTCCTCGCGGAGTCGCTCTTCGACTTCGAAACACTCCGGCGCCTTGATGTCTTCCAGATTGATACCCCCGAAAGTCGGCTCCATCGCGCTGATGGAGGTAACCATCTCCTCGGCGGTGTCCTGGTCGAGTTCGATGTCGAAGACGTCGATGTCGGCAAACCGCTTGAAGAGGACCCCCTTCCCTTCCATGACGGGTTTCGATGCTGACGGACCGATATCCCCCAGTCCGAGCACGGCCGATCCGTTCGAGATAACGCCGACGAGGTTCCCCTTCGCCGTGTAGGTGTAGGCTTCGTCCTCGTTGTCGCGGATGGCCCGACACGGTGCGGCGACGCCGGGCGAGTACGCGAGACTCAGGTCCCGTTGTGTATTCGTCGGTTTTGTTGTCGAAATTTCTATCTTTCCGGGCGGGTCTTCCCGGTGATAGTCGAGTGAGTCATCATCAAGTCCCATGTTAACTCCGTCCCGGGCAGCCACAAAAAGCCCATCGGACGTGAGTTCGTTAGCAGTCGAACCTCACGATTTGTGCCAGCCTGGGTCGAATGGCGGGGTTGATATGGATGCAGTCCAGAGGTCAGAATATGAAGTTCTCGTTTCGCCACCTCGCAGCGGTGACGACTGGGCTGGCGTTCTCGCTCATCTTGCTCGGTGTCTACACCGGTGCGATGGGCGCGGGACTCGCCTGTGCCGGCCGGTGGCCGCTCTGTGACGGCTGGCTCGGGCTCTTCCCGGCGAACTGGCCCAGCTTTATCGAGTGGTTCCACCGCTTCGTCGCGATGATTGCCGGCTTTTTCATCCTCGGTGTCGCCGTCGGTGCGTGGCGACAGAACCGGAGTCGCTGGATTCGCTACTCGTCGACAGCCGCGCTCGTCGTCCTCCCAGTCCAGGTCCTGCTTGGTGCGAATACCATCTTCAACTTCGGCATCATCGCGCAGGTCCTCCACCACGCCGCGGCGCTGCTCATCCTTACCGCACTGACGGTGACGACGACGCTAGCGTTCGTCGAACGTGGCGGCTCCGCCGGGTCGACTGGTGACACCGCAACGACAGGCACCGGGTCCGACGAGCGTGCACACAGCACAGACGACTGACCGGTACTGCCGACCGCACGATGTCCTACATAAAGTCCGAGAGGCCTGACTGAGAGTCGTCGGACGCTGCTGACTCCGAATTGTTGGATTCGTCTTCTTCGCCGGTTTCCGCAGGGTCGCTGCCGAGCGTCACTTGCTGGTCTGTTTGCTCGTCGTCGCCGTCTTCCGTGTCTGATTCACTCTCAGTCTCGGAGATGGACGCACCAGACGTACTTCCCTCGAAGGCACCGCCCGTGTTCTCGGTCGCTGCCTCCTCACGGAGTTGCTGGGCGTCTTCGACGATTGACTGGACCTTGTTGGTGTCCTTGCCGCTACCGGTGACAAAGGAGACGTGTTCGGCGTCGAGTTCGTAGCGGGCGGCCATCGCGACGGTCAACTCACGGTTTTTGCAGTGGTGGGTCATCACCGAGAGGTGGGGCATAATCTCACGGCGGGCCGTGCTCATCGAGACGCCGTTTGCCTCTGCAATCTGCTGGGCGATGTAGTCCCGTTTGTCCCTGGTTCCTCGCGTTCGCCCGAGTTTCGTCCAGTAACTCGGCGGCCCGTAGCGCGTCCAGCCACTCTTTTTGCCGTCGCGTGCGGCCGCGACTCCCGCAGTCATGTTGTCCCCCGCGTAGCGCCAGAAGGAGTAGTTCTGTGTCGCACGCACCCGCCCGAGCCACCGGTCGGCGTTGGCCAGATAGCCGTAAGCACGGGCCAGTTCTCGCCCCTCGTAGTCTTTGGGCATGTTGTCCTCTATCCAGTTGATGAGGTCGTCCGGCGTTTCGTCCACGTCGTAGGACGCCTCCAGCGCCTCCTGCGGGCCGGCCGTTTTGATGACTGTATCGAGGTAGTCGAAGACACCCTCGGTCGTGTCGCGTTCGCCGCTGACCACGTCTTCGGTGGTGAGGCGGTCTTTTCCTTCGGCCTGCGCCTGGAGGTCCTTGACGGCTCCGCGGAGGTCGCCGCTGTTCATCTGTGCGATGGATTCGAGCGCAGCGTCTTCGAACTCGATACCCTCTTTCCGGCAGAGGTCCCGCAGGACGGGGAGAATCGACCGTTTGGACACGTCCCGGAACTCGATATCTCGACAGGCGTTCCGGAGACCGTTGGACATATCGTAGAACTCGTTGGCGATGAGAATCATCGGCTGTCCGGCCTCCTTGACGAGGCTAGTGACCGCCCGGGACCCGCCCCGGTCGGCGTTGCCGTGGATGTTGTCGGCCTCGTCCATGATGACGACGCGTCGGCCGCTGCCACCGGCGGCAAGCGTCCCGGACTTGGCAGCTTCGCCGGCGACCTGCTCGATGACGTCCTTCGTCCGAGTGTCACTGGCGTTGAACTCGATGGTCGGCCAGTCCATGTCGTTGGCGAGTGCGTGAGCGGCAGAGGTCTTCCCGACGCCGGGCGACCCATGGAGAATGACCGCTTCGCGATGGGTATCCCACGTCTCGGCCCACTCTTTGAGCGCGTCGCGGGCCTTGTCGTTGCCCCGCACCTCCGAGAGCGTCGATGGCCGATACTTTTCGGTCCAATCCATTACTGAGAAACAGGACTGTCCCGCGTTTAGTGGTTGCGGACACTGGTGCCCTCGGCGTAGTGTTGTGTCTCCGTTTCAGCCGCGTGGCGGGCGTTCGTCGGGTGGTTCACCGAGCAACGCGAGGTGCCAGCGCCTTCTGCAGGCACCGTTCGGATTCACGATGTGTGTTTGCTCACCGTGTCCTGAATCTGGTCTGCGTCTATCGGCTTTGTGAGATACGACGTGTACGCACCGCTGGACTCTGCTTCCGGGTCGACGGCAGAAATTATCCCAACCGGCGTCTCGTAGCCCTGTTCCCGGAGGGCTTCGATTGCCTCGTCACCGGTCATTTCCGGCATTCGCCTGTCGAAGAAAGCGAAATCGATGTGCTCTCCGAACGTTTCGAGTGCTTCTTTTCCGCCCTCGGCAGTGAGCACGTTGTACTCGGACTCGCACAGCAACTTGTACACTTCAAGCAAATCAGGTTCGTCGTCGACGAACAACACCGTTGTCTCTTGGTCCGCCGAACCGACAGCATCCCCCGAAATATCCTGCGTCGCCATACCCATCGTTACGTCTGTATTGACCTATCGATACGTCCTAACTGGTTTGGATGGTGATCCGTGCGTCCCGTCGTCGGCTGTTCTGGAGTGTCTCGTATCAGAGTCGCCTTCGAAACTGCTCCCGTTCAGACTCGCACGAGCACCTTGATTGCCTCACGTTCGTCCATCGCGCGGTACCCCTCCGGAACATCGTCGAGGTCGACGGTCTTCGTAAACACCGGCGAGGGGTCGAGCGTCCCCTGTAGCACGTCGGCCATCAACTCACCGACGTAGGCCCGGACCGGTGCGATACCGCCAGCGATGGTGAGATTCTTTCCGAAGGCGGTGTCGAGAAACGCCGCGTCGCTCACGCCTTCCGGAACGCCGACGTAGCCGACGGCGCCACCGTCGCGTGCTACCTCGACGGCTGTCTCCATCGAGGATGCTGCCCCGACACACTCCATGACGTGATTTGCACCGCCGTTGGTGAGTTCCCTTGCCGCCTCGACTGCCGTCTCCCCGCGGGCACTGACGGTGTCGGTCGCTCCCAGTTCGCGGGCCAGTTCCAGTCGGTCCTCGTGGTGACCCATCGCGATGACACGCTCTGCCCCGAGACGTTTGGCTGCGAGGACGCCACAGAGTCCGACTGCGCCGTCGCCGACGACGACTGCCGTGTCGCCGGCTTCGACGCCCGCACTCACCGCGGCGTGGTGGCCAGTACACATCACGTCGGTCAGCGGGAGCAGCGACGCCAGTACGTCCTCGTCGTCGGCGTAGCGCTCTGGCACGCGGACCAGCGTTCCGTCGGCGTGTGGCGCACGGACCATCTCGCCCTGTGCGCCGTCCTGTTCGCCGGCCCAGGTGTCGCCGTGGACACAGGAGGTGTGCAGTCCCTTCCGACAGAACTCGCAGTTGCCGCAACTGATTGCAAAGGGAGCGAGGACGCGGTCACCGGGCCGGACACTGGTCACGTCTTCACCGACTTCCTCGACGATACCCATCGGCTCGTGCCCGACCGGGTCGCCTTCGTCGTAATCGCGCTGGCCGCGATAAAACCAGAGGTCGGAGCCACACACTGCGGTGTGGGTGATGCGGACGACGGCGTCGGTCGGCGTCTCGATTTCGGGGTCCGGTCGCTCTTCGATACGAACGTCGCGCTCGCCTCGGAACACTGCAGCGTCCATACCTGTCGTTGTGACGCCGCGAGGAAAAGCCCACAGTTCCCGGTACCTTCGTCGCTACCCAGTGTGAGTTACGCCGCCGTCGACGACCAGTGACTCGCCGTTGATGTAGGAGGACTGCTCGCTGGCCAGATAGAGCGCGGCGTCGGCCACTTCTTCAGGGTCGCCAAAGCGCTCCATCGGAATCGTTTCTTTCGCGTACTGCTCGCCGTGGTCGGTGCCGACAATCGGAACGTCGTCTTCGGTCATCGCCGTTCCGATGATACCCGGCATAAGACAGTTGACTCTGATTCCCTCGCCACCGAAGCGGTCGGCGAGCGAGTAGGTCGTCGAGGCCACTGCGCCTTTCGTCATGTCGTAGGCGGTGTACGCACCGAGTGCGCGAACGGCACCGATAGAGGACATGTTGACGATGCTCCCTCCCCCAGAGTCGAGCATGCGTTCGGCGGCCACCTGCGCACCGAAGAAGACGCCTTTGACGTTCACGTCCAGAAATTGCTGGAGCCCCTCCTCGCGCACGTCGAGAAACTCTTCACCGCGGAAGATGCCGGCGTTGTTGACCATCACGTCGATGCCACCGAACTCCTCGGCGGCGTCGACGGCCGCCACGAGGTCTGACCGCTCGCGGACGTCACACTCGACGAAGGTCGCCTCCCCGCCCGCATCGGCGACGAGTTCGTGCGTCGGTGTCCCGCCCTGTCTGGGTTCCTCCCGGCGGTCTGCGACGACCACGTCGGCCCCTTCTCGCGCGAACGTCTTGCAAATCTCCCGTCCGTTACCGCTTGCGCCACCGGTGACGACGGCGACCTTTCCGCTGAGTTGTGCCATACTGCTACTGTGTCGCCGAAGCCAAAGAAGGGCAGAGGTTGCTGTTGGAACCTCTCCCTCGACGACGATTCCTTCGTCGCACAGACGGGCGCTATCGCCGAGACGAAAGACTGCTGTGCCGGTAACCCACCCTACGCTGCCGACGCTATCGACGTGCCAACGCTGGTCGTCCGAGGGAGCGAAGACCACATCTCCCAGCGCGAGGATGCGCTCACCCTCTCGACACCACCGCCGCATTCAGGGACCAGGTCTGAGACCATGGTGCTGGCTCCACTCTCTCTCTGTGATTAGGCATATCTTTTTACCCGAACCGCCGATGGAAACGTCGCGACGATTCGGCTGCCGCGGGTGACTGACGACTGACTTTCTCCCCAGTAGGACCTACTGGTACTCCGTTTCGTGGCGATATTGCGTCGATTGTCGAATGGCTCTTCGATACACTTTTCCGGCGGGTGTGTGTCGACTCTGGCGATGACACGGGGGCCACGCGAGGAACTCGCCGAGAAGATTGCCGGTGAAGTCACACTCAGCGACGACCCTGGGGCGACGCTGCGCAAGTGGCGCACGGACTTCGAAATCGCACAGACCGACCTGGCGACGAGACTGGACGTGTCGCCGTCGGTCGTCTCCGATTACGAAAGTGGCCGTCGGGAAAACCCCGGTATCGGCGTCATCGGCCGAATCGTCGGCGCCTTGCTCGATATCGACGAACAGCGGGGCGGAACGCACATCCGACAACACGCTCGCGTCCTCTCGGCAGGGTTCGACAGCGAGGTTATTCTCGACCTCCGGGAGTATCAGGCCAACATTCCGCTGGAACGGTACTACGACGCCATCGGTGCGACAGAACTGGTTCGGGGCGACCGCGACACCGTCGCCGGTCACACGGTTATCAACTCCATCAAAGCCATTCAGCGGCTCTCGTCGGACGAATTTTACACGCTCTACGGCCAGAGCACGAATCGGGCACTCGTCTTTACGAACGTCACCCGTGGAGAGTCGCCGCTGGTCGCACTTCGAGTTGTCAAACCGACACCCAACGCTGTCGTCCTCCACGGCCTCGGCGAGGATGACGTCTGGGAACATGCAACAGACCTTGCGCGTATCGACGGCTTCTCGCTGGCGGTAACCGAGACGCCGCTCGACGGCGTCCTCGATGGCCTCCGTGGACTCCCGTAACGGGATGGTAGCCTGTCGTTCTCAGACGCGGGGGAGCGTGACGGTCACGATTGTCCCCTCGGGTTCGTTGTCGTCGACGCGGATTGTCCCGTCGTACTTCTCGATTAGCGTGTTGACCAGATAGAGACCGATACCGGTTCCCTCACTTTTGAGTCCTTTCTCGCCCTTGCCGAAGACGGCCTCTTTCTGGGCGTCGGGGATTCCGGGTCCGTTGTCGGTGACGGTCACACGGACCGTGTCGTCGCTCGTGTCGACCGACACCGTCACTTCTGGCACGGCCTTGTCGTTGTGCTGGATGGCGTTTTTGAGGATGTTCCGGAACATCGACGAGAGCATCTCGTCGGCGTCGACGGCGACGCTGGGAATCTCCCCATCGATTCTGACGACGGCGTCGGCGTAGCTCGTTCGGATGTCGTCTATCTGTCTGAGCAGCGTCTGTCTGAGTGGCGTCGGTTCCGTACTCTGGTCGGTCTGGAGCATCGTCCCCGAGAGGTCGCGGGCGCTACGAGTCAGTTCGACGGCAGTCTCTGCGTTGTTGAGAATCCGCTCGACGTACTCACGGTCATCTTCGTCGACGCGGGACGCCAGCAGTTCCGCGTAACTGGCGACGACCTGCAGGTCGTTGCGGATGTCGTGGCGCACGATTTCGTTGAGCAGTTCCAGCCCGTCTCGCTGCTGTTCGAGTTGGGTCTCGTAGGCTTTCTGCTCGGTGATGTTCCGCGTTGCTCCGACGATCTGGACCACTTCGTCGTCGACGATGACGGGCGCGATCCGCGAGTCCCAGTACGAGTCCGGCTCGGGAACATTGAGTTGTTCGACGTAGGAGATGGGCTGTTTCCGCTCAACGCAGTTGTCGTAGTGTGACTTGATCTCGGTTCCATCGTCGTCACCGAAGACTCTGCGAGGGGTCTGACCGCGCATCTCGGCGTCTGATAACCCCGTCAACGATTCGTAGGCTGGATTCACTCGCTCGAACCGATACTCGTCGTTTTCACGGTCGACGTCGACGACGAAAAACGCGTCCTGTGCGTTCTCGAACAGCGTTTCGGCCTGCTCTACCTCTCTGTCTCGTTCCCGGAGTTGCTGCTCTTTCGCTCGCTCCGAGAGGGCCGTTGTGGCACTGTTCGCGAGAAGTTCCGCCACGCGTACATCCGCTTCGTCGAACGCGCCGATTGTCGTCGACGAGAGAATGAACACGCCGTGGTCACCAAGCGGAAGGACCAATTCGCTCCGCAGTTCCGTGTCCTCGTTGTACAGTGCCTCAGCCTCTCGAACGTCGGCGTAGTGACGCGATTCGCCACTCTGGTACACCTCCCAGGCGACGCCTTCGTCCAGCAGGGGCGGGTCCCCCAACAACTCTCGCGTCTTCGACGAGACTGCTGTCGGGGCAAGTGCGTCCGCCGACTCGTCGTAGAGGTGGACCCCATTGGCCTCCAGGTCCAGAATCTCGGTCGCGGCAGCTGAGGTCTGTTCTGCGACTGCCGTCGTCGACTCCGCAGTGACCAGTTCCCGCGTCGCGTCGTGGAGCCGTCTGAGCTGTTCTTCGCGCTCTTTGCGCTCGGTGATGTCCCGGAACATGACGGTGAGGCCGTTTTCGTCAGGATAGATGTGGGCCTCGAACCACTGGCCGTGTTCCTCGTTGTACCGTTCGTAGGTCGCCCGTTCGTCGGTCTCACGCGCCGTCTCGATTCGGTCTGCCACGACGCTGTCCGCTGCCTCGGGAAACAGGTCCCAGATATAAGTCCCGACGATATCCGCGCAGTCCATACCCAGCAGTGACTGCGCCCGCTCGTTGGCGTACGTATACACCAGGTCGTCGTTCAGGGCGAGGACCCCCTCGGAGACCCGATCCAGCACCGCCCGCGGTCGGTCTCGGGCGGTGTCGTCGCTATCCATACGTTCGCTTACGTCACGGCGACACTAATCTTTCGGCATCTGAGACCGTAAGAACAGAGCTCAAAAATCTGCCCGGACCGTGGACTACGGTCTATTCGACGTAGGTGTACTTGCGCTCGCCCATCCGTCCCCAGCCATCGAAGACGAACTCGCTGTCGGGCGTGGTCCGGGGTTCGATGTCCGTCTCGGCGTCGTGGTTGTGCACGTCGTGAATCTCCTCGTACTCGTCGAACGAGAGGTCGTACCGGTTCTCGTTCTGCTCGCCGATAGTCAGCGCCCCGATCTCTTCGGTCCAGTTCTCCTGAATGGTTTCGGCGTGAATCTCTGCCTGTGCGCCACTGCCGTACGACCCGACGAGGAGTTGCTTGCCGGTGATGTTCCAGCCTTCGTCGAGGGCACGAATCAGTCCGGAGACGCGCGCGATGTGGACCGAGCCGGTGTACCAGTTGCCGACCTCCCGGGAGATGTCGAGCGTCGGGTCGATGGTCCGCTCGTACCAGTCGATGTAGTGGTCGGTCTCGGTGAGCGAATCGGTGTACTCCTTGACGGCATCGAAGTACGCGTCTTCGTCATCGAACGCCTCGCGGCGGGGTTGTCGACCGATTTCGCCGGCCAGTTCTTCTTCGACATCGGTCCCACGGATACAGTGCCGATACCCCAGCCCGGCGGCTTTCCGGACCATCCCGGGGAACGGTGTGTGGAACGGGATGAACGCGAAGTTGTCGGGGTGCGTGTCACCGCCAGCGGCTTCGAAGTCCTCCAGCGCCTCGCGCATCCGCGCGAGATACACCTGCACGGAGCGCTTGCCGTCGACGCTCGGGAACTGCTGGTTCGGCTTCAGGAAGTCCGTCTCGTCGGCGCTCCCGTAGCCCTGTTCGGTACTGAACGCCACGACATCGGGGTCTTCGTCGATGAGCATCGCGACTGCGCCGGCACCCTGGGTCGCCTCACCGGGGTCGTCGCGGGCGTAGAGTGCGGTGTCGGTTGCGATGACTAGCGCCGCGCGGTCGCGATTCCGACCGGCCCGAATCCAGTTGTAGGCGTCGTCGAGCGCCTGTGTTCCGGAGATGCAGGCGAATTTGCGCTCGCCCTTGTTGGCGTGGTGGAAGTCGCCGTCGTAGACCTGTTCCAGACAGCCCGCGACGTACGTCGAAACCGGCTTCGAGTGGTCGAAGGCGCTTTCGGTGGCCACGTCGATGCGGCCGATGTCCTCGGGTTCGAGGCCCTTTCGTTCCATCAGCCGCCGGCTGGCGTTTGCCGCCATCGTCACGATGTCCTCGTAGACGTCCGGTAGCGACGACGCGTACAGCCCTAGCCCTTTCGTGAACTTGCCGGGCTCTTCTCCCTGTGCCGGTGCGAACGTCTCTGCGAGGTCCAGTTGCAACTTCCCTGTCCATACTTCGATGCCGTCGATACCTACCTCTGTCATATCTGTGAGTCGCCGTAGCTCGTATAAGTGTCTGTCGACTAAATCATCGACGGTTGTCGAATCACGGTCGTTTAATCGAGACACCATCGACAACCGGGCTAGACGCTACTGACGTTGTCGAGAGGTCGACACGAAGACGGTACGTCTTGCTGGTGGTACTCAGACCAGTCACATCGTAGCTCTCACTGCCGTCAAGCGTGATTGTATCCGACGTTTCTTCGAAGTTTCCGTCACCGTCGGGATCCGATTCGACGATGATATCGATGGCTGTGCCCGCTGGACGTGTGACCGTGAGATTCGTCACATCCAGTGTCGTTGGGTCGATTGCCGTGTCGAACGTCTTCTCGCCGGTTGTCAGCGTGCCACTACTTGCCGTCTCGTAGAGGTCGCTGGCCTCTGCCGCCGAAAGTGTGCGGTCGTAGATACGCAGTTCATCGACCTGTCCGGACCAGCCGTCGTCATTGCCCTGGTCCTTGGCACCCTGTCCGATCAGCAAGGTCTGTACGTCGGAAATCGCACCGGACTGTGGCTCTCGGAACGAGGAGCTGTTGGTTCCATTGAGATAGACCGTCGGTGCGTTCCCGTCCGACCACGTTACGACCACGTGTTGCCAATTGTTCGTCTGTACGTTACTGCCGGTCTCGGTAACCGATTCTTGGCTGTCGATACTGAACCCGGTCTTGACACAGCTCGAACATCCCCCTTCATAGCCGCTTTCGTCATACCGAACGCTGAACGGGTTGTCATTGCCATCGGGCTGACTACCGGTGAGGACACCCGCGTCGGTCGGTGTCGACTGATCCCATTGTGCCCAGTACGAAATCGTTACCTCGTCCAGCCCGTTCAAATAGTTGCCAGCGTCGCCGTCTTCAAGAAATGCTTCGCTCCCGTTGAACGCGTAACTACTCGTTCCGACGACGCCACCCTGTTCGGGACTGGGACCGTTCGAAACGGCTTCGTGGCCGTTCCCGCTCGCATCCGGTGCACTCCCACCGTTCTGCGTGTCGAATGGGTAGTACGTCAGCAGCGAACTCGTCCCTGCGGTGTAGCCCAGCTGAACCGCACCGGCGGCCCGGCTCCCAGCGTCTTCGTGGACGACTCGCTGGGACGAGACGGCACTGTCCCAGTCGCTTTCTGACGCCCACGTTTGCTCGACTGCGGCTTTTTCGACCAGTAACGCTGAGAGTTTCGGATTGTTCGCTTCTGTATTCGTTAGCGAGACGTTTAGATATCCGTCAGTGACAGTCACCTGCTGGGTGAGATCGAGGCGAGTATCCGGGCCGACCTCGTCGTAGATGTCGAGATCCTGTCTGACGGTTGTTCCTTCGACAATAGCGTCGAAGATGCGGTTTCCAGAGGACCCTGGCCCACCGTTTCCGAAGTATATTTCTGCGAACTTCAGCGTCACATTGTAGGTTCCGTTACTGACCGGAATACCGTAGGAAATGGTTCCACCGGTGTCGTATCGCTCGCTTTGATACAGCGCATCGTCGGCTGTTCCGGCAATGGTACGTGAGACGCTATAGGTGCTGCCACCGGTATCGAGCGTTGGGTGCGGATTACTGTTCGTGTCCGCCTCGTAGTCGATACCCTCACAGGACGTGTATGCCGACCCGCCAGCGGTAATCGCTGCGACTACGTCTCGGCTGGCGTTGTCGACGGTGACTGTCTGTGTGGTCGTGTTGGTCGCTCCGTCGTCGTCGGTGACCGTCAGCGTCACCGTGTACGTGTCCGCGCAGTCGTAGCCGTACTCGACGGTCGGACTCGCGGTGGTAACCGTCCGGCCGTCGCCAAAGTCGAACTGATAGGTCGAAATCGAGCCGTCATCCGTACTTCCGCTGGCATTGAACTGTACGGCAGTGCGGGTCGTCGGGTCGGCCGGATTCGTCGACAGCGATGCAGTCGGCTCGGCGTTGTTGACCGTGACTGTCCGAGTGGTGCTGTTGGTCGTCCCCTTGTCATCGGTGACGGTGAGGGTCACGTCGTACGTGCCCTCGTCACCGAATGTGTAGTTCGGCGTCGGTCCCGTTGCATCGGTCACGCTGTCACCGTCGAAGTCCCACTCGTAGGACTGGATGGCTCCGCCGTCGGGGTCGCTCGACGCGCTCCCGTCGAAGCTCACCTGCTCACCCGCCTCCGGTGCACTGGGCGTGTAGCTGAACTGGGCGGTGGGCGATTCGTCCACCGTTACCGTTACCGTGCGCGTCAGTGTCGTCGTGGTCCCAGCGGAGCCAGTGACGTTGAGCGTCACGGTGTAGGTACCGCCCGATGAATAGGTGTAACTCGGCTGTTTCGCCGTCGCGTCTGTCACACCGTCACCGTCGAAGTCCCACTCGTACGCGTAGACATCCGTGTCGTCCTCGTAGACCAGCACGTCCCTGAAACTGGACTCGGCGTCTGCATCGTCGTCATCGTCGGTGACGAAGACGAGATACTGCGCGCCGATAGTGTAATCCTCCCCGACAGGGATTCTGTACCGCTGCCAATCGGGCGCGCTCTGGCTGTAGTTGTCGTACGCCGACCGTCCCCAGTTTTGGGTGCCGTACACCCGGTAAATGCGGTCGGCCGTCTGACTGTTGTCCTCTTCGAAGCCGATGCCGTGTATCTCACCCCTGGCTCCGGAGCGGAAGTCGAAGGCCAACACGGTGTCGCTACTCACCTGGTAGTCGAAGTCAATGCGCTTCCAGGTGTTGTTCGCCATCGACAGCGTCCGGCCGTTGTCCTCGACTGTGACGGCGTTGGGCGTATTGTCTTGGCTGTCGAAGCCGTCGAGCGTGTAATTGCTGAAGTTGACAAACGCTGTAGACGGCTCCCTGTCGACCAGCCCGAGTCCGTCAACGGTGAGTGGCGCACTACCGCTGTCGGGCACCACCAGCAGCGACGCGTTCGGACCCACGGTAATCGTTCGCGTCGTCGAATCCGTCGCGCCGTCGTTGTCGGTGACCCGGAGCGTCACGTCGTAGGTCCCTTCGTTCGGGAACTCGTGTGTCGCGGTCTGGCCACTGTCCTCGAAGCTCCCATCGTCGGTCCAGTCCCACTCGTAGGAGACGATGGAGCCATCCGGGTCGCTGCTCGCGCTCGCGTCGAACGAACACTCTGGCCCAGTACAGCTCTCGGTGAACGACGCCGTCGGTTCGGCGTTTTCGACGGTGACGGTCTGGGTGGTCGTGTCGGTCTCCCCGTCGTCGTCTGTCACCCGTAGCGTCACGTCGTAGTCACCCGCCGAGGGGAAACTGTGACTTGCAGTCTCACCGCTGTCTTCGTACGTGCCGTCGCTCGTCCAATCCCACTCGTAGCTGGTCACGGACCCATCGGGGTCACTCGAGGAACCTGCATCGAACGTAACGTTCTGGCCCGCGGTGGGCGAGTCGGGACTGAAACTGAACGCTGCCGACGGCGGCTGGTTCGCTGGTGTCGACGGTGTCGGTGTCTCTGACGCGGACGGCGGTCGCTCTATCGACTCCTGTGAGATTCGACTCCGCTGTTGGCCCTCCAGGATGATTCGCACCTCGAACTCACTGCCGGTCAGATTGTGTTCGCGCTGGAATTGCTCGCCCGCTTCGAACACCGTATCGCCGTTGCCCCGTGTGATGTTTGGACTGTCCATCCGGAACTCCCGTTCTCCGGATTTCGTTCGGACTCGGAGGCGGATTTTGCTCGCTTCGAGCGAGTCACCACCGTTGTGCCCGATGGTGATTTCAGTGTCGGTCACATCGACGGTGAAATCGGCCTGCGGTGTCGGCTCGCGGCTTGGGCCACCGTCGGTGAGGTTTAACACGATACCGATGGAGGCCGTCGTCGCCACGATTACGACGACGCCGACGAGGAGGATGTTTCCGACCATCTCGGACTGGGCGCGGTCGGAACTCCACATGATACGATTGCGTGTGCCTTACTCGCCGATTCATTGGTCTTTAGCTAAGACTCACACCTCGGTTGCGTAGCGGTAGCGAGTGTCTCTTGTAAGATCGGTCGTTGCTTGTGGATCTTCTG
>JAZKTK010000008.1:0-50196 GCA_036625595.1 Haloarculaceae archaeon | reverse complement strand
CAGTGACGTTGTCTTCTTCCTCACCGACAGTGACGTTGTCTTCTTCCTCACCGACAGTGACGTTGTCTTCTTCACCGTCGACGCCAGTTTCGTTCACGGTGATGTTTGCAGCGTCGGTCACGGCGCTTCCGTTACTGGTGTAGGGAACATCCGCTGTGCCGTTGGTTGCGACGAAGTCGTAGATGACGTTATTGTTCGTCTCCTGGTGAGCCATCGCGATAAGCGTCTGCGACTCAGTCAGTTGCGTCTGGCTGAAGTTCGCACCAGGCACATCGAAGAGCGTGATGTTCACGTCCTCGTAGGTCCCCGGGTCGATGAATACTGACGTGCCAACGACACTCCCGACGGCATCCCCGTCGAGGAGGGAGTCGTTGTGGATGGTAATGTAGCCACCGTCGGGCAGCGTGAAGTTGGCGAGGTTGATGACCATTCCGTCGGACGTCTGGTCTTCGAACGTCACCGACGCTTCTTCCATACCAGTGACATCGTCTTCCTCACCATCAGTGACATTGTCACCATCGCCTCCGACGGCACCATCTGTGACGTTGTCTTCTTCACCGTCGGCGGGCTCAGTCGGGGTCGGCGTTTCCTCGGTTGGCGTCTCCGTTTCAGTTGGAGTTGGCGTTTCCTCGGTTGGCGTCTCCGTTTCAGTTGGAGTTGGCGTTTCCTCGGTTGGCGTCTCCGTTTCAGTTGGAGTCGGCGTTGGCGTCTCCGTTGGCGTTTCGGGTTCAGTCGGCGTTGGGGTTTCCGGCTCGGTTGGCGTCTCTGCTGCAGCCTTCTCGCTCGTCAACGTCCCAACGGACAGTCCCTCCACGGTGACTGAATCGAAGGTGAGAGCGCCTCCTTCGAGCATCGGTCGAGCCATGGAGTCTCCTGTCATGGAACCGTCGATAGTCACGCGGTCTGCGCTCACTCCTATGAGCGTTATCGACTCGATCTCGGCGTCGATGGTTGCGACGTTATCTTCGACGGAAACCGATGCATTCTGGACGGACCCAATCTCGAGGGATTCGACCATGAACCCCTCGACGTTACCGCCGACTGCCGAACTGAATGAGTTCTGTAGAATCGAATCTGAACTCTGAATCTCACTCAGGTCGACCGTCAGATTCGACACTTCGACGTTTTCCATCCGAATCTGCTCGGCACTGATGTCTTCTGCTGTCACCGTCGCACCACCGGCATCGTCTGCAGTGTGGGACGACTGCTGGACCGACTGTCCGGGGGCGACTGCAAACGCAACTGTCGAACCCGCACTCAATACGACGAGCACTGCTACTGTCAATGTGATTAATTTTACTCTTGTTGTTGTCCTATTTGTCATACATGCACTGTTTTTGTTCCCTCCCGCGAGCTATTGTTATATCTCGACAATTCTGTCAAAGGGTAGATTATCCACTCAACGTGGTTCTCTTACTTTCTGGTACGGTCGCAATATTGCAGACTGAAGTGGCTTACTCTGATTATTTTCGACAGTCAGACGGTCGAAACGGTGGTAATAGTCGTTGTACGCTCTACGAGTGTCACTGACTTCCACCGGTTCGATAGTACTGAGACCGTCTCAGAGGTAACCCAAACCATCCGGCAACATTTGACTACATACTCCGGTGGTAACTCGGTGACAATTTCTAGCGTCTGTTCATTTGACCTGTCAATCTGCGCCGGAAGTGACTGAAATCCGTCACTGGGTGATGGCGAGAGTAGTCCCCGTTGGCCCAATAGAAAACGAAAGCGCCCGTGCGTCCGTGATTTATCGACCGGACGCTCGACTCTCGACGACGCTTTCGGCCCACTCGATAGCGTCGTCAAGGACTTCCATCGGGTCCTCGTCGAACTCGAAGGACTCGATGTGGTCTGCGTCGTCGGCTTCGTGTCCGCCGAGCAGGTGCGTGTCCTGGCGTTCGACGCCGGCCGGAACCAGGCGTGCGAGGATATCGCTGTGTGCCTTTGCCGTCTCGACTTCGGTCAGCCGTGTCGATGGATCGCGGTCGACGAGGATGGAGAACTTCGAGAGCATCATGTACGTCGCGGTGGCATCTTCGTCGTTACCTGGGAGGTCGGCGGCGACATTGGCGTTGTACCCCAGGTCGTCCAGGCGGGCCTCGAGTTCGTCGAGTTCGCCCTGTTCGGCGGTGCCGAGCAGGACGACCGAGTTGTCGATGGTTCCAAGGACTGTATCGAGTGCTTCAATCACGTCGTCGCTCTCCTCGCCGGCGAGTGCGTCGAGGTAGCCCTCGCTGGCAATCTCGCGAAGCGCCGCAATCTGGCTGCGGAGGTCTTCGCGCTCCTTTGGCTGGCCCCAGTACTCCTGCAGTTTCGGACGGTCACCGACCGACTGTACGTCGAGCGGTTCGTCCGAGTGGCGGATTGCTTCGAGTGCCGCCTGGGCGCTCTCGATGGTCGAGAAGTAGGTAATCGTCTCCTCGACGCAAATCTCGAGTATATCGCGGTTACGCGAGAGCACGAGATCGATATCGCCAGCGTGCAGCGCTTCCTTGATTGCCTCCTCGTCTTCGTAGTCGTCGACCGTCTTGACGTCGAAGAACTCCTCGAATCCGGCGACTGGCATGTCCACGATAGCGGTTCCCTCCAGCGGAATCGCCTTGCCGACGCACATCTGCGCTTTCTGGTAGGCCTTCCCGAAGGTGTCGGCCGTTCCCATCACTTCACCGGTGGATTTCATCTCCGGACCGAGGCGCGGGTCCGAGCCCGGCAGGCGGTCGAAGGGCAGCACGACTTCCTTCACGCTGACCTGCTCGGGAATCTGCTCTTCGTAGTCCAGTTCGTCCAGTGACGCACCGGCCATGACCTTCGCGGCGACTTTGGCAATCGGGACGCCGGTCGCCTTCGAGACGAAGGGCACGGTCCTCGAAGAGCGTGGGTTCGCTTCGAGGACGTACACTTCACCATCGCGGACAGCGAGCTGGACGTTCAGTAGACCAACGGTGTCGAGTGCGGACGCGATGTCTTCGACGACTTCGCGCACGCGGCGGTTCACGTCACGGCCGAGCGAGCGCGGCGGAATCATACACGCCGAGTCTCCGGAGTGAACGCCGGCGGTCTCGACGTGTTCCATCACGCCGCCGATGAGGACGTTCTCGCCGTCGGAAACGGCGTCGACGTCCAGTTCCACGGCGTCGGAGAGGAACTCGTCGACGAGAATCGGCTTGTCCGGACTGACACGGACGGCTTCTTCGATGTAGGTCTTGAGGTCGTCGTCGTTGTAGACGACTTCCATCGCACGCCCGCCCAACACGTAGGAGGGGCGGACGAGAACGGGATAGCCGATGTCGTGGGCCAGTTCGAGCGCTTCCTCTTCGCTGGTGGCGGTGCCACCCTCGGCCTGGGCAATGCCGAGTTCGTCCATCAGCTTGTTGAACCGGTCGCGGTCCTCCGCGAGGTCCATCGCGTCGACGGACGTGCCCATAATCTCGCAGTCGAGACCGCGGCGTTCCAGTTCTTCCTCCAGTGGGTTGCCCACGTCGACCGAGGTCTGGCCGCCAAACTGAACCATCACACCGTCGGCGTCGACCGACTCGATGACGTCTGCGACCTCCTCGGCGGTAATCGGCTCGAAAAAGAGGCCGTCGGAGGTATCGTAGTCCGTCGAGACGGTTTCGGGGTTGTTGTTGATGACGTGTGCGTCGATGCCCATCTCCTGCAGGGCGTTGACGGCGTGGACCGAGCAGTAGTCGAATTCGACACCCTGTCCGATGCGAATCGGACCACCGCCAACGACGACGACGCTTTCGACGTCGCGGTCGACGCGGAGTTCGTCGCGATGCAACTCCGAGACGGGGTCACGCGAGGAGTAGTAGTACGGCGTCGTCGCGACGAACTCGCCAGCGCAGGTGTCGACCAGCTTGAAATCGCGGTCGACGGTCGCGTCGTCGACGGTGTCGACGGTCGTTGCCGTCCCGCCGTCGGTTTGCGGCTCCGACGAAGAGTCCGTCGCGTCGCTCTGAACGCCGCCGTCTGTTTGCGGCGTCGCTTCGTCACCCTTGACGGTCCCGCGCTCGTCGAGCAGGCGGTCCGGGAGCCAGGACGCGTGGGTATCGTCGAAGTCGCCGCCGGCAAGTGCGGTGATTTCGTGGTCGGTGAAGCCGCTGGAGGCGGCTGTCTCGAAGTCACCGTTGGCGGCGGCCACGGCGGCGTCGGCGATGCGCTTGTAGCGTTCGAGATACCACTCCCGAATCTCGGTCAGGTCGTTGATTTCCTCGACATCGTATCCGCGCTCGAACGCCTCGAAGATGGCGTATGGGCGGTCTGGTGTCGGCCGTTCGAGCCACTCGGATTCGAGTTCGTCGTCGTCGACGTCGGACCAGTCGACGGCGGGGTCGTATTCGGAACTTCTGAGCGCCTTCAGCAGCGATTCCTCGAACGTCCGGCCGATGGCCATCGCCTCGCCGGTCGACTTCATCGCCGGGCCGAGTTCGAACTCCACGTCGCGGAACTTGTCGTTGGGCCACCGGGGCACCTTCGTCACGACGTAGTCGATTGCCGGCTCAAAGGCGGCGGTGGTCTGGCCGGTAATCTCGTTCTCGATTTCGTGGAGGCGCTTGCCGAGTGCCACCTTCGCGGTGACACGGGCAATCGGGTAGCCAGTCGCCTTCGAAGCGAGTGCCGAGGAGCGAGAGACACGGGGATTGACCTCGACGACGCGGTACTGGCCGCCGGGTGTACCGTCGTCGCGCCACGCGAACTGGATATTACAGCCACCCTGAATGCCCAGTTCCCGAATCACCTTCAGCGCGGTGTCGCGCATCTCCTGGTGGCCCTCGTCGGGGATGACCTGGCTGGGCGTCACGACGGTGGACTCGCCGGTGTGAATCCCCATCGGGTCCAGGTTCTCCATGTTGCAGATGATGATACAGGAGTCGTCGGCGTCCCGCATGACCTCGTACTCCAGTTCGATCCAGCCGTCGATGGACTCGGTAATCATGACGCGGTTGTCCCGCGAGAGATTCAGTCCCTTCCGGACGGCGTCTTTGAGTTCGTCCATGTCGCCGATGACGCCCGAGCCGGCACCGCCGAGGGTGTACGTGGTCCGCATGATGACCGGGAGTCCGCCGACCTGTTCGACGGCCTCCTCGACCTCGTCCATACTCTCGATAGTGATGGACTCCGGGACTGGCTCGTCGATTGCCTCCATCCGCTGGCGGAACTGGTCGCGGTCCTCCGTCGCGTAGATGGTATCGAGCGGGGTTCCCATCACGTCCACGTCGTATTCGTCGAGGACGCCCTCTTCGGCGAGTTCGGCGGTGACGTTGAGGCCGGTCTGGCCGCCAAGCCCCGCAATCACGCCGTCAGGGTTCTCTTTCCGGATAATCTCGCTGATGGCTTCGGTGTTGATCGGTTCGATGTACACCTCGTCGGCCATCTCCGGGTCTGTCATGATGGTCGCCGGGTTGGAGTTGACCAGCACGACTCGGGCCCCTTCTTCCTGAAGCGCGCGACACGCCTGCGCGCCGGAGTAGTCGAATTCGGCCGCCTGGCCGATTTGTATCGGTCCACTCCCGATGAGCAGTATCGTCCGGTCTTCGTCCTTCATTACCCGGTCGAAGCCCGCACATCGTAATAAGCCCGACGATAGAGTACGAAACTCGTAACCGAATTTCGAATATCGTATTGGGTCGGTGTGTCACGGGGGGTGGTGGCACAGCCGGTGGAAAAATCCAACTCGTATTTATATATTGTGCTGGCTCGCTGGCTCTGCAACCTGCGGTGTCGTATAATGTTTTCAGCGTACACAGGATAGCGTATGTCCGAATCATCCGGATACAGCCAGCAGTCTGAACAGACGATAGACAGGGAACTGGTCGGACTGCTCGTGGTCGCTCTGCTCGTCACCTCGTTTGGTATCGGTTACGCGACCCGTAGTGTTCTCGCTGGTGAGCAGCTGACTCAGCAGTTCTGGCTGATACCGGTGTTGCTGGGTGCGGTGACGCCACTGGTGGTCGCGCTCGGGTCTGGCAGCGACAAGTAGTAGCCACTCGGACTGCGTCGATATCGAGGCCGGTCGGTCAGTTGTTTTCGGAGACGATCCGGTAGCGGTACGGCTGGTCACGGATGACTTCGATGTCGCCGGTCTCCTCGCGTCGACCCAGTACCGTGGCGACGCGGTGGGCGCTATCGAAATCTTCGCCGTGCTCTTCGAGAACCCGCAGAATCTCACGTGCCGTCAGGGGCTCGTCGGCATCGGCACTCTCGAGCACCGACCGGATGCGCTCGAACTCGCCGTGACGTATGGCCATATTCTCACTCTAGACCTACATCCCCATTAAACACCGTCAGACGCGCGTCAGACGGCTCTGCAGGGAAAATCGCCCGACGACAGCGGGTCGGGAACGTGTGACCGACTGTCATACGCTGTGCCGGTAGATTGCTCCCGAGCGGTCCTGTGACGTATATATTCCCACGTGGGTTCTATTCGACTCTCGCCTCCTGGCGGAGCGACCGGAGTTGGTTGTACGCCTGTGCGGCGACGGCGATTCCGAAGACGGCGAGGGCCGCGTTGACGAGCATCTTGACCAGTGTCCCGGCGACGGTCGCTCCCGGCAGCACAGTTCCGAAGACGTTGCTGACGACGGCACCGAGCACCGCGAAGATGAGTCCGAGCAAGAACAGCGGGAGGCGGTTCCCCGCAGTGAGGTCCAGGCTGCCCGAGAAGGCGTCGATGACGCCTTTTTCCGCGATGATAATCTCGTAGTTGTAGAAAAACAGCGCCACGGCGATGTAGATGCCGGGGACGATGAACAGGACGAGACCGATACCGACCGCGAGGAAGTAGATGATGACACCGATGATGAGGTTGAGCACCGTCCACCCCAGCCGTCGGGTGAAGTGTTCGGTCGGGAGCGACTGCGTTTCCTCGCTCACGAACGTCCGAATAATACCTACCCGAACGACGATTCCAACGACGAACAACGCCAGCGCCAGCACGCTCAGCACCGACACCGGGAGGTCCAGGAACGCGAACGCGAATTCGCCGATTCCGGGGTCCTGAACCGGCTGGTCGGTCTGTGCTTGCAGGTCGGCGAGTAACTGTTCGTAGTTGATTACGTCGACGAGGAGACGTTCGGCAAACGAATCACTGACGACCGCGTCGACGACGCGGAAGCCAAAGAGGAGGCCGAGGGCGATGAGTCCGTTTCGCTTTGTCATCCGCTCGGCGCCACTCTGGAGGGCTTTGGCAATGTCGAGTGACATATCTCGTTCGATATGTCACACTACGTCGACATATGTCCTGTCGTTCATATTGCAGTGTCGTGCTCGGATTCAAAACACCGGGAGACTCAGTCTCCCGAGGTCCCACTCACTCCGTTCGCGGGACTCCTATCGGGACTTCTCGTCCCGAATCGACTCAGACCGCCGAGTCGTGTTCGGACTCGAAGTCCCGCTCGTCGCGGTACTGTTCGACGAACTCGTCGACGTCGAAGTCGTTCATGTATCCCTCGAACTCCGAGAGTGCGCTGTCGTCGTCGGCGTGGCTGATAGCGTGTTCCATCAGCTCGACCACCAGCTCAACGACGATTTCGTGGAGCCGGCGCGCCTCGAAGTCACTGACCCACACGAGCGCGTAGCCCACCTGCCCGTCTTCCGAACAGTCGGCGCTGACGATTTGGTTGGGGAACTCTTCGGTGACCATTCCCATCATGTGCGCGGTCGTGAACTCCTCGAACTCGTCGTCGGTTTCGATGGTCTCCCGGAGCACGTCGACCAGAAACTCGGGGACGAACCGTCCCAGCGGGTGGAGGTCCATCACGACGGCGTGGCGGTCGCCACAGTCACATTCGAACTCCCGCACCCCCAAATCGAGGTCGTGCGTGTGGACGGTCTCCCCACAGGGGAGGTCCAGTTGCTCGCTCGGCCCACCAGGGACACCAGGCTGTGCCATTGGTCTGGGTAGTGCGCTCGCGTGGATAAAGACCGCGAAAACTCTCGGGTGCTAGGGCCAGTCGTCGCGCGTCTCGTCGTTGGACTCGACCTCGCTTTCGGGTTCGCCGAGTTCCCACTCGGCGGCCTCGGCAGCGTCCTCGACGGAGAGATACTCCCAGCCGCTGGCGTCGGCGACTGCCTTGTCGTCGTCGCTGGTTCCGACGTAGACGTGTCGGTCGGTCCCGAACTGTTCTTTGACGTTGTCGAGACTCTCCTCGCGCCCGCGTGGTCCGGAGAAGAAATCCTGGCGGATGCGGTGCTTGCGCGTGAAGTTCGTCACGACGTAGGTCGGTTTCTCTGAGATGACGCCCACGTACTCGCTCCACTGGCGCGCATCGTTGAACACCACGTCTGGACGCGACAGTTGCTTCAGCGCCTCCAGGTCGAACGCGAGCGTCATGTCGCCACTACCGCCGTTCATACACTCGATTCGGCGAGGCGTGCGCAAAACGGTGTCGAAACGCTCACCGCTCGCGCCGGTCCCACGTGCTCGGCATCCGAACCAGACCGCGTAGTCCGTCGCCACCAGCTATCGCGACCACTACTGCCCCGACCATATCGAAAACGAGGTCCAGCATCGTATCCTCCAGCCCGTAGACAATCAGCACCGCTTCGAAGTCGAACGTTCGGGATAGTTCACGACCACCCATCTCCAGCAACTCCCAGATGACCCCAACTGCGACGGTAAACAGCAGGAGGTAGACTGCCAGAAACGGTTTCGGGAAGTGGACTGCTGTGGAGTGTTCGTCCAGCATCATCGTCACAGCGTAGCCGACACCGGCGACTAGCGCTCCCGAGATAAAGTGTGTGAGGTGGTCCCACCACCAGACCCGCTCGTACAATGCGACCATCCCAACAGCATGCAGCGCCACTGCCCCGGTAATCCATAGCGACAGTGTTACCGAGAGGTAGATATCGTAATCCCGTCGGAGTATCGCCGGGAGTCTCGTCGCAACGAGTGCTAACCCGGCGTTGACGATGATTGCGACACTCCCAATCACGACTCCCGAGACGAACACGGCAGCGATGATTCCCTGTAGAGAGTGGCGGACGAGCTGGGACCCTCGTCGCTGGAAGGCCATACCGTTTGTGAGGCAAAACAGTACCTTAGGTCTAGTGCGCAGCGATTGTCTCTTGGTAGCATGACTTCCGACACGACTATATCTGTTGCATGGCGAAGAACAGATACCCATGATGGCGACGACCCACGCACTGGCTGGCCTGCTGCTCGGTGCACTCACTCTGCTCGTCGCACCGGAGCTTGCACCTGCTGCAATGCTCGCTGGCTTTGCTGGTGGCCTATTCCCGGACCTCGACCTGTACGGAAACCACCGGAAGACGCTGCACTTTCCGGTGTACTACAGCGTGGCGACGGTGCCGGCACTGGGACTCGCCATCCTCGTACCGACAGCACAGAGTGTCGGTCTCGCGACCTTCCTGCTCGCGGCCGCGCTCCACTCCGTGACCGATATCTTTGGCGGCGGACTCGAACTCCGTCCGTGGGAGGGTACCTCCGAGCGGGCGGTCTACTCACACTACCACGGTCGGTGGCTTCGGCCGCGGCGGTGGGTCACCTACGACGGGTCGCCGACCGACCTCGCGCTGGCGAGCACGTTCGCGCTCCCGCTTTTGCTCGTCGAGTGGAGCGTGGTCGACCCGCTCGTAACGGTCGCGCTCGGCATCTCGGGTCTGTACACGGTCGTACGAAAGCACCTTCCAGACGTGGCCGAGACCCTCACAGGCGCTATCCCAGCACAGATTCGGCCGTACGTCCCCGAGCGTTATCTCTGACCGTATTCGAGGGCGAACTCGAACAGTTGGTCGCGGTAGCGGTACGCGGCAGCAGAGAGCGCTGCGAGCGCGAGAAGGAGCATCGTTGCCTCGAGGACGCTCTTGGAGGCGAACCCGGCCCCGACGGCGTTGACAGCCAGATAGCCTGGGAGTCGACCGACGACCGAAATTGCGAGCATCTTCGGGATGTTCATATCTGTCAACCCCGCGAAAAAGCAGATGACGTCGTCGGGGAGCCCGGGAACCAGAAAGATGAGAAAGAGCGCGACAGGTCCCTCGTTGTCGGTGAACGAATCGAACGTGGAGAGGGCTTTGTCGGTGACGAGTTTTTCGACGTAGGGGCGGCCCAGGTGTCGCGCGAGTGCGAACGCGACGTACGTCCCAATCGTCACGCCCGTGAGACTGTAGACAGTGCCCCACACCGTCCCGAAGAGAAAACCACTGGCCAGTCCGAGTACCTGGCCGGGAATCGGCGCGACGATGACCTGAACGCTCTGTAACGCGATAAACACCAGTGGCGCGAGCGGTCCGTAACTCCGAACCCACTGGCGGACTGCGAAGGGGTCTGTCAACCACGCTGCGAACTGGTCGAGCAGGAGGAGGCTCCCAAAGAGAAGTGCGGTGAGGCCCACGAGCGCGGTGAGGGCGACGCGCCGGCTCCGGGCGGACGCGAAGATACGAGCACTATGCATCGCTTGCGAGCGGTACTGCCGCGAAAATAAAGCCTGGTATGTTGTCCGGCGCCGAGTCGCTGGGGTTGGTTATTCGGCCTGCGCTGCGGGTTCGAGCTTGTCGAGGTCGACGTTCTCTTCGAGCAGGAGCTCTTTCTGGTCTGCGACCTGGCGTTCCTCGCGGATGAGCTGTTTGAACCGCGACTGCTGGGAGAGGTCGCCGATGAGGACGCCGCCGACGAGCTGTCCGTTCTTGAACGCGAGCCGTCGCCACTCGCCTTCGTTGTACTTTCGCTCGGCCGTCTCCTCGCCCAGAGTCGGGTGGCCAAACGAGAGGAACGGGAAGTCGAAGTGCGTGATGGAGTACGAAGAGACCCAGCGGAACTCGTCTTTCTCGTCGTCGGCGACCATGTTCTTCGCGGCTGTCGCGCCCTGCTCTTTGGCCGAGCCCCAGGCGCCGTTCTGGGCTTGCTCGCCGAGGATGGTGTCGTAGAACTGCGTGATGTCGCCTGCGGCGTAGACGTCCTCGACGTTGGTCTGCATGTACTCGTCGACGACGACGCCGTCGTCGGTTTCGATACCGCTGCCCTGGAGCCATTCGGTGTTGAAGTCGAGGCCGATGGCAATCCCACAGAAGTCGCCGTCGTAGCGTTCGCCGTTGGGGTCGATTGCGGCTTCGACGTGGCCGTCGTCGTCGGTTTCGAAGTGGTCGACGCCGGAGTCGAACACCGGTGTGACGCCGTGGTCTTCGAGTGCCTCGTGGATGATTTCTGCGCCCTCCTCCGAGAGTGCGTAGCGCCACCAGCGGTTGCCACGCATCAGGTAGTTGGCGTCGATGTCCTGTGCGGCACAGACCGCCGCGAGGTCGATACCGAGCAGGCCGGCACCAACAATGATACCCTTTTCACACTCTTCGGCGTGTTCGCGGATTTTCCGGGCGTCCTGGAACGTCCAGAAGTGGTGGATGCCGTCAGCGTCGGAGTTCCCAACAGGGAGCTGGGCGGGCGTTCCACCCGTTGCTATCAGCAGTTTGTCGTACTCGTACGTATCGCCGCTGTGGGTGTGGATTTCGTGCGCGTCGGGGTCGACCTCGGTCACGTACGTGTTGAGTTCGAGGTCGATGTCTCGCTCCTCGTACCACTCCGGTTCGTGGATGGAGATTGGAGCTTCTGGGAGTTTCCCCTTCGCGAACTCCTTGATGAGGATGCGGTTGTAGAGTGCTTCACCTTCGTCGGTGATGACTGTCACGTCCGAATCGGGGTCTTGCTCTCGGATTGTTTCGGCGGCCGAACTCCCGGCGATGCCGTCACCGACGATTACGTGCGACGTGCTCATAAGAAGCGATTAGATATCGGGCCTAATGTGGATTGCTATATCTCTGGCAGGACCGTGATAGCCTCTGCGCGCCCCGTGTTGGAGGGATTTGACACCGCTCGCGGTCGCATCCGGACGATTCAAGGGTTTCGTGTCCCTAGCGGTGACGAGATGAAGATTCGTCAGAACGTCCGCCACTGGGCAGCCAAGCAAGCACTGACCGCGCCGGTCGTCAGCGGCTACGTCAACGACAAGCTGGTGAACATTCACACTGATGTCTTTCTCGACCGTGCCGAGGAGGCCCACCGCGAGCAGCGCCGCGAACACCTCGACGACTTTTTCGACGCGACGATGGACACCTACCTCGCTGCCCTCGAAGACGGCTATCCCGAGGCAGAGGCCCGCGAAATTACCCACGCCCAGGCCAACTTCGACTTCTACAACCACGGCTGGACGGAGATGATGGAGTTCCCCGCCGACGAAATCGAGGACCACTACGAACGCTACGGAAAGTTCTTCGAGCAGTACGACATTACCATCGACGACCCACTGGGCGAGTTTCGACCCGCCGACGGCATCGCCGAGGCTCCCTCGACACCGGAGAAGCTCGACAACCCCGAACACCCCCACGCGGAGGGCGGTTTCGCCGACGATGTGTACGTCGAGACGGGCGATGGAGAGGTTCTCGTCGGCGGTGGGGAAGAACCCGACGAAGTCGACGTGACCGACGCGCCCGGCGTGCCAGAGGACGCCGACGAAGCGGACGCCTAGACTGGCGACTCACTCGCCCACGATGTCGACGACGTCGAACAGGGCGAGACACTCTACCGACTTTTTCTCGGCCTTCTCGCCTGTCGAGCCGACCCAACCGTCGATAGCGAAGGCGTGGCGGCCGGGTTCGATATCGACAGTTACGTACAACTTGTCGGCCGTGGCTGCCGTTGGAAAGGGCTGCTTGCTCAGCACCCACTCGTAGCTCTCGCCGGCGGGTACCTCGGACAGTGGCTCGACGTGGTTGTCGGGGGCGACGAGTGACCACTGCCCGCTCTCTTTCCGGTGGACCTGCCAGGCGCGGGGGTTGAGATTGAACGGTCGGTCACTGTCGTTGTACAGGGTGAACGTCAGCGTCTCGATGACGTCCGTGCCAGGTTCCGGTCGGAACACCTGACTGGAGGGTTCGAGGGACAGCTCGCTGTCCCCGTGGCTGTGGGCACAGACGGTCTGGTCGGTCTCGACGAACGAGGGACAGGGTTCGTCGGCGAACCGGTTCCTGGGTGTGGGGGAGTCTGGATAGGGGGTGTCTGGCGGACTTGCAGGATGTTCCGTTCGAGGGCTGTCCCCCGAGTCACCGTCCTGGCTGTCGGCCGAGGCGAGACAGCCCGCCGAGAGAACTGCTGTGCCCAGCGATGCGAGCACCGTGCGTCGGGTGGGGGACATAGCTCGACGTACAACTGGCCTTCTAAAGGGCCTACCGTAGACTCAAATAAGTCTTTGACCGGCTCTGAGCGCTTCGGCGGACTCGAGTGTAGCGTTTGCCTTCATCCACCGTCTGCAATCCGGTCGGCACACGCGTAGCCGGCCTCGATGCCGCCGTTGAGCGACCGTTCGGGATACTGCGCTCGCGATGCCATCCCCGCGTAGTAGACGCCCTCCGCGACAGCATCCGAGAGGTCGTAGGGAATCACCATGTCGAGATAGCCCCGCTCGTAGATGGGGGCGGTCCGTGGATTGCGTGCCGTTTCAATCCAGTTGACCGACTCCCGCGAGAAGTCGGGAAAGAGCGATTCGATTCCCGACAGCCACGCGTCCTCGACGCCGTCGTCGTCCATCTGCCAGAGTTCCTCGTCGGGCGACTGGATGTAGCTGACCGCATAGAGCAGGTGTTCACCGCCGTAGCGCTCGGGTGAGACGAAGTTCGTGTGCTCGATGAGCGCGCCGAAGGGAACCTCCTCGGCGATGTTCAGCCAGTAGGTCTCCGTCAGCGACTCGTCCATGCTGATGACCGAACAGACCGTCCCCTGGAAGTCGATGTCGCAGGTGTAGCCCGTCAGGTCTTCGAGCACGTTGGGCATCGTCGCGACGACCGCCGCGTCCACGTCGTGTGTTGCCGGTCCGTTCGCGGTCTCGACGGTCAGCGACTCGACGGTCCCAGCTGTCGTTTCGAGGTCGGTCACGCGTGCGCCCGTCGTGATATTCTCCCGGCCGACGGCGTCCACGAGTGCGTCGAGCAGGACACCGAATCCGCCGTCGAAGTACCCCAGCACTTCGCCTTTGAGGATGTCTCGCTCCCCGCGGAACTTGATGCGCCCGAGCAGCCACGCGGCGCTGACCTCCTCCCAGCGGTCGCCGAACTTCGCGCGCAAGAGCGGTCGAAAGAAGTTCTCGAAGCAGCCACGCGAGGTGTGGTCGAGGATAAACTCCTTGACGGGTACGTCCTCGAAGTCCTCCAGCCGCTCGTACGTGTCGAAGGAGGGGACCCCACCGCGAACGTCGATATCGAGGACGAGCATGCCGAGACGGAACTTGTCGTAGACGGAGAGGTGGGGGTAGGCCAGAATCTCCCAGGGTTTGTTCATTGGGTGGACGACGCCGTCGACGTAGTAGGCGTCCGAACCGTAGTGCCACTCCAGTCGGTCGCCAACGCCGAGGTCATCGGCCAGCTCGACGATAGTCTGCTCGGATTTCGAGAGGTGGTGATAGAACTTCTCGATGCGGTCGCCCGCGGTGTCGTAGGTGGCGGCCAGGCCACCGAGGTCGTCGCTGGCTTCGAAGACCTGCACCTCGTGGCCGCGTCCCTGCAGTCGGTAGGCAGCCGCGAGTCCTGCGATGCCGCCACCGACGACGCCAATCATGCTCTCCGATTCCCGGCAAGCGTGGATATGCCTTGTGTCTCTCCACCCTGATTTCAGGAAGAGTCAGTGCATGACAACTGTGGGCACAGACCGAGCGCCTGTGTCGCGGTCACACGTTCTGTGTCGTCGTAACTCCAAACTCAAAATGGTCTTCTCGAGCCCTGTACGGCTATTTTCGAGGAGATAAAACACATCTGTACCATACTATCCAGCTACTCAAATTTTACAGTCCATAAATATATTCCGTTCGCGCCGAGTGCTGTCGAAGTTGACAAACCATATATGTATACAGTGGGCACCATAGACGTAATGTCCCCTCCCCAAACGCTTTCCCGGCGTGCCCTTCTCTCCGCAGGCGGCGGTTGTTTTGCCGGGAGCTTCCTCCTCGATTCGTGGTTGTTCGACGCCACAGCCACGGCCAGTGATGGCACTGACTGGCAGCAACGCTGGGGCGATTCGACCCACCGGAATTTCACGTCGGCTGCACCCGACCCCACGGAAATCAGGCGGTCGTGGACTGAGACATCCGAAGAGTCGAGTTCACTGACAATCGAGTGTGTCGGTCCTGAGCGTGTCTACGTCAGAGACTACGACCAGATTATCGCGTACAGTCGCGACGGCGGCAGCGAGCAGTGGCGGTATTCGGCGAACGAAGGGTCACTTTCCTTGCCGACGCTGGTCGACGAGACGCTCGTCGTTCAGGAGAACGGAACTGCGCACGCGGTCGCGGTCAGTGACGGGTCGACCCGTTGGACTGGGCGGTTTTCCCCCTCTCAGCAGCCACTCTCGACGACGATTGCCCTGGACGGCAACGTCTACCTTCCGGGCGGGCGCACGTATCTCGAAGTGCACCCCCAGACGGGGTTTCACCGACAATCGTTCGACACCACGTCGCTCGGAACGCTCGTGGCTGCGGACGAGGCTACCCTGTTCTGGTGGGCAGACGGACAGCTTCGGGCGACCGACGTCGACGGCGAAATCCAGTGGCGGCGGTCGCTCGGCCGCTCGCACCCGCCGAGCGGACGGGCCATCGCGGTGACCGACAGTGCGGTCATCGTTCGCCACCTTCCGGCCGGCGACGGCCCGACGGTGACAGCACTCGACCGCGACAGCGGCGACTCGCTGTGGAACACGAGCGAGGGAATCGAGTCTGGCGTCACCGTCACCGCCGGTCCGGAGACGGTCTACGTCGGGGCGAACATGCAACTTCGGGCGCTCGACCGGACGACGGGGCGGACGCGCTGGACGATGGCGACTGGCGGGCCGATACCGACCCAGCCGGTCGCCACGCCGTCGACGGCCTACGTTCCGACGACCGACGGGCTCGTTCCGGTCGACCCCACGAGGGGAACGCAACGTGGAATCAGACTCCTGCCCGGGCGGAGTGTCCGCTCGCTGGCTGTCGTCGCCGACGGCGTGTACGCTATCGCTGACAACGCGCTGGTCGAACTGGAGGTGGACACATGAGTCGGGTCGACGACGCTGGTTTCCTCTCTGCACTCGCGTGCTACCTGCCGGGGCTTCTCACAATCGTGTTGACACTTGGCGTCTCCGTGTCCAGTCACCTTCCAGTCGCCAGGCCGGGACTACTGACGAGCGTCGTGCTCGCGGTTCCACCGGCGGCACTGCTCGCCAGTGTGGCCGTCTGGAGCGACTGGGGACCATCAGGCGTTCGACTGCTCGTTGCCGCGGTCCTCGCCTGGGCAGTGTTCTCGGTCGCGCGGATTCCGCTGCTCGACCCTGCCGCAACGCGAATCGTTGGCTCGCCGCTCGCGCTGCTCGACTTCGGGCTGGTCTGGCTCGGCAGCTACGCCATTAGCGGTGCCGTCGTCTACTGTATCGACTGGCCGACAGTCGAGTCCGACACCGAACGGGACCGTTCGCAGCCCGGGTTTGCTGATGATTGATGTCCGCTCTGGTCCGCTACCTTTTTGCTTGCCTCACTGAAACGCGGGAGTATGCTGACCGTCCGGGCTCCGGCGACGAGTGCGAACCTCGGGAGCGGTTTCGACGTCTTCGGGGTTGCGCTCTCCCACCCGGCCGACGTCGTCCGCGTGGAGAAGGCCGACAAGGTCACTATCGAGGTGACTGGTGCAGGAAGCCAGTACATCCCCGAAGACCCCGAGAAAAACACCGTCGGCGCTGTCGCGGAAGCACTCGACGCGCCGGCCCGCATCAAAATCGACAAGGGAATTCGCCCGGCCTCCGGGCTGGGTTCGTCGGCCGCCAGCGCCGCTGCGGCCGCCGTCGCGCTCAACGAACTCTACGACCGCGGCCATTCCCGCGAGGAGTTGGTCCCCATCGCCGCGAAAGGCGAGGCTGTCGTCTCCGGTGACGCGCACGACGACAACGTCGCCCCGGCAATCATGGGCGGGTTCACCATCGCCACCGACGACGGCGTCACGAAAGTCGACGCGGACGTGCCGCTTGTTGCCTGTCTGCCCGATATCGTCGTCTCGACACGGGACGCGCGCAACGTCGTCCCGAAGCGAGCGAACGTCTCCCAGCTGGTCGAGACAGTCGGCAACGCCGCCACGCTCACGACCGGGATGCACCGCGACGACCCTGAACTCGTCGGACAGGGCATGTACGACTCGGTCGTGACACCCGCTCGCGCGAAGCTCATCGACGGCTACGACGACGTTCGGGAGGCAGCCTTCGACGCCGGCGCGACGGGTGTGACGATAAGCGGTGCCGGTCCCGCTGTCATCGCGGCCTGTCACGAGGGTGACCGGCGCTCGGTCGGGACAGCAATGCTCGAAACGTTCGACGCACACGGCGTCGACGCGCGCGTCCACCAGACGCACATCGGCGACGGCGCGACGCTGTACTGACTTCTCATACTGCTGGCTGTCTGTTTGCGAATATTCTCGGCACCCTGGGATACCGACATTTCAGAGATGGGACAGCCGGCAGCCTCACTCGTCGGCAGACGGCTCGACGTTCCGCTTTTCCCCGTCTCGCCGCTCGATTGCTTCGTCGTGAATCCGGAACCCACCCGTTTCGGCGCGCCCGGAGAGCTCCTGCTGTGGGAAGGGAATCTTGATGTCCTCTTCGTCGAAGGCCTCCTTGATTTCACGGACGACAGCGCTGATGGCGCGCCACTTCCGGGGCGGCATCGGTTTGTCTATCCAGAAGCGCATCTCCAGGATAATAGCGGAGTCACCGAATGATTTGGGGATGATGCGCGGTGGCGGCGAATCGATGACTGGTTTAACACTGGTGATGGTATTCTGTGCCACGTCGATAGCGTGGTCCGGGTCGGTCGCGTAGTCGATACCTACGTCAAGGCGGATGCGGTAGTGCCCTCGTTCGCTCCGGTTGATAATCGACTGGTTGCTCACCATATCGTTCGGGATGACGATTGTCTCGCCGTCGAAGTTCTCCAGTCGCGTGTTGACGATGGTGATCTCCGTGACGACCCCCTCTTCCTCGCCGATTTCGACCCAGTCTCCGATAGTAAAGGGCCGGGAGAACATCAACACGAACCCGGCGATGAGCGACCCCAGCGTCTGTCGGGCGGCCAGACCGACGACGATGCCGAGGAAGCCGGCCCCGACGAGCAGCCCCGAGAGGTCGACGCCCCAGATAGTGAGCGCGCTCGCCACAAACAGCGCGATGATGCTGATGTTTCCAACCCGGAGGATAATCTCGCTCTGATGCTCGGTGACGCGGTCGCTGTCGGTAGAGAGCCGTTCGACGCTGTCTCGGAGTACGTCCGAGGCGATGTACGCGACCAGTCCGATAGCCACTGTCGTCGCGATGTTCGCGAGCAGCGGTATCGACAGGCCCAGTAGTGTGAGCACGTCGATTGCGACGCCGATTAACCCCCAGACGACCAGCAACGAGATGACCGCGACCAGCAGGAGGCTGAGCTGCAGCGTTCGGAGGAAGAGCCCGCTGAGCGTCGTCGGGACGTACTCCGTCATCCGGTCGAGCGCATCGCTCGTCCGGCCGGCCGGAAGATATCTTCTGGCGTATCTGGCCAACCGTCGGACGAAAAACGGCGCGATGGTAACGGCGACGATGATAGTGAGAAACAGGATACCGAGACTGACCGCCAGTCGTCCTTCTGTCGAGGTGAGTTGCTCCAGCAATCCCTGCGCCTCGGACGGTAACGGCGTATTCTGCAACGTGACGACCGGGCCAGCCTGCATACCCGCTCGAAAGCAGGGCGGCGACTTGGGCCTTTTCCCCTGGTGTCAGGAATCCCAGGACTTGCTCCCGCTGGCTGACACTGCCACGCCGCGGCTGTGCGAGAGGATTGGCTCGCTCTCGGGTTGTTCGAAGCCGTTGGCCGCGAAGATGGTGTTTCGCTCGACGGTCCACGCGCCCGGCCGGAGTGTCCACGGTTCGTGGTCGATGCTGGCGTATCGGAGGCTCCCGTCCTGCCCTTCCGTGAAGTACCGGTAGCGCTCGACGAGGAAGTGTTCGACCGTCCCGGGGTCGGGCTGGTATGGGTCGCCGTCCGGGCCGTAGGTGGCGGCAAACGCCAGCGGCCGCGCCCCGGGTGTACGCCGCTGACTCTCGAAGCGGGTTGAACCCTTCTTCTCGTAGTCCATGTCGGCGTAGTAGTACGGCAACTGGTTGAAGATGCGCGCACCGATGACGCCGAGCAGGTCGTCGGCATCGAGGTTGAAAAAGTAGATTCCGGGCGCACCGTCGAGACGCACATACGTCCGCAGATTCAACTCTGGTGTGCTCAACCCGACTGCTGCGGGGAGACCCCGCGGTCGGATATCGCCGATGACGAACGGAACCACCGAGAGATACGCATTCCCGTCGAACGTGTCGAGCGTGAGCCTCTCGGGCAGGTGTGGTCTGACGACCGCTGGGTCGACTGGAAAACTGGCGAAGAACACGTCGCGCCACTCCATTTCGAAAGCCGGCATCACCGGTACTAGCGGCTGGACGACCGGAAAGATTGCGCCTCCGGCCGCCGCGGATGCGTTGCTCGGGGTCAGACCAGTGTCTCTTGTTCGTCGTCGGCCGATTCGCGTTCGTCGTAGAGATATACGCCCAGATAGCCGCCGATGGCGCTCAGCGCGACCAGATACAGGATGGCGACGATTGCGGCGACGAAGAGCACGACGGCAACGAATCCTGCTTCGACGCCGGCACCGAATTCGGTGGAGACGCCGACCAACCCGATGATGAGCGAGACGAACAGGAGCGCAATCGGGGCTGCAGCGACGAGCCCAGAGAGGCCGCCAACACGAGCGCCGTCCATGCGCTCACCACGCTGGAGATAGCCGGCGACGATACCGCCGAGAATTGGCGAGAGCGGGACGAACGACGTGACGCTCGTGACGACTGCGCCGACGATAGCGTTGGTCGTGGTGTCGGGGGCGGCAACACCAGTCTCGGCGCGGCGCTGGCGCTCGCGCCGGCGGTAGCTGAAAAAGGCCACGCCGCCGACGAGCATGAGCAGTCCGACGACGGCCAGACCGACACCGCCCCACCACGCCATCGCGTACGTGACGTCGACCAGTTCGGCGTCAGAGAGCACTGTGGACTGTATCGTCCCCTCGGCGACGAGTTCGGCGATTTCCGCACGGTCTGCGGCTGCATTCAGGAGGAAGCCAAGCGCCCCGACGAGCAGGCCACCGAGAACGAGCACTGCTGTCACGAGCCAGTCGAGGCCCTTGCCAAGCGCTGCTACGGTTTCGCTGCCGTCACGCTGTACTGTCGAGTCGTCTGTTTCAGTCATAGCTGTCATCGTAGTAGTACCGACGCCGTCTTAGTAAATAACATCGTACTGAAACGTGCTGGCACGCTACCTCCGTGTGTCACACTGTCGGTTTCGGTTACTGCTGGTATCGTCGCGTCACTGTTCCGGTAACCCGTGATTAGCCTGGCGAGTCAGGCCAGTGACCGTTCGAGATAGCGCTGGCGGATACGCTCGGGCGGTATCGGACACTCGTCTTTCTTGCCGAACACCTGGTAGCGGTGGTCGGCGATAAAATCGTAGACGGCGTCCCGGAGCCGTTCGGGCAGGTAGACCAGCGGATAGAGCAGCGGTGCGGGACCGTCGAGCTTCCGGCAAACTCGGAGCACTGCGGTCGATTTGGTGTACACCGTGTCGTCTTCGACGAGAACGACAGAGTCGAAGTAATCGGCGTCCATCCCTGCGCGGTCGAGGAGTTCCGTCGCCACGTCTGACTGGAGCGGTGCAAACAGAATCTCGCCCTCGTCGTCTAACCTGACGATAGCCCGAATCGTCGAGTTACAGAGGTTACAGACGCCGTCGAACAGCAAGACCGGTCGGTCGATGTCATCGACGATGTCTGCGGGCGAGCGGTCGCTGTCGGTCGTCGCGTCGACGCCGGAGCGGTCGCTGCCCTCAGCCATCGCTCTAGACGCCGCGGCCCTGCATTTTCTCTTCTTCGGGCAGGTCGACGTTGGCGTCGCCGCTCATCCCCTGGCCGGCGTTGGAGGCGATTTCGACGAGTGCCTCTGGGTCGTCCCAGTTGTTGACTGCCTCGACGATGGCGGTCCCCATCGCCTCGGGATTCTCGGCACCGAAGATACCAGAGCCAACGAAGATGCCGTCACAGCCGTGGTGCATCATGAGTGCGGCGTCGGCGGGCGTCGCGATGCCGCCGGCGGCGAAGTTGACGACCGGCAGTCGGCCGCGGTCTGCGGTGTCGTGGACGAGGTCGGCGGGCGCGTCGTGTTCGCGGGCCCACTTCTCGCGCTCTTCGTGGCTCATCCCTTCGAGTTTGCGGATGGAGCCTTTGATGTTGCGCTGGTGGTGGACGGCCTGGTTCACGTCGCCGGTGCCGGCCTCGCCTTTGGTGCGAATCATCGCCGCCCCTTCGTCGATGCGCCGGAGCGCTTCGCCGAGGTTGCGAGCGCCACAGACGAAGGGCGCGGTGAACTCTCGCTTGTCGATGTGGTAGCGGTCGTCTGCCGGCGTGAGGACCTCGCTCTCGTCGAGCATGTCCGCGCCGGCGGCTTCGAGAATCTGGGCTTCCGTCGTGTGGCCGATGCGGGCCTTGCCCATCACTGGGATAGAGACTTCGTCGATAATCTCCAGCAGGGAGGCGGGATCGGCCATCCGAGCGACGCCGCCGCGTTTGCGGATGTCCGCGGGCACGGCTTCGAGGTTCATCACCGCGACTGCTCCCACGTCTTCGGCGATGCGGGCCTGCTCGCGGTTGACCACGTCCATGATGACGCCACCCTTCTGCATCTTGGCGAAGCCGCGCTTGACCAGGTCGGTCCCGCGCCGAAGCTCCTCCAGATCCGTCTCGTCTGACATGGTCGCCGCTAGGGATTGGAATCACTTAACCGGTCGCTTTCCCCGGCCCGCACCCGCTCTGGGCTCGTTCGCGTCGTGTCTGTTGGCCGGGGACCGCTACCGTTTTGCCGCCGCCGCCCGACTCCCCGGCAATGGCATCCACCGGCGTCGGTACGCGTCTCGACTCACTCGTCGCCCGCTTTTTCGACGCCCCGATTCCAGAGCCAGAAAACCTGCCGTGGTACGTTGCACCGCTCCCGGTGTGGCTGGAGAACATCGCGCTCCGACTGGCCTGGCCAATCGCCATCGTCAACCTCGTCGGCACGCTGTTTGGCTTCTGGTATTACGCCGGCCGCCCGCTGGCGTTCGCTGTCGAAGGCCAGCTCGGGATGGCTCCGCTGGCGGCGTGGCCGCTCATCCCCGACTCGCCCGCAGCAACACTCTTCATTGCGCTCTCGTTGATTGCGTGGCGACTCGACTGGTCGTTTGCCGAACCAATTCACGCACTCGCCTTCTTCGGGTGTATCAAACTCGGTCTCTGGACTCCCTACGTCCAACTCGCGCTGAACGGGCCCGGCAGTATCCCAGCGTGGCTCTACTGGTTTCTCATTCTGAGTCACATGGCGATGGCCGTCGAGGCCTTCATCATCCACCGCTACGCCTCGTTTTCGGTTCCAGCGGTCGCCGTCGCCACCGTCTGGTACGGCTTCAACGACGTGGTCGACTACTTCTGGCCGATTCTGGAGGGACCACACCACACCATCTTGCGCGCGGAGGTTATGGCCGGTGAGATTACCCACGCGATTCCCGCACACGACCTCGCTGCCGGGTGGGCCGTGGTGCTGACCGTCGTGGCGGTGTTTCTCGCGCTGACGACGCGCGTGACGAAAATCGAACGCAACGGGTGAGTGAGAGGGTCACCGCTCCTTCGACAGTTGAACCAGTAAAACAATCACAGCGCCTGTCGTCAGGCCAAACGAATGTCGGAGCCGCCCTCCAGAGACCCAATCGAACGGTACGCCAGACTGATTACCGACCGAAGCAAACTCGTCATCCTCATCTTTCTGGTGGCGACACTGATTGTCGGGAGCGCTGCTGGTGGTGTCGACTCCTCGCTGTCGCTCGCGCAGTTTCAATCTGACTCGACCGAACAGCAGAAACTCGACTACATTCAGAACAACTTCGACACTGGCCCGGAGAACCAGACGGCAGTCCAGGTGGTCGTTCGCGGCGAGAACGTCCTGACGAGAGACTCGTTGCTGGACACGCTCCGCCTCCAGCAACGACTCCGCGAGAACGGGACCGTTGGACCGACCCTCGTCGACGGCCAATCGACCGTCGGACTCGCGAACCTCGTCGCCACGGCGGCGGTCCATCAGAACTCGCCTGGTCCGCCGACCGGAACGCCGACGCTGGCCGAGCAAATCGACGCGCTCGACGGACTCAACGAGTCGGCGTTCCAGCAGACCCTCGACCGTGTGCTTGCCGGTGGCGGGCCGCCGGGCGGAGACGGCCCCGAGCCTGCTGCGTTCCTCCCGACCGACTACGAGAGTGGGTCCGGACAAGCGAACGCGCGCCTCCTGCTGGTGTTCCAGCAGAGTGGACCGAACGCAGAGAACGACCCCTCGCCGGAGCTGGTCGCCGGCCAGCTGGCTATCGAGACGCTCGCACAGCAGGCAGTCGACCCCGACGAGGCGTTCGCATTCGGCGTGGGCATCCTCAACGAGGAGTCCGGCCAGGCGACCGGTGACAGTTTCGCGCTCATCGGTCCCGTTGCTCTCTTGCTCGTGCTGGCGATTCTCGCCATCGCCTACCGTGACCTGCTGGACGTGGCGCTGGGGATGGGCGGTATCGTCCTCGTGCTCGTCTGGATGGCCGGATTCATGGGCTGGGCCAACATCGGCTTCACCCAGATCCTCATCGCCGTTCCGTTCTTGCTCATCGGTCTCTCTATCGACTACGCGCTCCACGTCGTGATGCGCTACCGAGAAGCGCAGACCGGCGGCCGCTCGATTCGGGAGTCGATGCGGTTCGGACTCGGCGAAGTCGTCCTCGCTATCGCGGCGGCGACGGTGACGACGATGGTGGGTTTTCTCTCGAACCTGGTCAGCCCGATTCCGCCAATCCGTGATTTCGGGCTGGTGAGCGCTGCTGGTATCGCCGCTGCTTTCGTCGTCTTTGGCTTCTTTTTGCCCGCGTTGAAAGTCGAACTCGACAGCCTGCTCTCGGGGGTGCGTCGCTGGCAGCGCCCAGCCTTCGGCGTTGAGAGCGGAGTCGCCACGCGCGTACTTGGCGTGGGTGCGGCCGCAGCCAAGCGCGCGCCCGTCGCTGTCCTCGTTGTTGCACTCATTCTCTCGGCGGGCGGGGTCTACGGTGCGGCGAACACCGACACCACGTTCCGTCAGGAGGATTTCCTGCCCCGCGAGACGCCGGAGTGGATGGAATCGCTGCCCGACCCGTTCGCGCCGGGTAACTACGACCTGCTCGCGAACGTCGAGTATCTCAACGACAACTTCCTGCAGTTCCGCGACACCGCTCGCACCGAGATACTGATAGAGGGCGATGTCGCCACGGCCGACACGTTCGACCGACTCGCAGTTGCCCGTTCGCGAGCGGCAGCACAGAATTCGACTGTCGTCCTCTCTTCCGGGCGGCCTGCCATCGACGACCCGCTGTCGTTTCTGGACCAGACGGCACGGGAGAACGCCACGGTGGCAGCCCAACTCGACGCCGCCGACACTGACGGCGACGGCCGGCCGGAGGAGAACGTCACGGCCGTTCTCGATGCCGCCGCTGCTGCCGCGCCCGACCGGGCAGACGACGTCCTCGTCCGCGAAGACGGCGGGTACACCGCCGCACGGATGACCATCTCCGTTCGTGGTGGCGTTCCACCGTCAGCGCTGTCCGACGACGCCCGCGAGGTTGCGGCAGCCTTCAACGGGGCCAGCGGCGTGACTGCGACGGCGACGGGCCAGCCGGTGCTGACTGCGCTGGTCCAGTCGGACCTGCTGGTGACGCTCGTCGAGACGTTCCTCGTCACGCTTGGCGTCATCCTCGCGTTCCTCGCTGTGCTGTATCGGTACCGCCACGGGACGGCCATGTTGGGCGTGTTGACGCTCGTGCCAGTCCTCGTCGCGCTCGCGTGGGTGCTCGGGACGATGTACCTGCTCGACATCGCCTTCACCACGGAGACAGCAATCATCACGAGCATCGCAATCGGGCTGGGCGTGGACTACTCGATTCACGTCGCCGAGCGGTTCGTCCTCGAACGCGACCGGACAGACGACGTGGAGACGGCACTGGATGCGACTATCCGCGGGACTGGCGGCGCACTGCTGGGCAGTGCGGCGACCACCACGGTTGGGTTCGGCGTTCTCATGCTCGCGCTGGTTCCCTCGCTCCAGCGGTTCGGGACCGTGACAGCCATCACCATCGTGTACGCGTTCCTCGCGAGCGTCGTCGTCCTGCCGAGCGTGCTGGTGCTGTGGACGCGCTATGCGGACGGCGTGCCATCGACTGGCGCGAAAACGAGTGAGACGGACGCAACCACAGACGGAGAGCGGCTCTAGGCCAGCGCGTCCGGTTCCGAGTCTCCGTGGGCGCGAACCCACAGTTCGCCGATGCGCGAGAGCCGCGTCCGGTAGGACTTGCCGTGTTCTTCCTGTTCGATGTACCCCTTGCCGCCGGGTCCGAGTCTGTCGACGTTGTAGATGACCTTCGAGCGGAAGCTGTCGGTGTACTCCTCGCCGAGTTCCCGTGCGAGTTGCTGGGCGAGTTCCGAGACCGATTCGAAGACGCCGTGTTCGCCGAGCGTAAAGAGGATGACTTCCTCGAAGGGCTTGACGTTCGAGAAGGAGGCGACAGGGAGTTCGACGATGTGGCTGCCGTCGATTTCCTTCGCGCCGATGGTTGTCCCGCGTTCGTCGAACTCCGAGAGCAGTGTCCGGGCGCTGTCGAGGCGCTCGGCGACGCGTTCGTCCTCGTCATCGCTGGCGTCGTTCTGGATGTCCTCCAGCAAGTCTATTTGACGATGGAGTTCCTCGGCGAGTTCGGTCTCCAGATACTTCTCGGGGACGGTGTAGTAGGTGTGGATGCGCCGCCGGTCGTCCTCGCGTTCGACCATGATAGAGTGGGCGGCTGTCGCGAAGGCAAAGGAGACGGTGCGGGGCATCGCGGAGATGTTGACCCAGACCTCGCCGGACGGTGTTGTCTCGCCCTCGCCTTTCCGGTCGAGTTCCGCGTTGATGAGCTCGAACGCCTGCTCGAAGGCGGTGTCGTAGTCGTAAACGTCCTCGATGACGACCCGTTCGGTTTCGGCCCCCAGGAGATTCCGGTAGTCCTGTTCGAGTTTCTCGGCGAGGCGGCGTGAGTACTCGACGTTGGCCTCGCTTCCCACGGCCCCCTCCAGCAGGATGACGCGGTCGACATCCATCTGCTCGCGCACGAGCGGCGCGATGAGCCGGTCGTAATCGAACCCGACCGGGACGATGTGTGTCTGCATGTCCGCCTCTACTGGGGTGGGCCTGAAAAGCTTCACCGATGCTCTCACCCGCTGCGATTCATACGCGCGGCATCAAGCATTCGGCACAGTAGAGGTAGTCGCCCTCGACGTACGACCCGCAGTTATGACAAACACGGCCGCCGTCTGTCATCGCTCGCCGCTCGCTCGAATCAACTGGTCGACCCGCCGTCTGTTCGCTCTTTTCTGTCGAGTTACTCCCGTATAAACCGAACCGGTCCCACGGTACCTGAGCGTTCTTCGTGACGAGCGGCTCAACGATGTATGCCAGACACAGTATCGCCGCGACGACGAGCAACGCGATGCCCACCATACCACAGTCTCCCATCCAGTGGGATTTAACTCTGTCTTTTACCGTAAGATACCGAAAACCGCCGAAATCTCGAACCTCACCCGGATTTTCGCTGTTTGAGATGTGTCTCAGGGCAGTGGCAATGCACACGCTCCGCAGAAGTCGAAGTCGGCTCCGACAGTCTCCCCGCAGTGGGGACAGACCCGGTGGTCTGGCTCGGTCACCGTCACGTCGACACTGTCGAGTCCGTGGAGGTGTCTCGTCCCTGGTCGCGCCCGCCGGAACGGCTTCAGGTCTGCTTCGCTCCGTAACAGCGGTGCGAGAACGTACGCCGCTGCGAGTAGTACCCCCACCCCAATTAAGATGGGTGTTATCATGTGTCAAACTATCGGCTCGACACGTTTAGCTCTGTCTGGGGTTTCGTCCCGCCAGCTATTTCCCCACACCTTCCCTATTTAAACGTGCCCATGAGCACACTCATGGCATCATCACGATTCACACACGTACTCCCAGCACGGGAGGCGATACATCATGCAGGATTCAGCGAAATATCTCATTCACGCAGACATCCGCGCGAGCGGGGTGGTCGAGCGGAGTGACGTTGTCGGTGCTATCTTCGGCCAGACCGAAGGCTTGCTCGGCGACGACCTCGACCTCCGTGACCTTCAGGAGTCCTCGAAGGTCGGCCGTATCGACGTACAAATAGAATCTGAGGGAGGCCGTTCCTTCGGAACAGTCACCATCGCGAGCGGTCTCGACAAGGTCGAGACGGCCGTCCTCGCGGCCGGACTGGAGACAATCGACCGGGTCGGGCCGTGCCGGGCGGAGTTCGAGGTGACCGAACTCGAAGACGCCCGCGCGGCCAAGCGACGCACAGTCGTCCAGCGCGCGACGGACCTCCTCGCGGAGTTCGAAGAGTCCACACTATCGAGTACTGAACTCGTCGAGGAGGTGCGCCAGAACGTCCGCGTCGAACACATTACAGAGTACGAGGGGCTGCCGGCGGGGCCCCGCGTCGCAAACAGCGACGCCATCATCCTCGTCGAAGGCCGTGCAGACGTGTTGAAGCTCCTCCAGTACGGTATCAAAAACGCAGTCGCCGTCGAGGGGACCGACGTTCCCGACACTATCGCGGAGTTGACCCACGGTCGGACGGTGACGGCGTTCCTCGACGGGGACCGTGGCGGGGACCTCATCCTGAAAGAACTCGCGCAGGTCGGCGCCGTTGACTACGTAACCTTCGCTCCGGCTGGTCGCTCGGTCGAAGACCTCTCGCGGTCGGAGATACTGTCGGCACTCCGGAAAAAGGCGCTCTACGACGAAGTTGCAGAGCACCCGTCGCCCCACGAGTATCTGACTCCCGGGACCACTGCCGAACCCGACCCCTCGCCAGACGGCACTGAGACCGCGGATAGCGCGACCGACGACGACGCGACGTCCGGCTCCGCTGGTGAGTCGACTCCCGATGACCACACTGCTGAAACCGCTCCTGACAGCACAGCGTCGACGGCTTCCGCTCAGCAGTCGACTGCAGTCGAACAGGCGGTGACCGGAACGCAGAGTGCCGAGTCGGATGCGACGAACGAAGCGGAGACATCGGCGGATTCCGCCAACACTGAGACTGCGAGTTCGGCGACAGATGACTCGGCATCGGCCGGTGAGTCCACATCGGACGAGACGCCGGCGGCAGCCGAAGAACCGACGGAAACGGCGGAGTCGGCCGTCGATGAGGGGTCGGAAACCGAGGCGTCGTCGGCTGTCGAGGGTCCACCGGAGACGCTCGCGGGGCACGTCCACGCGGTCATCGCCGAGGACTCTGGCCAGGCGCGGCTACTCGACGAGACGCTGACTCTTCTGGAGGAATCGGCTGCCGACGACGTGTTCGAGACAATCGAAGCGGCTGAGACCGTCCCCGCGACTGTGGTCCTCGACGACACACTCAGTCAGCGGATACTCGATGTGGCCGCCCAGCGCGGCGTCGGTCAGATTGTTGCGACCGATATCGGCGAGTTCGTCAAACAGCCGACGAACGTTCGAGTGCGCGCCGGCTCCGACTTCTAACTCGAGAGTGACCGGGCGAGCAACAGACCGTCCCCGCTCTCGAAGTGGTCCTCGAGGCGGTCGATTTGCTCGAATCCGTGGGCGCGATAGAAGTCACGTGCCCGCTCGTCGCGTTCCTGAACGGTCAGGCGTATCTCTTCGTACTCCCCGGCCAGTCGGTCACAGAGCCACGTCATCAGTTGCGAGCCGTACCCCTGCCCCTGCTCGTCAGGGTGAACGGCGAATTCGGGGACGTAGGCGACACCCTCGCGTTCGCCGACGACGAGTGCGTACCCCATCGGCTGCCCGTCGACGAGCACGTACAGCGGGGGTGGGCCTTTCGTTGCCGTCGCCAGTAGTTCCGGCCAGGGCTCTGCCAGCGCAGACTGGATGGTGCGAAGGCGAGGCAGGTCCGCAGGCGCTCCCTCACGAATTGCTGTCATAGTGTGGTGAGTCCAACAGCGACCGCGAGCAGCCCGCCGACGATTGCTGCGGCCAGCGTCGCGAGGAAATTCACGCCCTGGTTGCCCACCAGCCACCCCTCGATTGTCGCCCCGAGGATGCTGTCGACGGTCATGCCGGCCACACCCGCAGCGACGATAACGCCGGCACCGACCGGCTGCATCGTCTCGAATCCGAACAGCGCGATACCGGCGACGATGCCGGCCCCGGCGAAACCGGCCAGCTCTCCCTGCCAGGTCACCGCACCGTCGGTTCCTGGCTCGACCACCTGCAGGTTCGTGATGAGTCGCGGATTGTCGAAGAGGCCGCCGAGTTCACTGGAGAGGGTGTCGGACATCGCAGCGGCGACCGAGCCGGCAAAGGCAAAGAGGAAGAGCCGTGACGGCACGCCGAAGTCGGGACTGGCCGCGGATGCGAGTACCGCGACGAGTGCGACCAGTGAGTTCGCGAGGACGTTGCTGGACCCGCGGGCCCCCTCGTTTGCTTCGGCGATACCTCGCCGTTTTTTCTCCTCGTAGCGGTACTTCGCGGCCAACCCGCCGATGCCGAAAAAGGCGATGAGCATTGCGAACCAGCCGTAGTCGCCGAGAACGATGGTCCACAGACCGAGCAAAACGCCGGTGAGCATGCCGGGGAGCGAGGCAGTCTCCAGCGCGTAGGACGCGTAGCCGAGGACGACGGTGACGCCGAGTGCGACGGCGATACGCGTCGTCGAGATGTCTCCCGTCAGTGAGGTAAACAGCCACAGTAGCATCGCGACGACGGCCATCACGAGCGGGTCGTCACGCTGGAAGAGCACGGCCCGGAGGAGCGCTGCGAGGAGCGCACCGCTGGTCGCGAGGAAGGCAAGCCGGGGCACCTGCGCCGGGAGGCCGACGAGCCACGCCGCGCTGAACTGGCCGATAGCGGCAGCGATGGCACCAGCGGTGACGAATCCGGCTGTCGCGAGGACGCGCTCGGTCGTCCAGAGTCGGACGATTTGCGCGCCGAGATTGCCAAACGAGACTAGCAACACTGTTCCGACGAAGACGTGGTGTGGCATGCCGAAGCCGATGGTGAAGATAGCGAGACCCGCCGCGGCGAGCGTAAAGCCAGCCAGTCCGTAGAGTTTCCCGTCGCGGCGGTCGCCGGGCCGGGCGAACAACTCGAATGCGGTCGTCCCTTCTTCGACCGAGAGCGCGAAGGCGGCGACGACGAGGAATGGGCCGGCGGTCGCAACGGTAGCGAACGCTGGCTCGTCTATCGCCGCAAAGACGGGGACCGCGAAGGCGAGACTCCCGACGAGCGCGAACGCGGCCGCCCGTCGGACAGTGGAAGTCACTACCGCCGGATATTTCCGAGATGCACTTACTCTTTCCGAAGCGAAGCCGGAGCCGTTGGTTTTAGGCTCTCGCCCAGAAAAGCGCCGGTGTGGGTCTGTACGACACCTATCTCGCCGCCCGTATCCGCCTCAGCGACGCTGCCCTCCCCGATACCGTTGCTGTCGTCGTCACCGAACGAGACCTGTTGACCCCGGGAGCCTACGACACCCTGTCGTCCCTGCTAGAGTGGATGTTCGAGTACGGTGCCGAGCGCGTCGTCGTCTACGTGAGTGTCCTCGACGAGGAGGCGGTTCCAACGCTGCGCGAACAACTGGAAGCCGTCGACTCACCGCGAGAACTGGCGGTTCGCGGTCCAGCGGACCACGAGCGCGTCGACGCACCGGTCCAGGTGAGCATCGGTCTCGGCGGCAAACACGAGTTCGCCACCGCGGTTCGGAGCATCGCCGAAGACGTCGAAGCCGGTGACCTCTCGCCCGAGGACATTTCCGAGGACGACATCGAAGGACGGCTGGTGTTTCCGACTGCACCGGATTTAGTCATCAAGACGGGGGCCGAGCGTCTCTCGGATTTCATGATCTGGCAGTCCGTCTACTCGGAACTGTACTTCACGGACGTGAACTGGCAGAACTTCCGCAAACGGGACTACCTCCGTGCGCTTCGGGATTATCAGGAGCGCCAGCGTCGGTTTGGCCGGTAGGCCAAACGCCGAAAGACGAGCAGAGCGAGTCTTTCGGAAGTTCGGTCGGTAGACCGAATCACGTCGCGCCCCTCTCAAATACTCAGTCTAGAAACATATTCCTGTTCCGTTGGAACACTTACAGAGGGGATTGAAATACTCCCCCTGAGACACTTCTACCGAGAGTCGATGTCGGCCGACACCACAGCTGATTCGACGGAGCGCGACTGGTACCAACGCGACCATTCAGAGACACTGGACATGGTCGACGCCGATACTGACGGGCTTTCGTCGGCAGAGGCCGACCGGCGACGTGCCGAAGTGGGGCCGAACGAACTGCCGAGAGCCGATCCAGTTCCGACCTGGCGTATCTTCCTCCGACAGTTCAAGAGTCCGCTCATCTACATCCTCGCCGTTGCGGCGGTCGTCTCGCTGGCAATCGGCGAGGAAGTCGACGCGGCCTTTATCGCACTCGTGCTGGTGGTCAATGCCGTCGTCGGTGGGGTTCAGGAGTGGCGTGCCGAGCGGAGCAGTCGCGCACTGCAGGACCTCATCCGGACGCGAGCGACAGTCATCCGTGACGGTGAGACGGTCGAAGTGGACAGCGCCGAGGTGGTGCCGGGCGACATCCTGTTGCTGGAGTCGGGGTTTCGCGTCCCGGCTGACGTTCGCCTGCTTGACGCGCAGAACCTCGCAGTTGACGAGTCGGCGCTCACCGGCGAGAGTGAACCGGTCGAGAAAGATGCCGACTGGGAGACGAGCGAAGAACTCGGTGTCGGCGACCGGAAGAACGTCGCCTACGCGGGGACAGTCGTGACGCGCGGACGGGCCCGCGGCGTCGTCGTCGAGACGGGCGCAGAGACTGTCGTCGGCCAGCTCGCCGAAGATATCACGACGGTCGAGGGCGGCCAACCACCGCTGGTCGTGCGGATGGAGCGGTTCACGCAGGCACTCAGCGTCACCGTTCTGGTCGCCGCCGTGTTCGTTGCGCTCGTCGGTATTTTCGTCCAGGGGTACGAGCCAGTCGAGATGTTCCTCTTTGCGGTCGCACTTGCAGTGTCGGCGATACCCGAGGGGCTGCCTGTCGGGATGACCGTCGCGCTCGGCGTGGCGAGTCGCCGGATGGCCGATGTCGGCGTCATCGTCCGGCGGCTCGTCGCCGTGGAGGGGCTGGGGAGCTGTACGATGATTGCGACGGACAAGACGGGGACGCTGACGGCGAACGAACTGACCGTCCGGCAGGTTCGACTGCCCGACGGGATGACACTGGAGGTGTCCGGTGAGGGGTACGCACCCGACGGCGACGTTCGCCACGACGGGCAGGCCCCGCCGCCCGACGTTGCCGACGACCTGGCACGGCTCGCCCGTGCGGGGGTGTTGTGCAACGAGGGGTCGCTGTTTCGCCGCGACAGTGAGTGGGACTGGCGCGGAGACCCGACAGACGTGGCGTTGCTGACGCTGGGGCACAAACTCGGCTGGACGCGTTCGGAGACGCTGGAGGCGGCACCGCAGGTCGACGAAATCCCGTTCGAGTCGGAGTATCGCTTTGCGGCAACGTTTCACGACGACGAGAAGGAGGGCGTCCGTACCGCGGTCAAGGGAGCGCCAGAGCAAATCATCGAGATGTGCGACCGCGCGGTCGACGACGCTGCCTTCGACCCCGAACAGGCCCGTGAGATGGCGACCGAGATGGCTCGTGACGGCTACCGGGTGCTGGCACTCGCAGAGGGACGCATTTCCGACTACGACCCGGGAGAACCACCGTCCAAGCCGACGGGGCTGACGTTTCTCGGATTCGTCGGGATGGTCGACCCGATTCGCCCGGGCGTCAGAGAGGCCGTCGAACGCGCCGCGGCCGCCGGCATCACAGTAACGATGGTGACCGGCGACCACCCCGAGACGGCGCTGGCCATCGCGGAGGATTTGAATCTGACCGACGAGGACCCGACCGTCGTGACCGGGAGCGATATTGCGGAGGCCGACGCCGAGGAGTTGGCCGAACTGGTCGGACGAGTCCGGGTCTTCGCACGCGTCTCGCCCGGGCAGAAACTCGACATCGTGAAAGCGGCCCGCGAGGCTGGTCACTTCGTCGCGGTGACCGGTGACGGCGTCAACGACGCACCGGCGCTGACACAGGCAAATATCGGTATCTCGATGGGGCGCTCGGGCACTGACGTGGCCCGTGACGCCTCCGAAATCATCCTCAGTGACGACAACTTCGCCACCATCGTCTCGGGTATCCGTCAGGGCCGAATCGCCTACGACAACATCCGCAAGGTCATCTATCTGCTCGTCTCGACTGGTGCCGGCGAGGTGGCGCTCGTGTTGCTCGCGCTGGCTGCCGGCCTCCCCCTCCCACTTGCACCGGTGCAATTGCTCTGGCTCAACCTGGTGACAAACGGCATTCAGGACGTGGCACTGGCGTTCGAACCCGAGGAAAATGACACGCTTGACCGGCCACCTCGCTCGCCGGACGAACGCATCTTCAACCGGCTCATGCTAGAGCGGGTGGCAGTTGCCGCTGTCGTGATGGGTGGCGTCGGGTTCGCCGCTTTCCAGTGGCTGCTCGATACCGGGCTGACCGAGCCAGCGGTCCGGAATCAGGTACTGCTCCTGTTTGTGTTATTCGAAATCGTCAACATCGGGAACGCCCGCTCGGAGACGCAGTCGATATTCACGTTATCACCGTTCCGGAGTCCAATCTTGCTCGCCGGGACGGCACTTGCCTTCCTGGTACACGTCGGCGCGATGTATCTGCCGCCGGCACAGCTCGTTCTTGGGACCGAGCCGGTGTCGCTCGAACGGTGGGGGCTGCTCGCTGCCATCGCGCTCGTGCTCGCCGTCGCGCTCGAAGCCCATCAGCTGTGGTGGCGACACCGGCACGCGTGAAGCCGGTCTCCACTCTGGGACCGCTGTTCCCCGAAGGCGTATGCCGAATGCGCACGAATACCGTGACAATGACGACTGTCGACGGCGTTTGGTCACAGGAAGAAGTCGAGACGTTTCTCGACGAGGCTATCGTCCCGATTCGACTCGGCTGTCACAACCCCAGTGGCGGTCTCTGGATGCTGTCACTGTGGTTTCGCTACCGTGACGGCGTTTTCGAGTGTGCCACCTCGATGGGCGCAGATGTCGTTCGATTTCTCCGCAAGAACGACGACGTCTGCTTCGAGGTGTCGACCAACAGGCCGCCGTACATGGGCGTGCGCGGGGCTGGAACCGCGACGCTCGAAGAAGACGGGGCCAAAGACGTGCTCCGGTCGCTCGTCGACCGCTATCTCGGGACGCAGGAGGCGGAGATGGCACAGTGGCTCCTCAGCGACGAGCGCGAGGAAGTGACCATCATCATCGATCCATCGCGGCTGCATACCTGGGATTTCACGCCGAGAATGCAGGAAATCGTCGAACAATCGCCGGCCGCACAGACGACGCTCCAGTCACCGAAGTACGACTAGTCGGCGGCGGGGTCGCGCTCCTCGACAGGGTCGGCGTCGATAGTTTCTCGCTCGCTGCTGGGGAGTGCCCCGCGAAAGCGTCGGAGGACGCGTGTGGCTTCGGCACACTCGGCTTCGCCCAGCGCGCGGACGAGTGCGAGCGCACGACGAGCACGAGTCTGCCGCCACGATTTCTCGCGGTGCTCGTAGGTTCGAATCGACCGCAGGAAATCGATTTTCCGGAACTCCGGCCAGTAGGGCGCACAGAAGTACACCGCCGCCTCGTTGCCGTTTGCCTGCCACGGGAGGAAATTCGAGGTGCGTTCGTCACCGCCAGTCCGGATGATGAGGTCCACGTCCCGCGTTGGACCTTCGTACAGCGCCTCCGAGACGGTTTCGTCGTCGATATCGTCCGGCTTCAGGTCGCCCGCGGCGACCCGGCGAGCCACGTCGCGGGTCGCATCGAGCAGTTCCGCGCGGCCACCGTAGGCCAGTGCGATGTTGAGGTGGAGGTCGTCGTACTCGCTAGTCCGGCGGTCGGCGTAGGCGACGGCGTCCTGTACCCGTTCGGGCAACCGGTCGATGTCGCCGATGGCGCGGATACGGACGCCCGCTTCGTGAACGCGGTCGGCGTCGGCGAAGTCGTAGAACTTGTCGGTGATGAGGTCGAACAGCGCCTCCAGTTCTTCCTCGGAGCGTTCGAAGTTTTCCGTCGAGAACGCGTAGAGGGTTACCTCGTCGATGTCGAGTTCGTCACACCAGTGTAGAATCTGCTCGGTGGTCTGGGCGCCCTCGCGGTGCCCTTCGGTCTTTGCCTGCCCCTGCTTGCTCGCGTAGCGTCGATTGCCATCCTGGATGACTGCGACGTGGGAGGGTGTCTGGCCGAGTTCGCGCTGTAGCAGACGCTCGTAGGCGCTATCGGCGAGACGACGCAATCGGCGCAACATTACCGAAAGGATATCAGGCTGCCGATAAGAATCTTGTGCTTACGGTTCCATTTTTGGGGTGATTCCGCGGTTCAATACCGTGTTGTCCGGTGGTTCATCACCGACTCGTCGAGACTCGGAGCGACGAACCGTGAGGCGTTTACGCGCGCCTGCGAACCGTCGAGTATGAGCGATGCCATCGATGCGGACCTCCGGCGACGGACCTGGGAACTGCTTCAGCCTGGCGAAATTGAACTCGACGGACTGGTCGTCCACACCGACCTCGACGGCAGCGGTGAGACACAGATGCACCAGCTGACCGTCGACGTCGGCGATATCATCGCCGAACACGCCGGACACGACCCGACGGACACGTTCGTCTACTCGGGAACCGACGACCCGGAGTTCTCGTCGAACCAGCACCAGGGACTCACGCTCGATGGCGAGGAGTTCGTCTGGGAGTGCCAGCAACTTCTCCGCGACGGGAGCTTCGACGTGGTGTTTTATTTCGAGGCCAGCGCTGACACCGATGGGATTCTGTCAGCGGTCGAGGCGGCAGGCCACGACGCGACGGCGGTCCGGGGCGACGCGGAGAGTCCGGAGACGGCTGTCGTCGAATAATTCACTACTGGTTGCTGGGAACGGGCGAGTCGTTTAAGTTCTCACACGGTCGAAGACCGATAGAACGACTGCGATGATTCCACTGTTGCACGATTTTGGCGGTGAGACGGTGCTGGTCTTCGGAGGTGGGAGCGTCGGTGCACGGAAAGCACGTCGCTTCGCCCGCGAGGCCGGGGTAGTCGTGGTCAGTCCGTCCTTCGCTGACGCCGATTTCGGCGGAGCCGAACAGGTCCGAGCCGACCCCGACGCTGCGGCGGTCGCCGAATGGATTGACCGAATCGACCCGGCGCTGGTCGTGGCGGCTACCGACGACGCTGCGGTCAACGACGCCATCGAGACGGCCGCACGCGACCGGAGTATTCTCTGTAACCGCGCCGACGAATCCGGCGAGCGCGGCCCCGGGAGCGTCGTCGTTCCCGCAACGGTCCGGGACGACCCGGTCGTAATCGCCGTCGGGACTGGCGGCACGAGTCCGGCACTGAGCCGCGCACTCCGGGAGCGTATCGAACCGGTCGTCGAGAACGCTGGCGCGATGGCAGACCTGACAGCAGACCTCCGTGCGGATTTGACAGACCGGTTGTCGTCCGACCAGCGGCGCGCCGTCTTGCGAGCGGTCGTCAGGGACGAAATTGTTTGGAAGGGTTTAGATAGTGGCAGTTCAAAGGTCGAACAGAGAGTATCTGACGTGATTTCGGACGTGACAGGTGATTGCTCGTGACAGTCGGGTCTGGCGTCATCACTGGTATCAGCATCTCCCACACGAACGCGTCCGTCGAGCAACTCGAATCCGTCGTCGAGACCAGCCAGCGCGGAACGGCTGCGACACTGCTCGACCAGCGGGGCGTCGAGGAAGCCTACGTCCTGCAGACGTGCAACCGCGTGGAGGGATACGTCGTCACGAGCGATTTTGAAACGGGGCGCGACGCACTCGGCGTCGTTACGGATGGTATCGACTCGGCCCTCGTCGCCGAGATGGACCACGAGCAGAGTCTCCGTCACCTGCTGCGAGTGGCGGCTGGGCTCGAATCGCTCGTCCTCGGCGAGGACCAGATTCTCGGGCAGGTCAGCGACGCATACGAGGACGCACGAAGCGTCGGTGGTATCGGCTCACTCCTGGAAGACGCCGTAACCAAAGCGATTCGCGTCGGGGAGCGCGCACGCACGGAGACGGCAATCAACGAGGGTGTCGTCTCGCTGGCGAGTGCGGCGGTCCAGCTCGCCAGCGAACAGCGAGCACTCGAAGAGGCGACCGGGCTGGTCGTCGGCGCTGGCGAGATGGGGTCCCTGGCCGTCAAGTCACTGGGCGAGCACGTCGAACGATTGCTGGTGGCTAACCGCACGGTCCCACACGCCGCTCACCTCGCCGAACAGACAGACGCGGAGGCCAGCGCAATCGCACTCGACGCGCTGTCGGTTGCTGTCGCCGAAGCGGACGTGGTCGTCTCCGCGACCGGTTCGTCGGGTCCCGTCATCGACCGGGACGCACTGGCAGACGCCGGGGAGACGTTCGTCGTCGACATCGCTCAGCCGCGTGACGTTTCTCCCGACGCAGACGACCTGGCGGATGTAACTGTCTACGACCTCGACGCGCTCGAATCGGTAACCGAGAAGACCCGCCGCCAGCGCGAACGGGCTGCACAAGCCGTCGAGAACATCGTCGACACGGAGTTCGACAATCTGCTGGCACAGTACAAGCGCAAGCGCGCCGACCAGGTCATCTCAGCGATGTACGAGAGCGCAGAGCGCGTCAAAGCCACCGAACTCCAGACGGCGCTCGGGAAACTCGACCTCGATGAGGAAGAGGAAGCAATCGTCGAGTCGATGGCCGACGCTATCGTCTCACAGCTGCTGGCAGCGCCGACAAGCAGTCTCCGTGATGCTGCCGCAGAAGACGACTGGTCGACCATCCAGACGGCACTCCAGCTGTTCGACCCCAACTTCGGACCGGAAGACGACGTTCCACCATCGTTCGTCGCGGGGATGAGTCCTGAAGAGATTCCGCCAGGGATGCGCGAGGAGATGCCGACTGCCGTCCTCGACCAACTCGACGACTGATTCTCCGGCGACGGACCCACCCAAACTGTCTTCGGCCTGGCAGCCGTTCGACCGTATATGGCAGACCTGCTCTCAGACGAGGAAATCGAGACACGGCTTCCCGACGCGTGGTCCCGCGAGGGTGACGAAATCGTCCGCACCTACGAGTTCGACTCCTATCTCGACGGCATCGGCTTCGCGTCGGGTGCAGGCGGGGTCGCAGAGGACGCCTGGCACCACCCCGAGATGACTATCACCTGGGGAGAAGTCGAAGTCAGGCTGACGACCCACGACGCCGGGGGTATCACCGACAACGATATCCAACTCGCCGAGCGGTTCGACAACATATACGAATAACGCCCACAAGAACGACCACAGTTGCCCGTCAGTGCTGGAATACGTTCGTCAAGTATCAGTCTGAGTGCGGAAACCACCGGTGATATTCACCGGAAGGTACTTATTTGCAAGCGACCTAGGATTGCAATCCGATGGCCGGTGATGACTACGACTTCTGGCTGTTAGACCTCGACGGAACCGTCGTCGATATCGAGCAGCCGTACATCCACGAGGTGGTCGGTGAGATAGGTGACCGGCTGGGACACGAGTTTACCGACCGCGAGGCCGAACTGCTGTGGTACGGAATCGGCAACGCCCGCGAGCAACTGTTCGCGAAGGGCGACATCGACCCCGACCGCTTTTGGAACGAGTTCCACGAGGTCGAAGACCCGATTACGCGGGCCGAGTCAACGTACGTCTACGACGATGCTGCCAACTTCGTCACCGACCTCGACATTCCGGTCGGGGTTGTCACCCACTGTCAGGAGTACCTGACTGGCCCGGTACTCGACCGACTCGACATCGCCGACTGGTTCGATACCGTCGTCTGCTGTTCGGACGAAACGGGATGGAAACCCGACCCGACGCCGGTCGAGATGGCGATGTCGGATCTGGGCGTGGCCCATAACGGTCACGTCGGCGCGATGGTCGGTGACGACCCGACGGACGTGGAGGCCGCCCACAACGCGGGTATCGACGGAATTCACGTCTCTCGGCCGAGTCGTAACTGGGAGGGCAAGCGCGTTCTTGGTGCCGACCGCGTGGCCGCGCTGACCGACCTCGAAGAGTGAACTCCTGCTGGGGCAGTATCGGGGGCTTTAACGCCGGGTGGCACATATACGTGGGTATGTCAGCGCTCCGTGACGCGTTGCGTGACCTGCCCGACGCAGTGTATGCAGACCTGTTGGAGGGCGAGGACGCGTACGTGCTCGTCATCGATTTGCCCGGAACTACCCCGGAAACCGTCGACGCGAGCGTCGAGAGCGGCAAACTCGTCATCGAGGCACGCCGCGAGAAAGATGTCCCACCCGAATTCCGGTATGTCAGCGAGGAGCGCTCGCTGTTTCTGGATGCGGAACTCCCACTGCCACTGGATGCGACCGGCTCCGGTGCCGAGGGAACTGTCGAACGCGGGGTGCTCGAACTCCACATCCCCAAGCAGTCGGCTGCGCCCGAGACGACAATTCCCATCGATGGGTGAAAAACGGTGAACCTGCGTGCGTACTGGCGGTTCGTTGTCGTCGCCTACCAGTTTCTGCCGCTCATGCTCGCGTACGCTCGTGACCGCCGGCGGTTCCTGCTGTTCGGTGGCTCCCGGCAGGTCTCGAACGAGAAGCGACGCGAGCGTGCCGCGGCGTTGCTCGACTCGCTGCTCACCCTCGGACCGACCTTCATCAAACTCGGCCAGCTCCTCTCAACCCGGCCGGACGTCCTCCCGCCGGAGTACATCACGGAATTCTCGAAACTTCAGGACAGCGTCCCGCCTGCAGCGTGGGCCGACGCCAAAGTTGTGCTGGAGGAAGACCTCGGTCCGGTCGAGGACCGATTTACCGAGTTCGACACCGACGCCATCAGCGGTGCCAGCCTCGGTCAGGTCTACTACGCCGAAATCGATGGCCAGCCCGTCGCGGTGAAGGTCCGCCGTCCCGGTGTCAAAGACCTCGTCGAGTCCGACCTGAAGGTCGTCCGCTGGTCGATTCCGTTGCTTATCCGTTTCGTCAGCGACGCACAGGCGTTTTCGCTGGAGACGCTGGCCGACGAGTTCTCCCGGACCATCCGCCAGGAGATGGACTACAACCGCGAGGCCCGGATGCTCAAGGAAATCAAGGACAACTTCCGGGATAACGACGACATCCGTATCCCCGACACCATCGGAACCCACTCGACCGGGCGGGTTCTGACGATGGAGTACGTTCCAGGGACGAAGATTTCCGACGTCGACGAGCTGGACACGCAGCATCTCGACCGAACAGAATTAGCCGAGACGCTCCAGCGTGCCTACCTCGATATGATTATCCAGGACGGCGTCTTCCACGCCGACCCGCATCCCGGTAACCTCGCGGTGCAGGACGATGGGACGCTCGTCTTCTATGATTTCGGGATGAGTGGCTACGTCGACCCGTTCATCCAGAACAAAATCGTCGACTTCTACACCGCCGTTGCCGCCCAGGACATCGACGCTATCCTCGATACGCTCATCGAGATGGGGACGCTCAGTCCGGACGCCGACCGGCAGGTGATGAGCGAGGTGATGGAACTGGCTATCGCCGACGCACGCGGCGAAGATGTCGAACAGTACCGCGTCCAGCAAATCGTCCAGCAGGTCGAGGACACCATCTACGAGTTCCCGCTTCGGCTCCCCTCGAACCTGGCGCTCGTCCTCCGCGTGGCGACCGTCGTCGAGGGCGTCTGCGTGACGCTCGACCCGGACTTCGATTTCATCTCGGTGGCGACGACGTATCTCAACGAACAGGGCTTCATCGAGGCGGGGGTCCGTGACTTCGTCGAGGACCGCGTCCAGGAGGGACGCGACGCCGTCGAATCTTCCGTCCGGATTCCGCCGAAAATCGAGGACGCACTCGACCGGGTCGAGCGCGAGGACTTCCACATTCGCGCAGACATCGAAGACTCCGAGCTCGTCCTCGAACGCCTGGGCAAGCGACTGGTGCTGGGGCTGGCGCTCGCTGCTGGCGGTATCTCCACAGCGATGCTGTACTCCTTTCAGCCCGGGTCGACACTCGCAATCGCCACCGCCGGCGGACTGACGCTCGTTGTCGGCTTCTTGCTGTATCGGTCGTTCCGCAAACGGCGGGGTATCCGCGCGAAACCGCAGTTCACCCGGCAGAACCTCCGCGAGCGCGAGGACAGCGAGGGTGCGAACGGAGCGCTCGGATTCGGTGGCGCAGCGGTTCAACAGTCTGACGAGACCGACGACGGCAGCTGAGCCATTCCAAACCGTTTATACTCGCCGGTAGACAATCCCGGAGCATGCCACGACAGCAGACGGAAGTTCGTGACCTCGACGAGGGAAGCTACGTGATGATCGACGACGTTCCCTGTAAGATCACCTCCTACAGCACCGCCAAGCCCGGCAAGCACGGCAGTGCGAAGGCGCGCATCGACGCAAAGGGCGTCTTCGACGGGAAGAAGCGGTCGCTCTCCCAGCCTGTCGACGCGAAGGTGTGGGTGCCAATTATCAACCGGAAACAGGGCCAGGTGCTCGACGTTCGCGACGGCGAAGTACAGGTCATGGACCTCGAAACGTACGATAATTTCGTCATGCGCGCCGGCGAGGAAGACCTCTCGGCCGACGACGAAATCGAGTTCCTCCAGTACGAGGAACAGCGCAAAATCGTCTAATGTTCCCCGGCGCCGTGGCGGACCGGAGCGAGGCCGACTACGCCGTCATCGGTGCGCCGCTGGACGCCTCGACGACGTTCCAGCCCGGCACCCGCTTTGGCCCGCGCCGCGTGCGCCACTTTGCAGCGTCGTTCGAAGATTACGACCAACACACCGGCCAGCACTTTACCGACCTCGCGGTCTACGACCACGGTGACATCTCACCCACCGACGACGCCGCCGAGTATCTGGACTTTCTCAGCGGAACCGTCTCGGATTTCGACAGCGAGGGGTCGGTTCCACTTCTCGTGGGCGGCGAGCACACCGTTACGGTCGCGGGCGTCCGCGCACTCGACCCCGACGTGTTCGTCTGTCTCGACGCCCATCTGGACCTCCGGGAGTCCTACGCCGGCAACGAGCTGAGCCACGCGACCGCTACCCGCCACGCGCTCGATGTCGCTGACCGCGCCGTCGTTCTGGGTGGTCGCGCCGGCTGTGAAGCCGAGTGGGACCGAGCCGACAGCGAGGACGTGACGGTCGTTCCGCCAGCAGAGGTACCTTCGTGGGAACCCGGCGGTTCGGGGGACGTGTATCTGAGCGTCGACATCGACGCCGCGGACCCCGGATTCGCGCCCGGAACGGGGACGAAAGAGCCGTTCGGACTGGAGCCAGCGACCATGCGCGACGTGGTGCGGTCAGTCGCTCCCGACACGATTGGCTTCGATGTCGTCGAAGTCAACGACCGTGACGACGGGCAGGCGGCGACGCTGGGAGCGAAACTCCTGCGCACGTTCGTCTACGCACACGCCGACGCCTGACAGCCAGTCCGGCGGGCGTGGGGTTTTTTGCCACCTGCCCCGCTCGGTTCTGGCATGGACCATCTCTCTTCGTGTTACTTCTGTGGGGCGGCGCTCGACGAGCGACTCCAGCAGTACCCGGTCGTTCCCGAATCGCTTCGGGAGGGCGAGGACGTCCCGACGGCGACGCTGTGCCCGGCCTGTCACCAGAAACTCGAAACGGTTCTCGACGCCGTCGTCGAGTCCGGGACTGCCTCACTCGGTGCAACAACGGAATCACAGGGCGACGCACTGACAGCGACCGCGGACACCAGTGTCGCGGCGAGTGACACACCGAGTGAGGACACTGCAGCGCCAGCCGACGAGACCGCAGGCGAGGAATCCACGCTGGAATCGGGCGACGAAATGGGGGAATTGGCGGCCGACGACGTGGCAGAGACCTCGGAAGCCGATGCTGGCGGAGGCGAGCAGTCCGCCGAAGAGGACGACGTGTTTGACGACGAAGAAATCCCAGGCGATGCTGACGAGACGACTGGTGCTGACGAGATAACTGCTGACGACGAACCAGTCACTGCTGACGACGTAGCTGCACTGGCCGGTGACATCGACACCGGTATTCTCGACGACGGGGAGGAGACAGACGAAACCGACGACGAGCTTCAGTCGGCGATGGAGCCGGACGTTCCCGAGGAGTTCGATACTGCCGACAGTGCCAAGACAGAGAGTGAACCGGAGACTGAGAGTGCGACTGAGCCGCAGGCGGAGCAGGAATCAGACACCGACGACGTGACTGCCGATGATATTGATGCGCTGGCCGGGGATATCGACAGCAGTATTCTGGACGAGGAGGACGGCGCTGGTGAAGATGATGAAGACGAGGAACTCCAGTCGGCGATGGAAGCAGACGTTCCGACGGAGTTTCAGACGACTGGCGAGTCTACGGACGAGGAACCTGTTGACGGTGGTGAATCGAGCGGAACTGACGAGAGCACTGCCGAACCTGCTGAGGGGAGTGCAGAGACCGCGTCCGATTCGGAGCCAGTGCGGACGAGCATCTCGGCGCTGGAGTACAACAAGGTGATGCGACTCCTCCAGAACCGAACGTTCCCCGTCGACCGCGACGAAATCGAGACGGTCGCGGCCAACGCTTACGGGCTTTCCCAGTCGGAGTGTGCACAGGTCATCGACCTCGCGGTCGACCGCGGTCTCATCGGCGAGGACGGTGACCAGTTGGTCCGCTCGGAGTAAGCAACGACGGCAACGCGTCACAACGCATACGGGGTGGCCGGGTCAACCACTCCGTATGGACTGTGCCGAACTCACCGCACGACTGGACGACGAACTTGCGACTGCCGCCTACGCCGACCTCGACGCGAGCGCCAACGGCCTCCAGGTCGGGCCGGCCACACAGCAGGTCGACCACGTCGCCTTCGCTGTCGACGCCGCCGTCGAGACCATCGACCGTGCCAGCGAGGCTGGCGCGGATTTGCTCGTCACCCACCACGGGCTCTCCTGGGGCGGGTTCGAGCGGGTGACCGGCAAACACTACCGGCGCATCGCCGCGCTGCTCGACGACGACATCGCGCTGTACGTCTCGCATCTCCCCCTGGACGGTCACCAGGACCTCGGCAACGCGGCCGGCGTCGCCGACGTGCTCGACCTGGGAAATCGCTCACCTTTCGGTGAACTCGGCGGCGAGTACATCGGCCAGCGTGGCACTGCGACCGACCCCTACACCGTCGACACGCTCGCCGAGCGTCTCGAAGCGAACCTCGATACCGGCGGACAGGGAATCCAGACGCTCGACTTCGGTCCATCGCCGATTCGTGACGTGGCAATCGTCACCGGCAGCGGCGCCGACTGGCTGGACGAAGCCATCGAGAAGGGCGTCGACGCACTGGTCACCGGGGAAGGAAAGGGGAAAGCCTACCACGAGGCACGCGAGGCGGGTGTCCACGTCTTCCTGGCTGGCCACTACGCGACGGAGACGTTCGGGGTGCAGGCGCTGCAGGAACTCGTCGACGAGTGGGGCGTCGAGACGACGTACATCAACCATCCGACCGGGTTGTGAGGCTCTTTTCAGGCCATCGCGTCGGTTGACACCTCGGGATGGGCGCGCATGTACGTGACCAGAGTATCGATGTACGCCGACAGCGGTGGACAGGAGATGTCGGTATCCGCCAGCGCCCGCTGGGTGTTCGGGGAGATGTATCGAGTCGGGTGTGCGAGATAATCCATCGTCGCCGGTTCTACCTCCAGCGCTCGTGCGAGCTGGTCGAACCGCTCCAGCAGTCGGCGAGTCATGCCAGCGTGGACCGGTGCGCGGACGACGCGCCGCCCGAGTGCTTCGCCACACAGTCCCAGTAATTGGCGAACCGTCGGCGGGTTCGGATTACAGAGCTGGAACACTTCGCCAGCCGTCTCATCGCGCCCGCTGAGGGCAGCGATGGCGTCGACGACGAAATCCCGTGGGACGACGTTGAACTCGTATCGTCGGGACGGCGGGTGGACGGGCCCTACCGCAAGCCGGGGCTGGCGGTCGAGGAGCCGAAGCATGTAGTAGAGCCCATCGTACTTCGCCGTCTCGCCGGTCTGGCTGTCGCCGACGGCGATTGCCGGGCGGTAGATTGTTGCCGAGAGGCCATCGGCCATTCGCTCTTGAACGGCGACTTCAGCCTCGAACTTCGTCGCCTCGTAGTGGTTGTTGAACGACTGACCCACGTCGAGGTCGTCGGGACCGAAGACGCCGTCGTGGCGGCCGCTGACGTAGCAGGTACTGACGTAATGGAGCCGCTTGACGTCGGCCCGTGCCGCGAAATCGAGGATTCGTTCTGTCCCACCGACGTTGACCGCCTCGGCGGGCGCACGGTCGACACCCAGGTCGTAGATTGCCGCGAGGTGGTAGAGTTCGGTGGTCCGCTCACGGACGGTTTCGGGGTCGTCCAGGCCGAGATTCCGGTCGGTGATGTCGCCGGTAACCAGCGTGAGCCGGCCGTCTGGTACGTCGGCCGACGTACGGAGGCTGTCTGCCCGCTCGGTGGCGACATCGAGGTACTTCGGCTGGACGAGACAGGTGACAGACTCGCCGCGTTCGAGCAGGCGCTCGGTCAGCGAGACGCCGAGAAAGCCGGGGAAGCCGGTGAGAAAGACTGTCATCGCAGTCCCACCGCCCGCGCGACGCGAAGGTAGGCCGTGAGAACGCCGGCGACGACGCGGTTCGGAACGCCGGCAGGCGGTGCGATGGGATGGCCGCGCTGGACGGCGACGCTCTGGGTCTCGGTGTACTTTTCGAATCCCTCGTCGCCGTGCCGCCGACCGATGCCCGAGTCGTTGCGCCCGCCCATCGGCGCGTCTGTCGCCGCCCACACCGAGATGTAGGCGTCGTTGACACAGACGGTGCCACAGTCGAGTTGGCGGGCAACGTCGCTTCCCCTCTCGTAGTCACCCGACCAGACAGAGCCGTGCAGTCCGTAGGGACCGTCGTTCGCGCGAGCAAGTGCGTCCTCGTCGTCTTCGACCGGTGTGACGGTCACGACCGGGCCGAACGTCTCCTCGCAGGCGACGCTGGTATCGTCCGGAACGTCCGTCAACACTGTCGGCTCGTAGACGAGCGGCCCCACGTCGGGACGGTGGCGACCACCAGTCAGGAGTGTTGCCCCGGCCTCGACGGCGCCGTCGATATGAGACTGGACTTTTGAGAGCTGAGCCTCGGAGATGAGCGAGCCAACGTCCGTGCTGTAGTCGAAGTCTGTCCCGAGGTCGAGGCCCCGCACGCGCTCGACGAGGCGGTCACAGAAGGCGTCGTATCGAGATTCGTGCACGTAGATGCGCTCGGTTGCGATACAGAGTTGGCCGGCGCTGGCGAATCCACCACGGACTGCGCCCGTGACCGTGCGCCCGAGTGGTGCGTCCGCGCGAACGACCATCGGGCCGTTGCCACCGAGTTCGAGCGACGCCGGAACGAGTTCTCGCCCGGCGTGGGCGGCGACTTCCCGACCGACGGCGGTACTTCCGGTGAAGCTGATGGTGTCGACGGATTCGACGAGCGGGGCGCCCAGTCGCTCGCCCTCGCCAGGCAGGACCTGAAAGCAGTCTTCGGGGACGCCAGCCTCGTGCAGGAGTCGGGCGACGAAGAGCGCGGTGTGTGGTGTTTGCTCCGCCGGCTTGACGAGGACGGCGTTGCCTGCCAGCAGTGCGGGCAGGGCGTCGGAGACGGCGAGTGTCAGCGGGTAGTTCCACGGCGTGATGAATCCGGCGACACCGTAGGGGTCCCGGTGTGTTCGAACGCGACTCAACAGTGGGACGACACCCGCTTTGCGTTCGGCGGAGAGATACGCTGTCGTTCGGTCTGCGTAATGGGTTGCCGTCGACACAACGTCGAGAACCTCCTCGAGCGCGTCGTATCGGGCCTTCCCGCTCTCAAGTTGGATGAGGTCGAGGAGGTCGTTCCGAGACTCTTCGACGAGTGAGACGAACCGCTCGATTGTGGCAGTCCGCTCGTCGACCGACTGGCCCGACCACGATTCCTGCGCTTTCCGCGCTCGTTCCGCCGCTGCATCGACATCAGCGGGCGTACACGCGGGGACGTTGCCGACCGTTTTACCAGTAAACGGCGCTGTCACGGCGAGCGTCTCGTCGCTGTCGGTCGGCACGTCGGCGGCCAGGTCGGCAAGCGCCGGACCGTCGTAGGCGGCAGGGAGGCTGACTGTCACTCTCACACTGTAGTGGTAGGGAGGCCAAACTTCTTGCCCCGAGACCGCCGTGTTTTAGCCCGCCGACCGACCACACAGGAACAATGACTGACGAACCAGAGCGAGAGGAGTTCCATCACGACCCGGTCGCTCACGCGGCGGCACGCGCCGACATGAGCGTCGGTGACCTTGCCGACGAGTACGCACACAGCGGTATCGGCGGCCGGACCGTCCACGAAGCTGTCGACATCACCGCCGAGATGTTCGGCGACGACGACACGACCGTGTTCATGGGACTGGCCGGTGCGATGGTTCCCGCTGGAATGCGGACCATCGTCGCCGACCTGATTCGCGACGGCTACGTCGACGCCCTCGTCACCACCGGTGCGAATCTCACTCACGACACTATCGAGGCAATCGGCGGCAAGCACCACCACGGTCGCACTGGGCCACACGACGACCCCGAGAAATCCGAACGGGACCACGACGAACAGCTCCGCGAGGAGGGCGTCGACCGAATCTACAACGTCTACCTCCCCCAGGAGCACTTCGCTGCCTTCGAGTCCCATCTCAGAGCGGAGGTGTTCCCGCCGCTCGCCGACGAGGGTATCGTCAGCATCCAGCGACTCACCGAAGAACTGGGTCGGGCCAACGGTGCGGTCAACGACCGGGAGAGCGTCGACGAGTCTCCGGGTATCGCCGCGACTGCATACGAGGAGGACGTACCCATCTACTGCCCGGCAGTCCAGGATTCGGTACTCGGGCTGCAGTCGTGGATGTACTCCCAGACGAGTGATTTCTCGCTGGATGCGCTCGCTGACATGGACGACTTAACCGACCAGGCGTTCGAGGCAGACGACGCGGGTGCGCTCGTCGTCGGCGGTGGCGTTCCGAAGAATTACGTCCTCCAGACGATGCTGGTCGCTCCGGATGCCTACGACTACGGCGTCCAGTTGACGATGGACCCGCCACAGACTGGCGGCCTCTCCGGCGCGACACTCGACGAGGCGCGTTCGTGGGGCAAACTTGAACGTGCTGCCCGGAATGCCTCCGTCTACGCCGATGCGACGATTACGCTCCCGCTGGTCGTCGCTGCAGCCCGCGAACGAATCGAAAAAGAATAGCCGGCGAGCGTTCGCGCCCGCGAGCGTTTCTCACCCGTGGTTTGAAACAGGCAGTCGACCGCTCTTGCTCAGATACGACAGGACGATTAGCGCGATACCAACGACCAGCAACACGGCGGACTGCGTGGTGAGGACGCCGAGGATACTCTCGACGAGAGTCACGATGATGTCGCTTAATTCGGGTGCATCGTTGCTCTGCATCGCTGATTCGACTTCCGAGACCACAGTTCCGCCGAAGACCGTCGTCCCAACGAAGTAGAGACCGCCCACGAGTGCGAGAACGATACCGGTGAACGTCGCCGTCGTCTCCAGCGAGCGCGTCATGACGAACGCGAGGCCGATGAGCAGCAGCGCCACGACGGGCAACACGAGATAGACAGTGTCGATAATCCCGACGGTGCGCTGTGCATTTTCGAACTGGGTTGTCGCGTCAGAGCCGAACTGGTCGGAGGCGTTCAGCGTGTCCGGCACCTCCTGTTCGATGCGGTCCCGTGCGAGGTCACCCGTTTCGGTCGAGAGGTGGTCCTCGGACTGGGTGAGGTCAGTATTGAACTGGTTGTAATCGTACTGCACCTGTTCGCGCGTCAGTCCGTCAACGATGACGTACTGTAGCTGGACCGCCGCGTAGGTCACGTTGTCCAGGTGCGTCGTGTCGCTGCTGTCCTCGTAGAGCGGCGAACAGACTTCCTGTCCTGCGTCCGGGTTGAGCTCGTCGACCGTCGACTCACAGATGCGGTCTTTCGCATCGCCCCGTCGCTGTTGGACCTCCTGACGAACTCTCGACGAGAGCTGACTCGAACTGTCCTGTATCTCCTGTCTGATTGCGTTCCGAATCTCCTGTTCCCGATTCTGGACGATTTGCTCCTTTTCGGATTCGCTGTACTGCCGCGGGTCCTCGCCGATGAGGTATAGCTTCTCGTCGTTGTCCGTCACTTCGAAGCCGAGGTCGACTCTGAAATCCAGCCGTGCTTGCTCGTATCCTTCTGGACTCGACCGCATCTGCTCGACGAGAGCCCCATCGATTGGAACCGGCGTCTGAGAGCTGTCCGGACCGAACTCTTCGACCAGCGTGCTCGTGTTTTTCTCATCGACCTGCGCCGCGAAGGAGTCGGCGAGATTGTCTTTCAACGGCTGCATATCGATTTCCATACCCAGTGAATCTTGCTCGCCGTGCAGGTACGCGTACAACTCCCGAATGTTGTCGCTGGTTTGCTCCTGGATGTACTCTTCAGTTATTGCGTCGGCAACGAGCGCCCGGTTGTCTGTTTCCTCACCCGCCTGAAGGAGTTGTTGTCCCTCGCTGAGATTCTCGTTCTCCAGTCGGTCGACGACAGCGTCGATGGTCGTCTCCCGTATCGACTCGTAGGCTCCGCCGGATTCGAGTTGCTCGTCGACGTAGTCGGCGTCTAAGACTGTTCGTTCGGCGGTCGTGACGGCGTTTGCAGCACCCACGACACCGAAAAGAAGCAGTCCGAGAACGATGAGCCCGACCAGTTTTGCGCCACTCATACTCTGGCACCTATCGGATTCGTCTGTTGGTACCCGTCGTGCCTCCGACTGTACCATCCGGTTACCTGCCTGATTGTCATTGCTTGGCTGGGATTGGACACTCCATCACATAACGTTTTGTGACTTACATCTCTCATGTTGCGCGCACTGACGGGCTTTTTGTACTGTGGCGTGTATCGCCGCGTGGCCGATGACGAAAGCTCGTGTTCCGAGCCCGCGGGGTGTGAACCCGCATGCGCGATGACGAACCCTATGAGTGCCGAGG